>CAISJJ010000165.1 GCA_903885595.1 uncultured Bacteroidales bacterium
GAACAGATGCTGCGTGAAACAGGGCGTATAGCCAAATTAGGCGGATGGGAAATTGACCTGGCAACAAATAAACTGACCTGGACTGACGAAACTTATCGGATTCATGAAGTAGATCCACACAGTCAGCCTCTGATTGAAGATGGAATCAACTTTTATGCACCCGAAGCCCAGCCAATTCTTAAGGAAGCCATGGCGCGTACTATAAAAGAAGGAGAGCCCTTTGATCTCGAATTACCATTTATCACCGCAAAGGGAAAAAGCTTATGGGTGCGCTCCATCGGGAACGCCGAACAGGCTGATGGCCAAACTATACGCCTTTTTGGAGTTTTTCAGGATATCACCGAACGTAAAATGGCAGAGTGCGCCCTGCGTGAGAGTGAAGAAACCTACAGATCTATTCTCCAGGCATCGCCCGACGACATCACAATAACCGATCTCGAAGGCCGAATCCTCATGGTTTCGCCGGCTACACTTCATATTTTGAGGTGTAAAGATGAAAACGAATTGATTGGACATTTTGTAGATGAGTTTATTTTTCCGGACGATCGCGAACGCGCCAAAAACAATATAACCCTCATGTTTCAGGGAATCATTACAGGGCCGGGCACATATCGTGGTTTGCGCGCCGATGGAAGTATCTTTGAAATGGAGGCCAACGCTGAGTTTATCCGTGACGCCAGTGGCCAGCCTGACAAGATTTTGTTTATTGTCCGCGACATCTCCGAACGCAAAAAAATAGAAAAAGCCTTGCAGGCCAGCGAGGAAAAACACCGTGTCCTTTTCGAAAATTCGCCGGATGCCTATCTTACCATCCTGAATGGCAAATACAACGACTGCAATAAGGCAGCCGAAAACTTGTTGTGTGGCACCAGGGAGCAGATTATCGGACTGTCGCCTGATGCACTTTCACCTGAATTGCAACCTGATGGCGAATTATCAGAAAAAGCAGCCGCAAACCGGATGGACCAGGCTATCGAAAGCGGCTTTATTTCGTTCGAATGGGTTCATCGCCGGTTCGACGGGTCCGATTTTCTGGCCGAAATCTCAATCGGGGTCATTCAAATTGACGGACAGCCAGCTTTGTTTACCGTAATGCGTGATATTACCAAACGAAAGAAAATTGAAGAAGCGCTGCGCGAGAGCGAAGAAAAATTCCGCGAAATGGCTAACTTTTTACCACAGATCATTTTTGAAACCGATCTTCAGGGGAAACTGACCTACGTAAATAAACAGGCCTACAAGATTATGAGATATGATCAAAATGATCCTGTTATTGGATTATCCTCAATTGAATTTCATATCCCTGAAGAAAGAGCCAGAGCCATTGACAACATCCAGCTAAAAATTGCAGATAAGACGGTTGAAAGAAGCGAATTTATGATGCTGCGAAAAGATGGTTCAACTTTTCCGGCAAAGGTTTATTCTAACTATTATCGGATCAATGGCAAGCCAGCAGGGCTAAGAGGACTTATTGTTGACATCTCTGATATTAAAAAAGCGGAGGATTCATTGAAGGAAACCAACGCCTACCTCGAAAACCTGATTAATTACGCCAATGCCCCCATCATCGTTTGGGATCCGCAATTCAGGATTACACGGTTTAATCATGCTTTTGAATTTATTACCGGGCGCACCGAAACCGAAGTTATGGGCAAATCGCTGGATATTCTTTTCCCGCCCGAACTCTCCGAAAATACGATGGCTTTAATCCATAAAACTTTAATGGGTGAACGCTGGAAAACTGTCGAAATCAAAATCCAGCATCTCGATAAATCGGTACGGACCCTTTTGTGGAATTCGGCAACACTATTTATGCCTGACGGCAAAACCCCCATTGCCACCATCGCTCAGGGTCACGACATTACCGAACGCAAACAAATGGAGGAAAAGCTGATAGCGTCGTCAACACGTTTGGTACTGGCTGCACGGGCTGGTGGCGTTGGTATTTGGGACTACGATGTTGTAAATAATATTTTGGCGTGGGACGACCAGATGTTTTCACTTTATGGCATTACCAAAAGCCAGTTTGGCGGCGCTTACGAAGCATGGCTTGCCGGTGTCCATCCCGACTCAAAAGCACAGGGTGAAGCCGAAATTCAAATGGCTTTAAACGGAGAAAAGGAATTCGATACCGAGTTTAAAGTTCTCTGGCCCGATGGTTCGGTTCACGATATCAGGGCGTTGGCAATTGTTGTGCGAAGCAGCACAGGAAAACCTTTGCGTATGATTGGAACAAATTGGGATATCACCCGGCAAAAGAAAACTGAAGCAGAAATCAAGCAAAGAAATGAAGAACTCCGCGAACTCAACGCCACCAAAGACAAGTTCTTCTCCATCATTGCCCACGACCTTAAAAACCCTTTCAACAACATTTTAGGTTTTAGCGAAATGCTCAAAAACGAAGCCCGCAACCTCGACATTGATTCGATCGAACAACATGCCTGCATCATAAATTCGTCAGCACAGCATACTTTCGAATTACTCGAAAACCTGCTCGACTGGGCCAGAATGCAGCAAGGAAGAATTCCGTTTGAGCCGAAACCCATTTTATTTAAATATATTGTTAACTCAGTATTTGAAGACCTTAAAGAAACAGCCAATAAAAAAAACATTTCGCTGATTGAGAGCGACCATGGAAATATTATCCTTAAAGCCGACGAGAATATGCTGCGCATTATAATCAGAAACCTGATTTCGAATGCCATAAAATTTACACCAAAACGAGGCATTGTAAAAGTATCTGCTGAGGTTCGCCATGATCATGTTGATATTTTCGTCACCGATAGCGGCATTGGGATAAAACCTGAAACCATTGGAAAACTCTTTAAAATCGAAACCAGTTTTACCACCCGCGGCACCGAAAACGAAAAAGGAACCGGCCTGGGGCTTTTACTCTGCAAAGAATTTGTCGAAACGCACGGCGGGAAGATTTGGGTGGAGAGCGAAGAAGGGAAAGGAAGTACGTTTAGTTTTAGTTTGCCGGCAGGCCCTGATTAATTGAAAGCTTCAAACCACCGTTTGAACGCAGAAACACGTTCCTTACTAATGAAAATGGCCTCGGGGGTATTGACTTTAAGATTGAGGAGGAGTCGTCCGTTGAAATGAACCGCCATATCATGGATCGCCTTTCGCGATACGATAAATTGCCGGTTTGCCCTGAAAAATTGTCCGGGATCGAGCTGCTGCTGCAGATCATCCAGGTTCATATCAACCGGATATTGTTTTCCTCCCTGAAGCAACAGGTATACAATTCCATTGTCGATATAGCTTGCCATCACCTCTTCTGTTGTCACAGGAAGCAACCGGTCCTGGCATCTCACCAGGAAACTATGGCGAAAGTTTGGCTTTTCCAGCCGGGCGGCCTGCATTAGATCAATGATCCTTGTCCCGGTCAACAAC
>CAISJJ010000166.1 GCA_903885595.1 uncultured Bacteroidales bacterium
AAAGTTGTAAAGGATGATTACGTGGAGGTTTTTAAACTCATCCTTTCCAAGTAACGGCTTTATATGAACAAGAATGGATGAGAATCGTTTTTTAATTTTAACTAACTAAATTATTTTATCCTTATGGCTCTGAAAATACTCGACATCCTCAGAATAATATTAGTTTGTATAGCTTTTTTTTTGGTTACCAGATCGGATCTCGCGGTGAATATGACCCGGTTGCCCAGTTGCATTTTATGATACCCCTGATCATTGTCGCCATTGCCGGATTATCTGGATTGGAGGGATTGTTTTTTGCGAAACAAACAGCAGAGATAAAGGGCTTCGAGGTGGGGAGCAATTATCAACGGCAATCAGCTATTGCCTTGTTATCCTATCCGGCAGCAGCGATCCTGGTTTATTTTGCCAATTGGGGCATCAGGGCTGAGCTGACCATCTTTACGGCCTTGATCTTCTTTCTGTTTTTTTCGGGGATCAACCATGCCGTGGACGCCATCCGAAGGAAAAATTACAAATGGCAAAACATTAACAGGCCGTTTTTTACCCTGCTCCTCATTGCCGGGATGATTTATCCGGTTTGGATGACATTGAAAATGCTGCATTAACACTAACGTTTCTCATTCAAAAGTTGAACTGATCAGGTTATACTTCGGCTGTTTGAGTTTGTAAATGAAAGCAAACTCAAACGTTCAGTATGACTGCATCTAAACACGATTGCTTTCGCATTGGTATTCTTTTAATCTGAGCAATGAGAGGTTATCTCATATCCTGTAATAAGAAAAGCCCGTATGATTCTGAAATCAGAAATGAAAGAATATTTACAATCGGGACAAAACCGTTGACAAACTGAAACCGTTCCTCCTTCCTGAAGGATCTTGTTAAAAAGAGAAAAAATATTACAAACCCGGTATTTTACGCATGGTGTTTCGTTTGATCAGGTTGAGGTTGCTGCAGGTATACCGCGGCTCAGGAGATGTCGGACTTTTCAGGGTTCTTTTCCTGGCAGTCGTCATTCTCCCTTTGGTTACCCTGTTCCTGGTACAACGAATTTCTGTGCATCCGTGGCCATACATCATTCCCGGTTCGATTCTATATGTCACCTGGCTGGTGCACAGCCGGCGCAGGGACTACCATTTTCTGGCTGCAATCTTTTTTCGCCCCCGGGTGTTGTTCCTTTGGGAGTATTTGCTATTCACCTTGCCGGTCACGGCGCTGCTTTTATCTGAAGCTTTGTATATCCACGCCATTGTTTTTACAGCGGCCATAATAATCATTGCCTTTTCTGTTCCATCACGGAACTTGGTCAACTCGCGCACGGTAAAGCTTCGGATAATCCCTGCAGGGATGTTCGAATGGCAAAGCGGGATCCGGAAGAACTTAGTTGTATTGGTTCTTTTCTATGTCCCCGGATTGTTTGGCTTTTACCATCTTTGGTTATCGGGCTTTTCGCTGCTTTTCCTGACACTGGTTTTCGTTTCATTCTATTCTGAATATGAACCCAGGAACATGCTTATCGCCGGTGGTTCCGGATCGTTGCAGTTCCTTCTTGGTAAAGTTGCCAGGCATACGAGTCTGTTTGCGATGATCCTTCTGCCACTGATAATTACAGCCCTTGTTCATGAAGAATTCCGATGGCTTAGTGCAGGGTACTTCCTTGCATCACTGAATCTGATGGCCTTTTCCATCCTGCTCAAATATTATCAATACCGTCCCGAAGCATATTCGGGCGCTCATCAGATGCTGACAACCCTGGCATGTATCATCTCAATAATCCTCCCGGCAGCTCTGTTTTTCGTTTTGTTTAACCTGTTCCTCATTGTTGGCGCAACCAGGAACCTTAAAACTTACTTTGATGCTGGCAATTGAGAACCTGAGCGTTTCCTATGGAGATCACAAAGTCATTGACGGCCTGACGATTTCGCTTCCTTTGAAAAGTGTTCACGGACTGGTTGGCATGAACGGGGCCGGAAAAACAACCCTGCTGAATACCATGGCTGGCTTTATCAGGCAGGATTCAGGCTCCATCATGATGACAGGAAGACCTCTTAAACGGGCAGACCTCTCTTTTCTTGAAACTGAGAATTTCTTTTACAGCCATATTACGGGCAGGGAATATCTTGGTCTTTTCAAGTCGCCAACGGGTGTTCAGGGCATTGATGCATGGAACCGGATGTTCAGTCTGCCGCTTGACCAGCTGATCGACAGCTATTCCAGCGGGATGAAACGAAAACTAGCCCTCGCAGGGGTGTTGCGGCAGGAGAAGAAGATCGTCATCCTTGATGAACCTTTCAACGGCCTCGATCTTGAATCCTCCCGTCTGCTCAGCATGATCATCGCCAGGCTGAAAGAAAGAGGAACAACCGTTATTATCACTTCCCACATCCTTGGATCGCTCACGGGTATTTGTGATCACATCCACCTGCTACGCAATGGGAAAATTCAGTTTTCACGGGATAAGGGTAATTTCATGAATCTTGAAAAGGATATTTTCAGCGATGTGGATCCAGCCTATATGACACTTGTTGAAGAAATCATGTAAATTCCATAATTTTCAATTTGCAATCATTGGGATTTGAATGGGAAAATGGTCAATTGCCAAATTTCCATAATTTTGCCCCACGGATATGAAAACGCCCGCAATTTGAAAACCTTAGCTTTTCCGTCCCATTTCAAAAGAATCATCGTTTTTGGGGCCAGGTTCATTGATTATAAAATGGGCGTTTTGGGCGCCGGCGTGCTGGCAGTCATCGTTTTTGGAATCAATTATCATGAAACGTTTGATCTGACTGGTGCGACTACGGCTGCATTAAAACAGGGAACCTATACGTTTCTATTTGGAGGTTCCATCATGCGCGGATGCCAGACACTGGCGACAGTCATCAGAATAAAAGCGGTTGCTTTTGCAGCGGCCACTATCATTCCATCAGCAGTTGCAATATGTTTGACATTTGGCGTTCATAGTTTAAACGGAACGCCAAAACCGGTAGCATCAACAATACCAACCGCTGTCATGGTTATCCCTTCCACCTTTATCTGGGGATACAGGAAACGAAAACAATTCACCAAGCATAAGATTGCCGATTTTCCTTCGACTCCTGTCGTTTGATGGAAATCGTACCTTCACTATCTAAAATGTCAAATTATGAACCCTGTTTTATTTCAGTCAGCCATTTTCCCTGCCCGCTATCTGCAAGGTCAGGGAGCAATTAACCTTTTACCGGAATGGATTGGTAAACTGGGCACGAAAGCCCTTATTGTCGCAGGAGGTACTGCCTTGAGGGAATTAGTCCCAAACATTGAAGCCAGGGAAGTACGGAATTTTCTTGTTGAAACTTTCAATGGAGAGTGCACTGTCAAAGAAATCAACCGGATTACCGAAGTTGCAAAAGCCGGGCGGTGTGATGTTGTGGTGGCCCTGGGCGGAGGGAAGGTAATCGATACGGTGAAAGCCGTTGCAAACGAACTGGATGCAAAAACGATCATCGTTCCTACCATTGCCTCGAATGATGCACCCTGCAGTGCAATCAGTGTTGTATACACTGAATCAGGATCTTTTGATCACGTCATTCATCTCAGACAAAATCCAAATCTTGTTCTGCTTGATTCGGAAATCATTGCCAACGCACCGGTGCGGCTGCTTGTCGCCGGTATGGGCGATGCCCTGTCGACCTGGTTTGAAGCCGATGCATGTTATAATTCAGGATCACCCAATGAAGCCGAAGGCCGCTGCACCCTTTCGGCGTTAACCCTTGCCAGACTATGTTACGATACCATACTGAAATTCGGTGTACAGGCGGCTGAAAGCTGCCGGCTAAAAATAGTTACTCCAGCGCTGGAACGGGTAATCGAAGCAAATACCCTGATGAGCGGACTTGGATTTGAAAGTGCAGGCCTGGCAAGTGCACATTCCATCCACAACGGTTTAACCCAGCTCCCCGCAACCCATGCCTATTTTCATGGCGAAAAAGTTGCCTTCGGGGTGCTGGCCGGCATGTTCCTTGCTAACCGGCCGGTTTCGCTGATTAATGAGGTGTATGCGTTTTGTGGATCGGTTGGATTGCCGGTCACATTAGCCCAGATTGGGGTAATTAATCCCACGGAGGATGATCTGAGAAAAGTAGCGGTTGCAACCTGCGCCCCTGCAGAATCAATATGGCATGAACCATTTCAGATCAATCCCGAACGGGTGACGGAGTGTATAAAATTGGCTGATGCCCGGGGAAGGGAACAATAAAAAATATTAACAAACAGTATCAAACAGTAAAAAACATATTATCTTTGGGGGAAATTAAACTCACCCCAAATGAAATCATTTACAGGATTCAGGGAGGTATTTAAGATCTTCCAAAACAAAGAATCATATTTCAGCGACATAAACAACCAGCAATCCAACAGGTTGATATTTAACCAGATTCTGCTGATCTGCGCGTTTGCCTTTCTCTATGGCATGGTGATGGGCAGTTATCATAGTTTTCTGCAATCGGTCGTCACAGGTCTGAAAGTCATTATCCTGTTTCTGTCCACTGTGATTATCTGCTTTCCTTCATTTTTCATCATCCAGCAGGTGCTGGGGTCGAAGATGAGTTTCAGGCAGATGATCGTGATCGTACTGAGCGGTGTGGTGCTTACTGCTACCATCTCATTGTCGTTTGCCCCCATCGTGATCGTCTTCCAGATTACCGGCGGAAATTATCACTTCCTTCAGCTGCTGCATGTAGCCATTTTTGTCTTTGCAGGCATTTTCGGGATGCGGCTCATGGTTGATGCACTCAAATATGCCTGTGAAAATAAAAGCATCTATCCGCAGATCGGGGTCACCGTCTTCAGGATATGGATCATCATACTGGCATTTGTCGGTATTCAGCTTGCCTGGAATTTAAGACCTTTTTTGTGTGAAAAACATGAGGAGTTTAAGATATTCAGAAAATATGAAGGTAATTTTTATACGGCTATTGTTTATTCGGTTGAGCAGCTTGTGTCACCGACACAACCCGGTAAGCAGGAGATAAGAAAGGAAACCGGAAGTGCCCCCGACACACTCGGTAAAACCGGAACGGGGGCGGATAAAATCCTTAATCAAATCGGAAAATAGCCCATGGACGATATCATGACACTGGAGGAGGTGGCGGGCTACCTGAAACTTAAACCGCAAACGATCTATACCTGGGCCCAGGATGGCAAAATCCCTGCAGCTAAACTTGGCAAGGAATGGAGGTTCCGAAAATCGGTCATCGACCGGTGGTTCAATCAGCACATCGATGAAAAGTTCTCGGCATATCTGGAACCTTAAAAGCGTGACGCGTGACGCGTGACAAAAAAAGGTGACAAGTGACGGGTGACGCGTGACAAAAAAAACAGTGACAGGTGACGGGTGACGCGTGACAAAAAAAACAGTGACAGGTGACGCGTGACGCGTGACAAGGAGCATATAAAACAAGTTAAAAATGGATAAAACCCTCAACACAACAGCCTGGAGCAACGATCACACAATCTGGATCGATATTACCGATCCCACACCGGCGGAACTGAAGGAATATTCGAAAGAGTATGATCTCGATTATTATTCCCTTGCCGATTGCCTCGAGCCGGCGCACCTGCCAAAAAAAGAGACCCTGCCGCATTTTACCTTCATCATCCTGAGGGTTTACGATGAAACGGCTAAAAATCCAACCTCCATCCAGGAAATGAGCCACAAGATCGCGATTTTTTACAACGAAAAGGTGGTTTTGACGGTTCACAGGGTTCATGCCGCCATCATGGAGGAGATCAGGTCAAAATACCTTGAAACCGGCGTCATCAGCGAACCCGCTGAGATCGTGACCAAAATGATGTATTACACGGTAAAATCGTATGAACCTGTTGCAATCAGCCTTTCTGAAAAGATTGATCGGATGGAGAGGCTGGTTTTTGTAGGCAGGCAGACCAGGGTTACCCTGGAGCACCTCTATTATCTGAAAAACAATTGCCGGCTGAACCGCAGGATCATCAGCCTGACAAAAGATGTCATCATGCAGCATGCCACCACCGAACGTGATGCAGGCGCCCTGCAGGATGTGAAGGATTTGATGCAGAAACTCAGCCTGAGTTTTGATGAAACCCATGATGATGCGGCCAACCTCTCGACCATCTACCTTTCCATCGTGTCGCTGAAAACCAATGACGTGATGAAGCTGCTTACCATTTTCTCGGTCTTTTTCATGCCGCTTACCTTCATTGCCGGGATTTATGGGATGAACTTTGAATATATGCCCGAACTAAGCTGGAAACTGGGCTACCCAATGGTATTACTGCTGATGTCGATCATCAGTATCGTGATCTTCTGGTGGTTCAAACGGAGGAAGATTCTGTAAACGTGACACGTGACAGGTGACGCGTGACGAAAATCGTGACACGTGACGAAAACAATGGTCAACGTCATGCGTGACGCGTCACCTGTCACCCCTTATTCCCCCATCTTCCTCTTTATAGCCTGTATCAAACTCACCAGCATTCTTCTCAAACGGTCAAGGGTTTCTTTCTCAGGGTCGATGGATTGGAGATATCCAAGCCTGAGAGCAATTTCACTTTGTGTTTCGATTTCAGAAACAGAGCCCAGGGCAATGTAAAGAAATTGTGTGAACTCTCTTGAATGATTCCGTGCTGCTCCTTCAGCAATATTTGAACAAATTGATATCCCTGCACGGCGCATCTGTGGCACAAGTCCAAATTTTTCATTATTAGGAAATCTTTCAGTGATTCGGTAGATGTCAAGGACAAAATCCATTGAATCCTTCCATACATCCAGGTCACGATGAGTCTTTATTGTTTTCATAGCATGTTTTTCTGCTTTATCAGAAAACAGACCCAAAGGTTATAATCTTGTTAATAACTTTTGTCACGTGTCACTCTTTTCGTCACGCGTCACGTGTCACGTGTCACGCGTCACGATTTTAAAACCAATACCCCAGGTTCAGAAACAGCATCAGCCCGGGGTTGATGTTTGAACTCATCAGGGATATTTCAAGCGGACCTATAAAGCTGTCGTAGCCGGCTGTTACGCCATAACCAACCAGGAAATTTTTCCCGGCGAACAGCTGATCGAATTTCTTTTCATTGCCCCCGGCATCGGCGCGAAGATTCAAATAGATTTTGTTCCACACATTGTATTGTAGCTTAAGCCTTCCAACAAGTGCATAGGAACCAAATTCCTGGACGAAATGCAATCCTGTGAAGGCCACAAAGGATCCGATGTAATTATCGGGGGTTAAACCTCCCAATCCAAATAAATGCTGAATAGGGGCAGTGCCTGAATTGTTGAGTGTTACACCGGCAAAGAGCCCTGGCTGCAATACAAATTTCCGGGAAAGGGAGAGGTTCTGGTCAAATTTCAGACTGAAGATAGCGGAATTTGAAAACAGGTTCTGTGACCAGTTTTTTGAGAACGGCATAACATAGGTACCTGTCAGGGTGGCATTGATGCCGGTTGTCGGGTAGTATGGCCGGTCGCGCGTATCGGCATTCAGATAAACAAAAACATTCCCGTAGCTCGAAAAATTCTCAAAGGGGACCCAGACGCTGTCAATTACAATATCCTGCCTGAATCGGAAGTATTCATATTCAAATCCAACTCTTAAATTCACCATGTTTCGGAAATTATAATTGAAAAAGAGGGAACTTGAATAATTGGTCATGTCGAACTTATTAACCTTTACATCTTTATCGTACAAATCTACTTTGAACGTGTAAAACTCCGCATCGGCGCCAACAGCTCCTTTGCCACCCAAACCCAAAAGATAGGTTGCCTTGATCCGTGGGTTTAAGGCAATATTCAGGTCGGCAAACAACTTGGAATTAGGGCCGAGGACGTTACGGAATGAACCGCCAAGTAGCAGGCTGATCCCGTAATCGCTATCATAATGCACTCCGGCCGAAACTTCGCCCGGGCCACCCTCAACTGCATTGATCACCAGGTCGGTCTTTCCGTCGCGGTAATCCAATTCGTACGACACCCTGTCAAAATAACCCGAACCATAGGTAAGACGGATGTCTTTCTGCAATTCATCAATGGATATAGTCCTGTGTTGGTAATTTCCAAAGATGCTGTTAAAATAACTGTCCCGCATTTTTTTATTGCCCCTGATAATCAGGCTGTCGACCATGATGGTGGTCAGCGGAGTCGTTTTGTAGGTTTTGAGCGGCTTATACTGAATGGCATTCAATGAATCAGCCAATGCCTTGATCTCTTGATAGTGCGACCGTGCAATGCGCTCTCCTACTGCCATTATGGAATCGTATTTGTCAAAATCCATCATGCCGTAATTCAGTTTGATACGGACTTTCAGATCGGTCAGACTGTCACCAATCTCATTGGCCCTGACCCTTGAAAAAGAGGTGATCTGGTCGAGAATCGCTGTGATGGAAGCCAGTTGTTCCTTAGTTGAATAGAGTCCTGACTGAACATCGCCCCCGACAATAATTTGGGCTCCCATGTCCTTGACCTCCTTTGCCGGGTAGTTGTTTACCACTCCACCGTCAACGAGATAATAACCCATATAATCGGTTGGTTCGAAATAACCGGGGATTGACATACTGGCACGAATTGCCATGGGCAGGTAGCCTTTGTTAAGTACCACAGCCTCGCCTGTAAAAAGGTTGGTGCCGATGCACAAAAAAGGGGTTTGAAATTTGCTGAAATCGGTGGTTTTATAAGCGGGTAAAAAAAACCTGTTTAACAACAAGTTGATCTCCTGTCCCTGGTACATGGAGCCAATCCCCAGTTTTTTGTTCTTAAGTGGAAGACTCACAATTGTTTTTTCCCCGATCCCCTTTTCTTCATATGCTACATACTTGCGTTCGGTGATGTCTTTAAGCAGGTTATCCCAATGTTGTGTGCGGATAAGTTTAGCGATGGTGTCGGGATGGTATCCGATTGCGTATAACCCGCCGATTATGCTGCCAATACTTGATCCGCCAATGTAGTCGATAGGCAAACCCACCTCCTGTATCACCCTGAGCAACCCAATATAGGCAAAGCCCTTTGCGCCGCCTCCGCTTAAAACAAGCCCAACCGTAGGGCGTTTAACCTGCTGAACCTCAGGATTTTTTTGCGCATTCAGGGACAAGGTGAAAAGGCAGAGCTGCAGCAGAACGATCAGCGCCGGTATCTGTAATACTTTGTGGTGAAAAACCAAAGGAGATTTCATCGGGTCAAATTTGGTGTGAAAATACACAATTTGAACTTTATTTGGTATATTGCTGAACAGATTGCAAATCAACCGTACCCGGTTAGATGAATAAGGGAAAATTTAACATTAAACTATGGAAAACAGGCAACTCGTCATCTTCTTTGATAAACTTCAATCCGGCATCCGAAAAAAAGAATTGATCAAACTGGTGATTAGTAACCAGCGTGACCACACCTCCGATCTGAAAAGCCTCATCATCTCAATCGTCGAGATCAAAAAAGGGGTCAGGCTCAATTTTGTTTATCGTTATAAGACAAAGGATATAACGAAGAATTTTGACCCGGAAGAGGCAATGATCCTGATAAAAAAGTCACTGGAGGATGATTTTTTAAACGCCGATCTCTTCTCGAACAATGAAACGCTCCGGTTGCTGATTACAGGACATGGAAAGGTTAAGATACGGTCAAATCAGACTGTACTGAAACCTGCAGCTGATTTTACCCATGACCACAAGAAAGAGCGGATTATTACCACACAGCACAATATTTACCTCAGGGAACTGGGAATCCTGAATGTAAATTTTGAAGTGAGAGCAGAGATGAACGACAAATACCTGCAGATCAACAGGTACATTGAACTATTGGAACCATTTATCAGGGAACTTCAAGTAAAGGATGGATTTCATGTTGCAGATATGGGTTCGGGCAAAGGATATCTCACCTTTGCCTTGTACGATTTTCTTACGAATATTTCCGGGAAAGCGCCGTTGATGACAGGGGTTGAAACACGGAAGGAGCTGGTGGAATTTTGCAATATAATTGCAGAAAAGGCCTCCTTCACCAACCTGAAGTTCATCCGCGGTGACATCCGGGAGGTAGTACTGGAAAAGCCGGATATCTTAATTGCGCTGCATGCCTGCGATACCGCCACAGACGATGCGATATTCAGGGGTATCACAGCCGGTGCCTCGCTGATTGTTTGTGCGCCATGCTGCCATAAGCAGATCCGCAAGGAGTTCAACGTGACCAATGAATTAAAGGCCATAACAAAACATGGTATCCTGGAGGAACGGCAAGCCGAAATCATCACCGATGGCATCCGGGCATTGATTTTAGAGGCTCATGGGTATAAAACGAAGGTTTTTGAATTTATATCGACAGATCATACCCCAAAGAACCTGATGATCGTGGGGCGGAAAATGCCAGGAAAGTCAGCAGGTACCAAAAAGAGCCTGGAGGGAATTCGCGCGATCAAGGAGATATTCGGGATAAAAAAGCATTACCTGGAAGGACTATTTGTGGCACAGGATAAGTAGCACATCAAACAAAATTATTGTAAGACAAACAACATGAAAGCAGACAATCTCATCAGGATTTATTCCGGAACAGACGTATCGGTACTGACATTATGTGCGATGCGCCCTCACCTTATTTCAATCCTGTTTTGTGTATCCCTGGCAGCAATGTTCTCCTGCCAGCCGGATGCTACAAAGTCGAAACAAACTGCCCAAAAAACATCCCTCGAGGAGATCACCATCCGAGAGCTTCAGCAAGGGTATATGGATGGTAAATTTTCCATTGAAGAGGTAGTAAAGCAATACCTGGACCGGATTGTTGAATTAGACATAAACGGACCACAGCTCAATTCAATCATCGTTGTCAATCCCGACGCATTGGAAATTGCAGCAGCTTTGGATAAGGAGCTGGCGGCAGGTAAATCAAGGGGTCCCCTGCATGGCATTCCGGTAATACTTAAAGACAATATCGATACGCACGATAAAATGGCAACAACTGCCGGCTCCACCGCGCTCAAAAATTCCTTTCCAATGAACGACAGCTGGGTTGCACGAAAATTGAGGGAGGCGGGTGCAGTTATCATTGGAAAGTCAAACCTCAGTGAATGGGCAAACTTCCGCTCAAAGATCTCTTCAAGCGGATGGAGCGGAGTTGGAGGGCAGACCAGGAATCCATACATCCTCGACCGGAATCCCTGTGGCTCGAGTTCCGGTTCCGGGGTGGCGGTATCGGCGAATCTTTGTGCCCTGGCCATCGGAACAGAAACCAACGGTTCAATTGTGTGTCCGTCGAACAACAACGGCATTGTCGGCCTTAAACCAACGGTCGGGCTGATCAGCCGTTCGGGGATCATTCCAATATCCTTTACACAGGATACTCCCGGACCCATGGGGCGCACAGTCACTGATGTTGCCATTTGCCTTGGCTCCCTTACCGGGATTGACCCGGCCGACAGTAAAACCCTGGCCTCTGCCGGTAATTTTCAAACTGATTATACGCAGTTTCTGAAACCGGATGGTCTCAAAGGAAAACGGATAGGATTGTTAAAAGAATCGTTGGGGTTCCATCATAAGGTGGACGTATTGGTGGATCAGACAATTACCTGGTTGAAAGGCCAGGGGGCCGAAGTTATCGAACTCAGCGATCCGATTGACGGTAAGGTTGAAAAAGCCTCCTTTGAAGTTATGCTGTATGAGTTCAAAGACGGACTGAACAGGTATTTTCAAAGCCTCGGCGCGAATGCCGCAATAAAAAGCCTTGCAGAACTGATCGCCTTCAACAAATCTGATACTGTCGAACTGCGATATTTTGATCAGAAATTGCTTGAACAAGCCGAGACAAAAAGCAGTCTTGATACTCCTGAATATAAATCAGCATTGGCTGAAATGCTTAAAGGAACGAGGGAAAATGGGATCGACAAACTCATGAATGCGAACAAACTGGATGCGATCATGGCCCCAACCGGGACACCAGCCTGGAAAACTGATCTTATTAACGGAGACTTGTATATTGGAGGAACCTCTTCTCCGGCTGCAATATCGGGGTATCCCGCAATCACTGTCCCAATGGGTTTCATTGATGAACTGCCGGTCGGAGTCTCTTTTTACGGAAGGGCCTGGAGTGAACCGGTCCTGCTGGAAATTGCCTATGCCTTTGAACAGGGGACAAAATGCCGGAAACCACCGCAGTTTCTAGTCCGTCCATAACTTATTCCGGAACACTGGTTTGGTTGAACGAATAAAATATAGAATTTCACGGGTTCAATTATACTTCGGCTGTTTGAGTTTGCAAATGGAAGCAAACTCAAACGCTCAGTATTACTGCATCTGAACACGATTGCTTTTGCAATCCTGTCAAGATGCAGTATAATTCAGGTTTTTGATATTGTCACTGCACTAGAATGGTGTTTTGTACGTTATTTTATTAACAGTAAATTTTTCATACGATATTATTATGGCAGAAATGATCGTGGAGCCTATTGAAAAATATGGGCTCAGCAAAGAAATGAGGCCCAGGATACTTTTTTCAAAGATAGGTATCGTCGGGTGTGGTGGTGTGGGGCAGTCAATCGCAATAACCGCTTCGAAACATGGAATTGAGGTGATTTTCCTTGAACGCAGCGACAAATTAATCAATCATGCCTTTGAAAAAATCCAAAAGGCACTGGACCATGAAATTAATCATTGGGGCTTGACTCCGGGCGAAAAAACGGCGATCCTTTCCAGGATTACTGGCACGCAGCTGTATCCGGATCTTTCCGATTGCGAACTTGTTATTGAGACCATTAAATCAAAGCAGGGACTATCGAGTTTTGAGATGCGGAAAGAGGTTTTCGTAAATATCGAAAAAGTGGTCAAAAAATCGTGTATCATCGCTACAAATTCTTCGACCATTGCAATCACGGAATTGTCTTCGGAACTTAAACATAAAGAGCGTTGTGTAAGTCTGCACATTTCAACCACCGCCCCTGGCTCGAACGTGGTGGAGCTGGCAAAAGGGCTTTATACCTCAGATGAAGCCTATGAGAAGGTTATAAAATTTACAAAATTACTGGAACTGATCTTTATTCCGGTATCGGAATCTCCCGGACTGGTAAGCGTCAGGCTTTTTGTCGTGTTACTCAACGAGGCGTGCGCCATGCTGATGGAGGGTGTTAGTTCAATGGCAAATATCGATCTCACCATGCGTGCCAGTTTTAACATGCCCCTCGGACCGTTTGAGTTTGCCGATAAGGTTGGCCTTGATAAAGTAGTTCGCTGGATGGAAAACCTGTACAAGGAATTCGGATCCACACGGTATATCGCATCACCGATGATTAAAAAGCTTGTACGGGCAAACAGGCTTGGCAGGACCTCGGGAATCGGTTTTTATGAATATGATTCCGCAGGAATGAAAATTGAAAATGATGCTGATGCGAAAAAATTGTAATCAAATAAGAAAAAACTAGCAAGATGAATATTCTCGTATTAAACTGTGGCAGTTCTTCCATTAAATATCAGCTTCTGGATTTTGAAAACCGACGAACCCTGGCGAAAGGCATTGTTGAAAAGGTGGGATTGAAGGGATCATTTTTAAAGCATGAAAAAGAGCGTGGGGATGTTGTAAAGCTGGAAGGTGAAATAATTGATCATCAAATCGGTATCGAATATGTTCTCGGTGTAATGATCAGCAAGAAACATGGTTGCATAAGCTCCCTGTCGGAGATTAATGCCGTAGGCCACCGGATGGTGCATGGAGGGGAGCTTTTCAAGGACAGCAGCTTAATCAACGATGACACGCTTAAAAATTTCAAGGCCTGCATCCCATTGGCGCCGCTACACAATCCGGCAAATCTGGAGGGGGTTAAGGCCATGCAATATCTGCTGCCTGAGGTGCCGCAGGTGGCAGTGTTCGATACTGCTTTTCACCAGACCATGCCTGCCCGAGCTTACATGTACGCCCTGCCTTACTCGCTTTACAAAAAATATGGTATCCGCCGTTATGGGTTTCATGGCACAAGTCATTACTTTGTGGCACGAAGGGCATGCGAAATATTGGGTGTGCCTATGGAATCGATGAAAATCATTACTTGTCATCTGGGAAACGGCGCTTCCGTTGCCGCAATTAAACACGGAAAATCAATAGATACCTCCATGGGGCTTACACCCGTTGAAGGACTCATGATGGGAACACGCACCGGTGACATGGATCTTGGAGCGCTTACCTTTGTGATGGAGAAAGAGGAACTGAACATAGCTGTTGCCAATACCCTGGTAAACAAACACAGCGGGATGCTTGGAATTACCGGTGTTTCTTCTGATATGCGGGAGATCGAAAAGGCCTCGGAAGCCGGGAATGAACGGGCAATCCTGGGATTGGACATGTTTCGATACCGGATCAAAAAATATATTGGATCCTTTACGGCGGCGCTGGGTGGGCTCGATCTGCTCATTTTTACCGGTGGAATCGGGGAAAACGACCCGGTAACCCGTGAATTGTGCTGTTCTGAAATGGAATACATGGGGTTGGAATTTGACACGCAAAAAAACAATGGTGTAAGGGGTAAAGAAATGCTGCTGAGTAAGCCAGGGTCAAGAGTTAAGGTGATGACGATTCCTACCAATGAAGAACTGGTCATCGCTGAGCACACCTACAGGATTGTCTCCGAAAACATTTGATTTCAGACGGCATCTGAAAACGGATGATGCACTGCCATATTTTCGTAATTTTGAATTCGTATACAAAACAATATTTCCATGGATACTGTAGAAAAAGTTCTCGAAACCATTAAACAAGCCGGGCAACCGGTAAGTGCCGGACAGATTGTCGAACTGTCGGGACTCGACCGCAAGGAGATTGATAAGGCGATGAAAAAATTGAAAACTACCGGGGCGATCACCTCTCCCAAAAATTGTTACTGGGAGCCGGCGAAATAATTTTTCTTTTCACGGCCACAAAGTTGGTGATTCCCGCCAAGGTCAGCCATGCGATTTTACCCTGGCATGGTGGTATCTCCATGGTTTTCATGGAATCAACCAGTTTTACCAAATGGTTTTTTATGTCCCCTCTCAAATCGCGCAGAATAATCCGCCTGCGCGTAATCCCGCAACTCTCATGTTAGGGGCAAATATCTATACCATAATGTTACCCGAGTAAAATCGACAGGTGAACAAAATAATTGCAATGGCAGCACTTACAAATGGTATGGCATTCAATTGAAAATAAATATAGACTCCCTGATATTCTTTGTTAAGATTTTAACGCTGTTTAAAATAAATATTTAACTTTGTCAAGAATAATTCTAAATAATGGAAAGAAGCTTCATCCCTTCAGACTATATACCGGTGCTGGTGCAATCATTCGTTGCATTTGGTTTTGTTGCAGCTACCATGGTTGCTACGCATTTCATCGGGGGGAAACGTAAAAAGTTCCACACCTTGCGGAAGGATCAGAACTTTGAGTGTGGGATAGAGATAAAGGGAAACGCGCGATTTCCCTTTTCGGTCAAATATTTTCTGATCGCAATCCTCTTTGTGCTTTTTGATGTGGAGATCATTTTCTTCTATCCCTGGGCAATTAATTTCAAGGAATTCGGTTGGGAAGGATTTTGGGAGATGCTGTTGTTCCTGGGATTCCTGCTTTTCGGATTCTGGTATATTATAAAGAAGGGGGCGCTGAACTGGGAAGATTAAAATAATTCAAAATTCAAAATGCAAAGTGCAAAATGCAAATAACAAATGTGGAGACATTCAACAAAGATCATAATTTTAACTTTTGCACTTTGATATTTGCAGTTTGAATTTCTTGTTTTTATTTGATATTTAAATCACTTTGATTAACAAGCATGCAAAAGGCTACGCCTTCATACAGTAAAGTCGACCCCCCCGACGGATATTCCGCCCCGGGAATCTTTGCCACCACCTTCGATAAACTAGTTGGCCTGGCACGGAAAAACTCAATATGGCCGTTACCCTTTGCAACATCATGCTGCGGTATTGAATTCATGGCCACCATGGGCGCACATTACGACCTGGGACGTTTCGGTGCCGAGCGGCTGAGCTTTAGTCCGCGACAGGCCGATTTGCTCATGGTAATGGGGACTATTGCCAAGAAGATGGCCCCGGTCATCCAGCAGGTTTACATACAGATGGCCGAACCCCGCTGGGTGCTTGCAGTTGGCGCATGTGCTTCAAGCGGAGGAATATTCGACACCTATAGTGTGCTCCAGGGGATCGACCGCGTAGTTCCGGTTGATGTGTATGTGCCGGGTTGTCCCCCCAGACCTGAACAAATCATCAATGGATTCATGAAAATACAGGAATTGGTGGGGAATGAGTCACTTCGTCGCAGGTACTCCGATGAGTATAAGGAGCTGCTTTCAAGTTATGGGATACTTAAGTAAGGAAATGCAAAGTGCAAAGTGCAAAAGGTAAAAAGTAAAAAGTAAAAAGCAAAAAGTAAAACGCGAAATGCGAAACGCGAAACGCGAAATCGTAACAGGATAATAAGTTGGAGAATTCATTCATCATCGATAAACTCTACAAGGCTTTCGGGCAGGATATCCTGAGGATGGATACCACCTCGGATATTTTATCATTTACCGTTGCCAGCCCCGTAATCCATGAGGTAATTCAGTTTCTGAAGGAGGATGAAAACATGAATTTTATCTTTCTGACCGATTTGTGCGGTGTTCATTATCCCGACCGGGGACTGCCTTTGGGGGTTGTCTACCACCTGCATAATCTCAGGGAGAACAAGCGATTGCGAATAAAGACTTTTATCACGCTCAATCATCCGAAAGTGGCTACCGTTGCAGATCTGTTTTCGTCGGCCAACTGGATGGAGCGCGAAACATACGATTTTTACGGGATAATCTTCGAATGTCATCCCAACCTGAAGCGTATTTTAAATGTTGAATACATGGATTTTTTTCCGATGCGAAAGGAATATCCTTTGGAGGATCCAACCCGGGAAGACAAAGATGACAGATATTTTGGAAGGTAATATTTTATAAAGAAACAAGATAGATGAATATTTCGCTACCTCACTACCTCGCTACCTCACTACCTCGCTACCTCGCTACATAACACCTGATGGACGAAACAAAGCCATATACAACTTTGAACCTTGGCCCCACCCATCCGGCCACACATGGGATTTTCCAGAATGTACTCACGCTTGATGGCGAGCAGATCGTTGATGCTGAACAAACCATCGGATACATCCATCGCGCCTTTGAGAAAATAGCCGAACACCGGCCCTATTACCAGATCACGCCACTTACCGACCGTTTGAATTATTGTTCTTCCCCGATCAACAACCTTGGCTGGCATATGACGGTCGAAAAACTATTGGGCGTTAAAACCTCAAAACGGGTTGATTACATGCGTATCATCCTGATGGAACTTGCACGCATTACCGACCACCTTGTCTGTAACAGCGTGATCGGGGTCGACAGTGGCGCCCTCACTGGTTTTATCTATGTTTTCCAGGAACGCGAGAAGGTATATGAAATTTATGAGGAGGTTTCAGGAGCCCGCCTTACCACCAACATGGGCAGGGTAGGAGGGTTTGAACGCGACTTTTCGTTAAAAGCAGTAAAAAAAATCCATGAGTTTCTGGATCATCTGCCCAATGTGCTTCATGAATTTGAAAAATTGCTGCTACGCAACCGCATATTCATGGACCGTACCATTGGCGTTGGCCCCATAAGTGGTGAAAGAGCGTTGAATTACGGATTTACCGGTCCGAATCTCAGGGCCGCAGGAGTGGATTATGATGTAAGGGTGATGAGCCCCTACAGCAGTTATAACGATTTTGAATTTACCATTCCTGTTGGAGCACAAGGCGATACCTACGACCGTTTTTGTGTCAGGCAGGAAGAGATATGGCAAAGCCTGAACCTGGTGCGCAATGCCCTGGAAAATCTGCCGGAAGGCAATTTCCATGTTGATGTGCCACAGTTTTACCTGCCACCTAAGGAAGAGGTGTACTCAAAAATGGAGGCGCTCATCTGGCATTTTAAAATTGTGATGGGTGAGATAGAGGTGCCGGTTGGAGAAGTTTTTCATTCCGTTGAAGGCGGTAATGGCGAGCTGGGATTTTACCTGATCAGCGATGGCGGAAGAACTCCGTTCCGTCTTCATTTCCGAAGGCCGGGATTTATCTATTACCAGGCTTACCCGGAAATGATCCGCGGCGGGGTGCTTTCAGATGCAATCCTGACCATGAGCAGTATGAATGTGATAGCGGGGGAGCTTGACGCTTAAATAATGTAAAATGTAAAATGCAAAATGCAAAATGCAAATGTCAAAATTCAAAATAAAAACTCAAAACCCGGAAAACGTTATCAAAGCACAAATTTTTGAGTTTTGATTTGTAGTTTTGATTTTTGAGTTTTGAATTTTGAACTAACAACAACATGGAATACGATAACAAAATAAACCATCCTCAATTCATCAGAAACGGCAAGCCAGTCGCTTTCACGCCGGAGGTGATGAAGACGGTGCAAACCCTGATCGGTCGCTACCCTGAGGGGCAGCAAAAGTCAGCATTGCTGCCCATCCTCCATATTGCTCAGGAGGAATTGGGAGGCTACCTTTCGGTCGATATTATGGATTATGTGGCGTCGCTCCTTGGAATTCAGCCGATTGAGGTGTATGAGGTTGCCACATTTTATTCAATGTTTTATCTTGACAAAATGGGGAAATACGTAATAGAGGTTTGCCGCACCGGGCCATGTGCAATATCGGGCGGCGATAAAATAATGGAGCACCTTCAGGAGGTGCTGGAGATCAAACCTGGTGAAACCACCCATGATGGTGTTTTCAGCCTGAAGGAGGTCGAATGCCTGGGTTCATGTGGAACTGGTCCTGTTATGCAGGTTAATACTGAGTTTTATGAGAAACTGACACCTGCAAAGGTCGATCACCTGATTGAGGAACTAAGAGAATTTGCAACCAAAGATAAACCGCGCGATACGAAATGGGTGGAAAAATTCTGCTAGCGAACATTGACATTCCGGGAATCCGGGGGTTTGACGTTTACCGCGCCAACGGGGGGTATGTGTCCGTTGAAAAGGCCTTACGGGAAATGACACCGGCCCAGGTTGGCGCAGAGGTAACGCGTTCCGGTCTCAGGGGCAGGGGAGGAGCCGGTTTCCCGACAGGGTTGAAATGGAGCTTCCTCGACCGGAAATCGGACAAGCCCCGGTACCTTGTATGTAATGCCGACGAAAGCGAACCGGGCACCTTCAAGGACCGTTACCTGATGCATCACCTTCCCCACCTGCTCATTGAAGGGCTCATTATTTCCAGCTATGCACTTGGCGTAAATACCTGTTACATTTATATCCGCGGGGAGTTCAAATACCTGGTTGGCATTCTCGAAAAAGCCATCAAAGAGGCTCACCTGAACGGTTTCCTTGGCAACCGCCTCCTGGGAACCGATTTTTCGCTGAATATATTTGCTCATCCGGGCGCAGGAGCTTATATCTGCGGTGAGGAGACAGCGCTCCTCGAATCGCTCGAGGGTAAACGCGGCAATCCCCGCATCAAGCCCCCATTCCCGGCATTCAAGGGATTGTACGGATGTCCAACCGTTGTAAACAACGTTGAGACCCTGGCTACCGTCGCACCCATCATCAGCATGGGTGGCGAGGCCTATTCAAAGATGGGAAAAGGGAAAAGCACCGGTACCAAGCTGATCTCCGCCTGCGGGAATATCAACAACCCCGGGGTGTATGAAATTGAATTGGGGCTTCCGGTTGAGGAGTTTATCTATGCGCCCGAATACTGCGGTGGCATTGCCAATGATAAATATTTAAAAGCGGTTATCCCCGGCGGATCTTCAGTTCCCATCCTCCCGGCCGATTTGATTTTAAACACCTCCAAAGGAGAACGGCGGCTGATCAGTTATGAATCCCTGGCCGAAGGGGATTTTGAAACCGGTTCGATGCTTGGTTCCGGTGGTTTTATCGTTTATGATGAGGATGCCTGCATTGTTCGAAACACATGGAACCTGACCCATTTTTACAGACACGAATCGTGCGGACAGTGTTCACCATGCAGGGAAGGAACCGGCTGGATGGAGAAGATTTTATATCGGATTGAACACGGAAAAGGCAGGATGCAGGACATTGACCTGCTTGTTCGTGTAGCTAAAAATATAGAGGGTCATACGATTTGTCCCCTCGGCGATGCTGCAGCCTGGCCTGTTGCCAGCGCCATCAGGCATTTCAGGAAGGAATTTGAATATCATGTCGAACATCCGGAGGAAGTAAAGGACATCCATCACGGGTCGCTGAAAATCGAAACCCGGTCACTCATGCCGGAATCACAAACGGGTATAAAGTACTGGTAAGTCAATGATAAAAGTGACGATTGATAACATACTGATCGAAGTGGAAGATGGAACAACCATCCTTCAGGCTGCGCGTAAGATCGGCGGAAAGGTTGTTCCCCCGGCCATGTGCTACTACTCAAAGCTGAAGGGTTCCGGCGGTAAATGCCGTACATGTCTGGTGAAAGTTTCACATTGTTCAACAAAAGATCCGCGACCAATGCCGAAACTTGTTGCTTCATGCAGCACCCCGGTCCAGGATGGCATGGTAGTTGAAAATCTCACCTCTCCCGAAGTCATTGAGGCAAGAAGGGGGATCGTGGAACTCCTGCTTCTGAACCATCCGCTCGATTGTCCCGTGTGTGACCAGGCCGGGGAATGTGACCTCCAGGACCTGAGTTTCGGATATGGACTGGAGGAGACGGCCACTGAGGAAGAGCGCCGCGAATTTCCCGTAACCGATATCGGCGATAACATCAAACTGCATATGAACCGCTGCATCCTGTGTTATCGCTGTGTGTATACTGCTGATCAGATTACTGACAAACGGCTGCATGGTGTGCTTTACCGGGGGGATGTGTCGGAAATAGGTACCTTTATCAGGAATGCGATTACAAATGATTTCTCCGGAAATGTTATTGATGTATGTCCGGTTGGCGCGCTTACCGACAAGACCTTCCGGTTTAAAAGCCGTGTTTGGTTCCTGAAACCGATGAATGCACACCGCCACTGTAGCAAATGTTCCGGAAAGGTGAGCGCCTGGATGTTCGGTAACGAAATATACCGCATTACCGGCCGCAAAGATCAGTTTGGTGAACTGGAAGAGTTTATTTGCAATGAATGCCGGTTTGAAAAGAAAGATGTGAGTGATTGGATGATTGAAGGTCCGCGGCATATCAGGCGACAGTCGGTCATCTCGGCCAATCATTATGAAAAGATGAAGAAACAGTCGATTATTAAGCCGATTGATGGGTTGATGGAACCACCGGATTAACTTAAAATTCAAAGATCAAAGCTGAAAATTACAGCTTAAAACTCAAAATTATGAGCATTGCTGAAAGCCAACAGTTTTTAAAATGATTAATCGCAATCTTACCAGAACCCCTTCGTCAGGGATGTACAATAAATGACCTCATCCTCCATCTCCTTCTCCTTAGAGGAGAAGGAGGGGCGGTGTTAAATATATAATAGTCAGTGACATGAAATGGTTTTTTAGATTTCTCATTCGGCATTTTACTTTATTTTGAGAAATATATTGTTTAATAAACCGCACTATAACACACCTCCCCTTCTCCTTAGAGGAGAAGGGGAAGGGGGTTGAGGTCCTGATGACACAGTAATAAAGGGTTTGGGTCAAAAATGACAAACCCATTGAGATGAAATACTGGTATGATGATGCTCAATCAATATTTTTAATTTTGAATTGTAGTTTTGAGTTTTGATCTTTGATCTTTGAGTTTACATAAATAAATGGCCGAACAAATAATATACAAAACCCTCCTCGCCAGTTTCATCCTGGTTCTCAGCCTCGTTGTTGCGATGTACAGTACACTCATCGAACGCAAGGTGGCCGGATGGTTCCAGGACAGGCACGGCCCCAACCGGGCTGGTCCATGGGGTTTGCTTCAGCCGTTAGCCGACGGACTCAAACTCTTTTTCAAGGAGGAGTTTATGCCGGCATCAGCTGATAAATTTCTTTACATACTCGGGCCTTCACTCACCATGTTCATTGCCCTGCTAACAAGCGCCGCCATCCCCTGGGGCCCCGACCTTGTTATCAACGGCCAGGTGTATGCAATGCAGGTGGCCGATATCAACATCGGGATCCTGTATATCTTTGCCATTGTCTCAATCGGCGTATATGGCATCATGATCGGCGGATGGGCCTCCAATAATAAATATGCCCTGCTTGGCGCGGTGCGGGCCTCATCGCAGATGATCAGCTATGAACTTGCCATGAGTTTATCCATTATCACCATCGTGATGATGACCGGGTCGCTGAGCATGCGCGATATCGTTGCACAGCAGCAGGGATTTAACTGGAATATCATTTACCAGCCTTTGGGATTTCTGATCTTCCTCATATGTGCCTTTGCCGAAACCAACCGTGCCCCCTTCGACCTGCCCGAATGCGAAACCGAACTGGTAGGAGGCTATCATACCGAATACAGCAGCATGAAGCTGGGATTCTACCTGTTTGCCGAATACATCAACATGTTTATTTCAGGAGCCGTAATGGCCACGCTTTTCCTGGGGGGATACCATTTTCCCGGGCTTGACAAGCTTGGTCTTTCTCCCAATGTTTTTGCCTTGGTCAGCTTTATGGTGCTCTTTTCAAAGATCACCTTCTTTGGCTTTATCTACATGTGGATCAGGTGGACGCTTCCGCGGTTCCGCTATGACCAGCTGATGCGGCTCGGATGGAAATCGCTGATCCCGCTTGCGATTTTAAATGTGGTGATAACCGGGGTCGTGATTTTATTGAATCAATGATGAAAAACGTAAAACTCAAAATTCAAAACTCAAAATGACAGTTTAAAACTAATTCCGATGATAAACGATGGTTCAAATGTAATGTTCTTAGCAATTCACATATGTTCCATTTAATCAGTAAAGCAATGAAAACGTTTACATGTTTTTTGTTATTTGTCCTGCTGGTTTCATCAGGCCTGCAGGTTTTCGGGCAGCTATGTGCTGCTGCAGGCAACATCTACACGTTTAATTACGACGGAAAAACCTACGAGGTGATCAAAGAATTGAAAAACTGGACAAACGCTGCCGCCTGCGCTGTTGAACGGGGTGGTTATCTTGTTGAGATCGGCGATGTAAATGAGCAGAATGCCATGTTTGATGCAGTGCTGAACGGTGCAGGAGTTCCGAATAATTATGTAGTTGTCAATGATGGTGGCGGCGTAGCGTATGTTTGGATCGGGGCAACTGATAAATTCACGGAAGGAACCTGGATCTGGGATGGCAACAACGACGGCAACGGGGCGAATTTCTGGATCGGACAGGGCGCTGCCGGATCGGGTAATGGTCAGCCGGTAGGAGGACTCTATAATAACTGGGGTGGAACCGCAGCCGGGTTGATACAGGAACCCGACAACTTTAACGGCAACCAGGATGGCGGAGCGATGGCCCTGCGCGGATGGCCCGGAGGCACCGGTGCATTGGGGATCGCCGGGGAGTGGAACGACATTAACCTTTCCAACAGCATCTATTTCATCGTGGAATTATTTAGTACGGGAATGAACAATCCGGATAAGGGATCCATAATTATTACACCTAACCCGGTCAGGGACAAACTTGTGATCCAATCTAAAAACACAGATATCAGAATGGCTGAAGTTAAAATCATGAATACACACGGTATCGTGGTGGCAACTGAAAATATTACTTCCTCTCCGCGTCATACCATGGACTTGTCGCGTCTGGCCAGTGGACTTTACCTTATTGGCCTGCGAACAGCTGATGAAAAAATGTATTATCATAAAATTATTGTTGAATAAACATCGACCTTTAAATCAGAACAACCCGTTATGCAGAATTTAACAAATAGATCCAAAGTAGTTTCTGACAAAAAGATGACCTTTTTGGAGCGGATCTATTTACCTGCAATTCTTGGCGGGATGCGCATTACCTTCGGGCACCTGTTCAGGAAAAAGACTACAGTCCAGTATCCTGAAGTAAACCGGGAATTTTCGGATGTATACCGGGGACGACATGTTCTGAAGCGGGATGATGAAGGACGTGAACGATGCACTGCCTGCGGACTTTGCGCCGTTGCCTGCCCTGCCGAAGCCATTACCATGGTCGCCGCCGAACGTAAACCGGGCGAGGAGAACCTTTACCGCGAAGAGAAATATGCTGCCGTTTATGAGATCAATATGCTGAGATGCATTTTTTGCGGCGATTGTGAAGAGGCCTGTCCGAAAGAAGCGATCTTCCTGACCAAAGAGATGGTTCAATCTGAATATCAGCGTGATAAATTCATCTATGGCAAGCCTGAACTGGTAGAACCTCTTGATCCTGCAAAAAGGATCGATGTTTCGAAGCGGCAAACCCCGGAGGTGCTTGAATTTAAGAAGGATAAACGATATAAACACAATAAATAACTCAAAATTCAAAGATCAAAACTCAAAAATGACACTCAAAATTCAAAATTTTGAGCACAGCCAACGATATCCGTAGTTTTGATTTTTGAGTTGTAGTTTTGATCTTTGAATTTTAAGTTTTGAATTTGTAATATGTTCACACAATACATTTTCCACTTCCTCAGCATAATGGCCCTGTTTTCGGCGGTGATGGTGCTGGCTTCAAAAAAGCCCATTCATTCGGTACTGTTCCTTACCATGACCTTTTTTGCCATCGCAGGCCATTATATTTTGCTGAATGCCCAGTTTCTGGCGGTGGTTCATGTGATCGTGTATGCCGGAGCCATCATGGTGCTTTTTCTTTTCACGGTAATGCTGTTGAACCTGAATAAAGATGAACGCTCGCCGAAACCAATGTGGGTGAAAATAATGGCCCTTATCGCCGGAGGAATGCTGATGCTCACGCTTATCGGGGTTTTCCGCGGGTACGATATCCTGTTGGCTCAGGATCCGATGACTACACAGATCGGGCTGGTCAAGAACCTTGGCAAGATTCTTTATCACGATTACCTTTTGCCTTTTGAGATGTCGTCGGTGCTGTTTTTAACGGCCATGGTCGGCGCGGTACTTTTGGGGAAGAAAGAACAGATATAAAATGAATATCGAATATTGATCAACGAATCTTGAAGTTTGAAGTACAACAAGGAAAAGAATATTGAATATTGATCAACGAATCTTGAAGTTTGAAGTAAAACAAGGAAAAGAATATTGAATATTGATCAACGAATCTTGAAGTTTGA
>CAISJJ010000167.1 GCA_903885595.1 uncultured Bacteroidales bacterium
TGACTCTCAGCCGTGATTGTTTTATAACCGAATTGCTGGACTTTCGCCTGCAACTGAATCAGGTAGTCCTGATCATCATCCACAATCAAAATTGTAATATTTCCCGGTTTCATGAACAAAGTATTAAGTGATTGAGTGAATGAATGATTGAGTGATTGAGTGAGAGATAGAAAGTTAATTGTTAAACAATAATTGATTAATCATTTTTTATCTGATTAGTTGTTAAGTTGTACGAGTTCTGTATTATTTATGAATTCACTCAGTCACTCAATCACTCATTCAATATTCGACATTCGATATTCGATATTCTTCACCGCCCTCTCGGCACCGTTATCCTGAAGGTAGTCCCGGTTGGACCCTGTGCCGGGTTGGCATTGGAATCAACATGAATTTTCCCTTTGTGCATTTTTACGATACCATAAATAAGGGCCAATCCTAAACCTGTTCCCTTTCCCATCTCCTTAGTCGTGAAAAATGGAGTAAAAAGCTTGTCCATATTTTCTTTTTCAATGCCGCTGCCCGTATCCGCCACGATGAAGGTTATCTCACCCGCATCGCCTTCAACACCCACTTTAAGTGAACCCCCGTTGGGCATTGCTTCTATTGCGTTTTTTTCGAGATTGGTCAGAACCTGCATCATCTGGTCGATATCAAGCAATGCAATCGGATCTGCTATCTCTGAAGCAAACGAACAAACAATATTTTCAGGTTTGACGATCGAGTTAAGGCTATGCTGTACAAATTTAACAACATCAGTTTCCGATAAATTCACCTGGTTTTTACGTGCAAAATTGAGTAAACCGCTGACAATTTTTTTACATCGTTCGGCCTGTTCAACAATCAGTTTAAGGTCGTCGCGCACAGCATCACCTTCCGGCGCTTCATCCATCAGGATGTTGCTGTACATTGTGATTACGCCGAGCGGATTGTTCAATTCATGGGCAATCCCGGCCGAAAGCTGACCCATATGGGCAAGTTTTTCCGATTGTTTCAGAGCAGCCCGTGCCCGTGCCAGTTTTTCATTGGAAACATTGAGTTTGCTAATTGAATCGTGCAGTTTTTCTATGGCAAATGGAAGGCACATTTCAGTTTCGGCCAACCCCTGGACAATAGCCCCGGCATGATCAACACAGGTATCATAACCACAGGCACCACAGTTCAGATGATCCTGCAGCGAAAATTTTCCCATAGAGTGCAGGGCATTTAGAACCTCCTCATTACTGGGTTTAGACAATCTTCTGTCCTCCGTGGTGAAACTTTGCGATAGGTCTAATTGGCCGAATTCTTCAATATTCTTCTCCCACACTTCTTTGTCGATATTCTGAAGTTTTCTGCTGACATATTCGCCTACGGCATTGCTGCGTGCAAATCTTTTACCTCCGGGAGATGTTCCGGGCCCCATGATACATCCTTCACAACAGAGTAACATGAGATGTTTCTTCCGGATATAACCCTCTTCAAATTCTTTGATTGCCTCCTTGTAATTGACCCGGCCCTCGGCAATGATTACCCGCTCTTCGGGGATAGTCTCCTGGTTGTTGGCTGTATAATACAAGCCCCGGCTGACCGGGAAAATAGCTCCTTTCCCACTGTGGGGTGGGTCGAACGCTGAAGGCTCCGTATTTTCAGGTAAAATGTCCGATGCCTCAAACATGTCGCGTAATTCACGGAAGGTTAGAACCTCATCAATTTCGGTCGTTTCGGCCTTTTTTGCAAAACAGGGACCAATGAATACAACCTTAAGGTCTTCACCATGTTTTTTTTTCATAACTCTTCCCATGGCTACCATGGGTGAGGCAATAGGTGCCAGGTAGGGCACCATGTCGGGGTGGTAATGACGGATAAAGTAGACAATGGCAGGGCAGTCGGACGAAATATCTCCTTCATAATCACGTCCCTTTATCATGTTTTCGTATTCCCGTGCAACAATATCGGCCCCAAAAGATACTTCAGTAACATAATCGAAACCTAGCTTCCTTACCATACCCACAAAAACCATGTAATCGGCGATCTCTTCAAATTCGGCCGGGAAACTGGGTGCGATGCATGCGGCAATTTTATTTTTTGACTTCAGTAGATCGTTAACTGCATCTACCGACCGCAAGGGGATTTTGGCCCCCTGGCTGCATACCCTCACACAGTTGCCGCAGCCTATGCAACGGTCGTTGATTACTTCAGCCTGCCCATTAATGATTTTTATGGCCTTTACCGGGCATTCCCTGACACAGGTAAAACAAACCCTGCATCGGTCCTTGATGGTGTATACAAGTTGCCGGTGAAATGAATGGCTCATGTAGTCGCAGATTTAAGACGTGAAACATGAAGGAGCTCCTTGTTGCGCTCGCTGCCTGGTTTAGCCAGGAATTTGTCGTACAGATCTGTAATGATCGGGTTTTTATGGGCTACCTTGATCATCTCCTCATCGTCAACATCATAAAGGGCTTTCATGCGTGACTTAAGGTTTTTTTCATCTGAACCCAGTTTTTGCCCGCCGCCATTGATGCACCCGTTGGGACATGCCATTACCTCGACAATCTGATAAGTTTCGCGCCGCGACTCAATGTCTTCAACCAGCGTCTTCGCATTGGCCAGCCCACTCACTGCAACAACGTTTAACAGGGTCTTTCCGACTTTTACCTTTACCTCTTTCTTGTTTTTCAGGCCACGCAACTCGCTGATTTTAATCGTACTCATCTCTTGTCCCGTCATCATATGGTTGATCGTCCGGATCAACCCCTCCAGGTGCCCCCCGGAAATGCCAAACAGGTTACCTGACGAACTTCGCATACCGAAGGCTGTATCGCTTGGCTCCGGCTCCAGATTTGCAAAATCGATCCCAAGCAGCCTGATCATTTTTACCAGTTCTCTTGTTGTTATCACCGCATCAACATTTCTGGAACTGCCATCCTTCATCCGGTCCCGGTCGGCCTCGTACTTCTTGGCCGTACATGGCATAACTGAAACGACGAATACGTTCTCAGATTTCTGACCGGCTGAACTGGCGATATAATTTTTGATGAGGCGGCCCATGATCTGTTGAGGCGAACATGTGGTAGATAAAAAGGGGAGAAAAGTTGGTTTCGACTCTGCAACAAAGCTGACCCATGAAGGGCAGCAGGAGGTGAACATGGGCAGATTGTCTCCCTTGTTCAGTCGTTCAATAAAGCCGGCCGCCTCTTCCATGATGAGCAAATCGGCGGCCATGGATGCGTCAAATACCTGGCGGAACCCTATTTTCTTCAAGGCGGCCCGCAACAGATTCAGAATATCCTTACTGGCTTTTATATTAAAATCCTCGGCAATAGAGGCCGGGACAGTGGGGGAGAACTGCACAACGGGGAATAATTCCGGGTTACCCAGGGCTTCAATAACTGCATGAAAGTTCGATTTTTCAGATAATGCAGCTGTTGGACAGACCATGATACACTGACCACATTTTACACAGGTCTGCGTATTCAACCCTTTGTTATAGGAAGTACCAATCCTGCTGTCGGTTCCTCGGCCGATCACATCAATGGCCGAAACACCGATCATCTCGTCGCATACACGGATACACCGGCCGCAAAGGACACATTTAGCCGGATCACGCACAATGGAAGGACAGGCATTATCGATTTGGATTTTCTGACGCCTTCCCTGGTATTTTCGTTCCTTGATATTCATCTCAGCAGCAAGGTCCTGCAATCCGCAGTTTCCGCTCCGCTCACAGTAAAGACAATCATCGGGATGGCTTGCAAGAAGCAATTCAACAAGAACTTTTCGCGATTTAAGTACCCTGGGCGAATGCGTCTTAATTTTCATCCATTCGGTGACCAGGTGAGAACACGATGGTACAAGTTCCCCGATTCCTTCAACCTCAACAATGCACATCCTGCAGCCGCCGGTAGGACTGAACCCATTCATATAACACAAGGTTGGCACATGAATCCCTATGCGGTCGAGTACATTTTTAATTGTTTCACCCCGTTTGGCCGAATACTGCTGGTTGTTTATCTCAATGTTAAATTGCATGTTACCTTTTATTTGTAGTAAATAGCATTGAATTTACAACTGTCGGAACAAATCCCGCATCCGGTGCATTTCCCTTCTATGATGAAATGCGGCAGTTTTACAGACCCGACAATAGCATTCTCGGGACACTTTTTCTGGCAAATATTACAGCCGTTGCAAACCTCAACGTCGATATAAAAAGTTCTTAGGTCATGGCAAACACCAGCCTGGCATTTCCGGTCGAAGATATGTTCCTCGTACTCCTCCCTGAACCACTTTAATGAGGAAAGCACAGGATTGGGTGCATTCTGACCTAAGCCGCAAAGGGATGTGTCACGAATCACTTCGGCAAGACTTTCAAGTTCAACCACACCTTTAAACCGCTCGAGAGTTTCATGCGAGCTTTCTTCCCGCGGGCGGCGAGTGATTTCTTCGAGGATTTTCAGCATGCGTCCGGTCCCCTCACGGCATGGAATGCATTTCCCGCAACTCTCCTTTTGGAGGAACTCCATGAAGTATTTCGACAGATTCACCATGCAGGTATCCATATCAAGGATGATCATACCTCCCAATCCCATTCCCATTGAAGAACCTACTTCTGCTATGGTTTCATAACCGACCGATGTACTGAGATGACGGGCAGGAATACAAACCCCTGAAGGCCCGCCAAGCTGCAAGGCTTTGAGTTTCCCGCCGTTTTTTATCCCGCCTGCAATATCATTGACAATCTCGTCAAGGGTTATTCCCATGGGTATTTCAATAAAACCGGTGTTGATTCCTTTGCCGGCAATACTGAATAATTTCGTTCCCCTGCTTTGCTTTGTCCCGATCGATTTAAACCAGGATGGGCCATTTTCAAGAATGGCTGGGACATTGGCCAGTGTCTCGATATTATTCACAATGGTAGGGTGTCCGAACAATCCCTTTTCAGCCGGAAACGGTGGTTTTGATTGTGGGATGCCACGTCGGCCTTCAATACTTGCAATCAATGCTGTTTCTTCACCGCAAACAAAGGCTCCGGCCCCCTGACGGATAAAAATGGAAAGATTAAATCCGCTGCCAAAAATGTTTTCGCCCAGAAAACCATATGCCCTGGCTTGTTTGAGTGCGTTTTCAAGGATGAATAGGGGTTGCTCATAATCGGTCCTGACATAAATATAAGCATTGTTGGACCCGATGGCATAGGAAGCAATAGCAATCCCTTCCAACACCCGGTGAGGGTCACCTTCAATCAGAGCTCTGTTCATGAATGCCCCGGGATCGCTCTCATCTGCATTGCAGATAAGGTATTTCTGATCACTTCCTGTTCCTGATGCAACCATCCATTTCCTGCCGGTGGGAAACCCTCCTCCACCACGCCCGCGCAGTTCGCTCTGCTCTATAATATCACAAACTTTCTCTGCTGTGTAATTTAATACTGTTTTGTAAAGCGATTTATAACCGCCACATGCAATGTAATCGTCAATGGCATAGGGCGAAATGATGCCTGTATTGCGAAGCACTATCCTGTGCTGGCGTGCAAAAAAGGGATGCTGGTCAATATAGGGAATGTTAGGCCAATCTTCCTGATCGACATGCTTATATTGCCCCAGGATCGTTTCTGCAACCAGGGTGCGGTGAAAAACTGAATTCAGGAGATCCTCAACCCTGTCTTCGGTTGCGTGAAGAAGCGATATCCGGGTCTTCCCGGGTAATTGGACATCCATCACAGGTTCTGCCGAACACAGTCCCAAACAACCTACCTTCACAACCTCCCCATCTACGTTATGATCTGCCATGAATTTTATCACGGCATCATAGGTCTTTGCCGCTCCTGCAATCAATCCGCAAGTACCCATGCCGATGAAAACAACAGGGTGGCTCACCTTGTCTCTCTTAACCTGAGCAAGCCTGTCGACGGTGACTTTATCAAAAAAATTGGAATAATTTTTCAGGATCTTTTCGACCAAAAATTCTTTGTTTTCAGGAGAACTCAATAAGGCCATCTTATTCTGTTTTTTCTTTAAAAGATCGGATGATTTTTGCTAATTCTTCCGGGGTGACATGCGGGTAATATTTGTCATTTACCTGCAATACCGGAGCCGATTCACAGGCTCCCAGGCAATTGGTGATCTCAAGGCTGAATTTTCGATCCCTGCTTGTGCCTCCCGCCTTGACCTTCAGCTGTTTTTCCAGTTCTGAGAGGTAGTTCGACGAACCATACAGATGGCAGGCGGTACCCCGGCAAATCTTAAAATGAGTTTGCCCCAGTGGCCGGAACCGGAACTGATCATAAAAAGCAGCAACCCCGTGCACCTTGTTCGCAGGTAAATTAAGGTACTTCCCAACCTCACTAAGCAATTCTTCTGGTAGAAAGCCTTGCTGCTTCTGGATCTCCTGCAGGATGGGAAGCAGTCCCTCTTTCTTGCCGGCAGGATATTTTGACAATATTTTAGCCAAGAGTTCTTTCATGTCGATCGCAATAATCTGTATCTGCTTTACAAAAATAATATATAAATATTAATTATGAACGATTTAATTGTGAAATATTTAGCAATGTGAATAAATAAACAAATATTAGGGCTCGCTTTCCAGGACAAAAATTTTCAGTTGTTGTGTTTTTTGACTTCAGATATTCATAAATTTGACCATCATAAGCACTTTATGCGCGTAGAACCTCTTTTTCATATTTCCCATGAGCTTTGCATTAAATGTTATTCCTGTGTGAGGATCTGTCCTGTAAAGGCCATCAGAGTGGATGTAAATACAGAATTACCTTCCATAATCCCCGATCGCTGCATAGGATGTGGCAGCTGCTTCAGGGCCTGCTCGCCGCACGCCATCAGTTACCGGAGTTCCATCAGTGAAACAAAAACCTTATTATCTTCGGGAAATAAAGTGGCAGCCATCTGCGACCCTACCATCTCGGGCGAATTCCACGATATAACCGACTATAGGAAATTCGTTGAAATGATCAGGCAAATGGGATTCACCTTTGTAAGCGAAGTTTCCTTCGGGGTCGACCTCGTGGCGATGAAATATAAGGAGCTCTTTGAAAATTTCAGGGGGAAGTACCATATTACGGCTAATTGCCCGTCGGTGGTGGCATTTATTGAAAAATATTACCCAGAACTGATAAATAACCTGGCCCCTGTCGTATCTCCCATGGTTGCCACGGCTAAAGTGATTCGCCAGAAATATGGACAGGATGTAAGGATTGTCTTTATTGGACCGTGTATTTCCACCAAGGATGAGGCCCTGAAGTATGAGGGTGATGCTAAAATCGATGCAGTGCTCACCTTTGTTGAACTCAGGCAATTATTTACCGAGTTCAATATCCGCGAAAGCCAGGTTGAATTCTCCGAATTTGACCCGCCGTTGGGCCACAAAGGATCACTATACCCTATCAGCAATGGCCTGCTACAGGCAGGCGATATCAATGAAGACCTCCTCACAGGCAGCGTCATCACTACCGAAGGCCGGAATAATATGCTCGATGCGGTAAAGGAGTTTGATTCAAGAATTGAACTGATCAAACGAAATTTCAACATCTTTTATGATGAAGGCTGCCTGATGGGGCCCGGGACATCAACAGGAGGAGAAAAATTCTTACGCATGACCCTGGTTACGGATTATGCAAACAAACGACTGACAGACCTCGACAGGACAATATGGGAAGATGAAGTTGCGTCGTTTGCAAACCTTGACCTGACACGTCAGTTCTCCCCCAATGACCAGCGGTTGCCGGTCCCCGACGATGAAAAGATTAAGGAAGTGCTGACAATGATTAATCGTGAAGGGCAAATGGATAATGAAATTGGCTGTGAATCATGCGGATATTCAAACTGCCGTGAACTTGCCATTGCCATTTCCCAGGGGCTGGCGACCACCGAAATGTGTCATGTGTTCAGTGGCCGCAACCGTCAGGAATATATACAAACATTACGTACCACCAACGAAAATCTGGCCACAACCAAAGCTGCCCTGAAAGAATCGGAGGAAAAAGCCCTGCGTGAACAGGAAGCTCAGAAGGAATCGGCTGACCTCATCTCCACCATGCTGCAAAACCTTGTATCAGGAGTGGTAATTGTTGATGAAGATTTGAAAATATATCAATCGAATAAAGCATTCATCAGGATTGTCGGCGAAGAGGCAGCAATGATCGATGAAGTAATACCGGGCCTTGTTGGCGCTGACCTGAAATCGCTGTTGCCGGTCCATTTTTACAAAATGTTCTCCTACGCGCTGTCGTCCGATGAATCAATTGAAAATAAGGATATCATGTTTGGCGATATCAAATTAGGGGTTTCAATTTTTCCTATTCGCACCCATAAATATGTAGGTGGTATACTTCGCGATATGTATGTCCCCGAGGTTCGGAAGGAGCAAATTGTAAACCGACTGACTGAAGTCATTGATGAAAACTTCGACATGGTTCAAAAGATCGCATATTTATTGGGTGAGGGTGCTGCAAAATCTGAGCAGATGCTGAATTCTGTGATTGACTCGTATAAAAACCCGAAAAAATAATTTACGAGTTACAACTTACGAATTTTACTTAAATGATTATGCTCAATCATTTTATTATTTGAATAGTTTGTCAAATTATTGTGAGCACTTAACTAATGAATATATTATTTAAAATAATGACATTCATTTGTTTAAATCCATAAGTCATGTTATCATATAAAAATGATTCCATCCATATATCGTAAATCGTGAATCTTAAATCGTAAAAATCCGTGGACGAAAAGTTTTACATAGAGGTTAATTGTCAGCAAAAATGCCATGGAGAAGCACGGGTTTGTGGTGACGTATTCATTTCCAGGAGAATAAAAGAGGAGGGGCGTATCGTCGTAGTTTTGTCAGATGGCATGGGACATGGCATAAAAGCCAATATGCTGGGAACCCTTACGGCCACCCTGGCAGTTAATTTTACCCAGGAACACAAAAGTGTTCAGAAAATTACCGAGATCATCATGAAGACCCTGCCGATCGACAGTCAGAAACACATGAACTATTCCACCTTCACAATCGTCGAAATTGATGTGGAAGGAGAGGTTCGTATCCTGGAATATGAAAATCCAAAAACCATTATTTTGCGGGGCGTCCGGTTGTTTGAACCAGAATGGAATTGCGTGGTTTTGGAAGGAGAGAAAAATGCAGGCAGGGAGGTGTTGACCACCACATACAGACCTCAAAAGGAGGACCGGATTGTATTTTGTTCTGATGGGGTAACACAATCAGGACTGGGAAGTGAAAGGTTACAGATGGGATGGGGCCTTGAAAATCTTCAGAAATTCGTTGTCGATGCTATCAGGGAAGAAAATGATATCTCAGCTGTAAAATTGGGGACAAGGGTTGTCAATAAGGCAAACCAGAATGACAGTTTTCATCCCCTTGATGATATAAGCTGCGGCGTAATCTATTTTCGCGAGCCCCGTAAACTTATGATTTTTTCTGGTCCGCCGCAGGATCCTGCAATCGATGCCATGTTTACAGGGCTATTAAAACAGTTTGAAGGGAAGAAGATCATATGCGGGGCTACTACTGCCGACATGGTTGCCCGGGAATGGGGGGAGGAGATCATCGATTCAACGGAGATGCTTGATCCCGATCTGCCACCCGTTTCTCACATGAAAGGAGTGGAGTTGATCACCGAAGGGATCCTGACCCTGAGTAAAGTCAGCGAATTGCTCAAGAAATACAACAACAACTATATGCTGGGCAAAGGCCCGGCCGATGAAATCGTAAGATTCCTGCTTGAAAGTGATGAGATTCACTTCCTGGTTGGTACAAACATCAACACAGCCCACCAGGATCCCACCATGCCGGTTGAACTGGAACTTCGCCGCACCGTCGTTCACCGGATCACCCGGACCCTTGAAGAAAAGTTTTTAAAAGAGGTGACGATGAGGTTTTTTTAGGGGGAAAAGAAGGGAGGTGACAATTTGGTAAGCTGGTAAGTTGGTAAGCTGATAAGCTGGTAAGCTGGTAAGCTGGTAAGTTGGTAAGTTGGTAAGCTGGTAGGTTGGTAAGCTGGTAAGCTGGTAAGTTGATAAGCTGGTAATTTGGTAAACAGATGAACTGGTAAATGGAGGATGTGGCAGATTGGTATCTTGCAATCAGGTGAAAGGGTACATTGAATAGCAGGTGCCTTACTGGATATACAGACACTCATTGATTTAATTTTCGGCTGTTGAGTTTGCATGAATGAGTCTGTGCAGATGCTCAGTATCGCTGAGTTCAGCATTTATGTTATAGAAATTTGTCAGGATTCAGTGTCTGGTGTCTTTTAAATGAAATTTATTCATAAATAAACTAATTTTTCGGAAATGAGAAAAATAGTTTTTTTCGTTGTTTTATCTACGACCATGATCTTGAATGGTTACGGCCAGGGTTATTTCAGAAGCGGAATTTTCCTGCATCACTCTACCGGGGGATGCATATGGGGGCCAAATGGCAGCAATACCAGTGTTCCGCAGGAAATGGATGAATATAACCTGGCACATGAATACACAGGTGAACAGCAAGTTGCCATGAACGAGGAGTGGTGGGCTCCCGGCGACAACGAATGGGCTACCCAGCATGTTTTTTTTGAGGATCCAAGTCCTGTCACAGGTTTTGGATACTATCTGCCCGACAATAAAATTATGGTTATAAAAACCTGTTTTCCTGCCTCGGCCATGAGTGGGGCAGGACAACCTTCTGATACACTGACTCCTTATCTGAAAACAGGATATAATTATAAATGGCACTGGCGTCATATTGTCAGGGTGATGAACCAGCATCGTGAAAATTTCTTCGTGATATGGACAAATGCACCCCTGGAGCCGGGTTCGACCAATGCCACAGAGGCTGCACTGTCGCGAAAGTTTTGCGTCTGGGCCAAAGACACGCTTGCTGCCGGCCTCGATCCTGAAATGGGTGCTTTTCCACCGAATGTTTATGTTTTTGATTTCTTCCGCAAGCTGACCGGTCCGAATGGTATGATGCTTCCCATGTATGCAGCCGGCTCCGGTGATTCGCATCCAAACGCAGCTGCTACGGCTTTGGTAGCGCCACAGTTCGTTTCAGAGATATTCAATGCTTCAATTGTTTATGAATTAACCTCAGCCCTTCCCGAATCCCGCATAAACGGGGATGCCCGGATTACAGTATCCCCAAATCCATGCCACGACGAAACTGTCATCCACATGACTTTATCAGCCAGCGAAAATGTGGATGTTTCGCTGTTCGACCAATCAGGTAGAATAGTTCAGAGGGTTTTTGACGGATATTTATCTGTCGGCTCGCATAACATTACGATTTCAACGAGGATGCTAAATGATGGATTGTATTTTATTAGGACTGTCCGAGAGAAAACCATAAGGAATGTGTCATTCATTGTTAAATCGTAAATGTTGTAAATCGTAAATCAGTATCACCTTAACCCTGGCGGGTAAAAACAAGCACTAGGCGTGGTAAACTCATACAAACCCTGGTGTGTGATGTTTGAGTTAACATTCTGACTTGAATTTTCATAGGTTAATTACTTTTGCTGCTTATCCCCTTTGAGCAAGGAGCTGAGGTGATAATGATACACCCCCTGGAGTCACATATCCATATCGAAAAACATCCACTTGTTTAAAGGAGATAAGCAGTTTTTCATATTTCAATATTATTGCAAATACTTGACTTTTGCATTTTCTTGCATTATATTTGTTAAGTATTCGATGAGAAAATTAATGATGTTATGTTGATTTCCTAACATTAAGATCTTGTGTGGTTCACATTCAATTTCAATGAAGTTGTTACGAGATGATTTTTATTATAGCTCAAGTATAATGCTTGTCAAGTTGGTTCTTTAAACCCTCTTGTTTTTCATTGAAATTTCATCAGCCCTGGCTGAAAAAGTTATTTCCAGCGGAACAAAGTTTATAATTTTAGCAGGAGCATCGGTTGTTTCATTGGAAGCGCTGGTGGTGTAAAGCGGATCAACGCTTACCAGTTCGGGAACCCTGATCCTGAGTAAAAACATGGTCCATGAAAATTTACTTTTTGGATGGCGTAAAAGTGACCAGTGACAGGTTTCTTAATGCATGCCTCACAACGCCCAAAACATACTGTGGCGTTACCCAGAGCCCTGTGGGATCCGACAACCCGAAAGAACAAACACTTGGGGCTGCAAATCCGGAGAAGAACCGGTGGCATTCACATGTACACATGCAGGCTGGTGAGCGGTAAGAAATTGCAAAAATCGTTAAGAATTAGTTGAACATTGAATTATATAAACATTCCACAGTGCAAAAACTTTAAAATCATGAAAAATTTATTTTGTTTTTTTCTCATGCTTATGATGATCTATACCGCAACGTTTGCCCAGGTTGCTGTTAATATGGATGGCACTGCCCCCGATTCATCATCCATGCTCGATGTAAAATCAACTGCCAAAGGATTCCTGGCGCCTCGAATGACATTCACCGAGATGAATTCAATTATTCGTCCTGCATCAGGTTTGATGGTTTTTTGTACAACTACCGGTCAATATTATTTTAACAACGGAACACCTGCGGCACCAAACTGGGTAGGATCTTTTATCTTGCCATTTTCAGGATCCTTTTCGTCTTATTCAACATTACTTGATTTAACGAATACCGGATTTGGGTACGTGGGTACTTTTATAATCAACAATCCTGCAAGTTATGCTTCGGCACTCTATGCAGAAACCAACGGGCCTGGTTGGACGATAACCAGCTACAATAACGGGACAACAGATGGATTTGCAGGATATTTCCGGAATACAAGTCCAACGAACAACTGGCCTGCCATACAGGGAAAAACAGCAGGTACCGGGCCTGTCTTTCGCGCCTACCAAACACTTGGCCCCGGTGGTGGATTGGATGTACATATGCGTTATGCAACAAGCACCGCTGCAGGGATTGTGGTTTACCAGGAGGCATTGGGGAATGCCTGCCAGTTTTTTCTGAACAATGCTGCAAGCACAGCTTCAGCGCTTCATGCAGAAAACAATGGAAGCGGCGATGTGGGATTCTTTCAAACAAACAGTCCAACCGGCAGCAATGCCGCAGTTAAAGGCAGGGCAATCAACACCGGGGGAGGTGCCGGGGCGTTTGAAATATATAATACCAATAATCCAAACGCGGTCCTTTCCGCCTTTACTCAAGGTACGGGAAGTTCAGGTACTTTCACCATTGATAATTCTTCGAGTAATGCAAATGCGCTGTATGCAGGAACCAATGGTTCGGGAGTAGCATTATTTGCTTCATCATCTGGTACTGGTCATGCCATTCATGGCATAAATACAGGAACAGCAAATACAACAGCGGCTTTTTTTAATAATACCAGCCCTACCAACAATTGGCCGGCAGTTCAGGGTTATACGGCCGGTACCGGCCCAGTATTTAGAGCAATTCAGGATATTGGGCCTGGGCCTGGGATGGATGTAATTATGTTATATCCCTCCAGCACTGCACAGGGAATTGGAGTAGATCATTTTGGTCTGGGAAGTGCCGCAATCTTTAAGGTGAATAACACATCAAACTACAATGCAGCCATCTATACAGAAACATATGGCGCAGGATCCGGAATAAATATCACTCATTATGGACTGGGAAGTTCCGGATATTTTAAGGTAAATAATGCATCCAACTTCAATGCAGCCATCTATACAGAAACAAATGGTACAGGATCCGGAATACAAGTCGCCCATAATGGTCTTGGAAGTGCCGGAAATTTTACGATTAATAATGCGTCAAATTCGAATTCTGCCATTTATTCTGAAACCAATGGAAGCGGGAGTGCGATATATGGAAAGAACACTGGTTCTGCAAACACAATTGCTGGATTTTTTCAAAATACCAATCCTGCGAACAATTATCCGGCAATTCAAGGATCTACGGCAGGAACCGGTCCAATATTCAGAGCTAACCAGGAAACTGGGCCTGGCCCTGGCATAGAAGTGAATATCATAAACACTTCAAATACATCAACCGCTCTTGATGTTGCCCACAATGGATTGGGTCCTGCCGGGAATTTTTTTATTTACAATTCCTCAAACGGAAATTCTGCAGTTCATGCAGAAACCCATAGCAACACAGGGACAGCGTTATATGCCAAAACAACCGGTAACGGAACTGCATTTATCAGCACGCACAACGGGTCTTCAGGCAACATTGCTATTTTTCAGTCGTCCCTTGTCAGCAAAGCCCGCATCGATAAAACCGGCAAAGGCTTTTTTAATGGCGGTACCCAGACTGGCGGGGCCGATGTGGCTGAATTGTTTGATGTGGAAGGCCCTGTGGTGAATTACGAACCGGGCGATGTGATGGTGATTTCAGAATCGTCGGACCGTACCATGGAAAAATCATCCGAACCTGTATCGACAAGGGTTGCCGGGGTGTATGCGACAAAACCCGGGGTTACATTAACGGAAAAGGATATTGAGGATAATCTGGATCAACTTGTTCCGGTTGGCGTGATTGGGGTTATTCCCACAAAGGTTTGTGACGAGAACGGGCCCATTAAAAGAGGCGATCTGCTGGTCACCTCCTCGAAACCAGGCCATGCCATGAAAGCCATTGCTGTCAAAATCAATGGGATGTTGATTTATCCGACAGGTGCCATTTTGGGAAAAGCATTGGAAAATTTTGAAAAAGGAGGCCAGGGCCTGATAAAAGTGCTGGTGAATGTGAAATAAAATTTGCGGTGGGAATTGCACCAAATCAACACTATTGTCTCTTCCATTAATTGCTCAGGGCAAGAACTATTTTATCAAGTTCATCAGGCGAATTAAATGTTGAATAACATCTTCTGAATACTATTATTTTCAATTCAATTTCAGATATTCCCGGATACTCAGGCAGAATAGAATTTTCCATTACTTTTCTTCCAAAGGTATTCAACTCGTCGCCAATCCTGAATCGTTCTGATATTGATTTCGAAAGCATGATTTCCAGTTGAAGCTTCTTTATTTCTGGCAAAGTGTCTTTCATTATTTTTTAGCATTAACAGTGTTTTTCTTGAAAACTCCAACCTGCGGTATTCTGAATCCTTTTTGATAATGAAATCAATTTTGAAGCCCGACCGGTGATCTATCACATTGAACATACTCTTCCCTTCTGATCAAGCAATCGGGTAACCCTATTTAAAAGCTCCTGAATCACAGACCAAAGATAAACAAGATTGTGCGAGAATTGTCATTTGTGAATGACTTGAAGAAATATATCTGTTAACCCTCCCACACATAAAAAAGCCCGCCTGATTTTCACCAGGCAGACTTTCTAACCAAGTATTAACCAAAAAACACTTAATTGTTGTATTCAGCCACTATGTCTTTAACGCCATCGGGTGATACACGGCCGTAAACTTTCTCCCCGACCAGCACCACAGGGGCAAGTCCGCAGGCTCCAACGCAACGCAAACAACTCAGGGAGAATTTCCCGTCTGCCGTCGTCTCGCCGACCTGGATCTTAAGTACACGCCTGAACTCTTCGAGAACCTTCTCGGCGCCGCGCACGTAACAAGCTGTTCCGAGGCAAATCGAGATGGGATGCTCTCCTTTCGGGATCATGGTGAAAAAGGAATAAAATGTCACAACCCCGTACACATGGGCAACCGACACATTTAACTCTTTTGCAATAACTTCCTGCAGTTCAGCCGGAAGATATCCGAAAATGCTCTGGGCCTTATGCAGCACATTGATGAGTTCACCCTTGTCGTTGTTGAAGGATTTGCAAACAGCCTTCAGCTCCTCCATTTTTCTCTCTGATAATTTAATCTTTGCCATATAAAAAAAGTTAAATCAAAATGCAAACCGCAAAATGCAAAACTTAAAAATCATTTTTAGCCAATAGGTATTAGGTAATCTTTATTCGTAAATCAAAAATCGTAAATCGTAAATCGTAAATCGTAAATCATTCTCCTATTCCTCCACAAACGTCCCGGCGCTCTTGTCAAAGTAATGCGTATGCAGCAGATGGTGCGATTTTTCACTCAACGGTTTGCCTAAGAATTCTTTATAAAGTTCAATGATGAATGGATTTTCATGCGATTTGCGGATAGGTTTGCCGGCATCTTCCCGATAGATGGCAGCAGCTCGTTTTTTGATAATATCTGAATCCCCGTGATGGAAGGGCTGACCTCCTCCACCGATACAGCCACCCGGGCAGGCCATGATTTCAATGGCATGGAACTGACTACGGCCCGCCTGAACATCTTCAAGGAGCTTTCGTGCATTACCCAACCCATGTGCGATGCCGATATTGATGGGCAAACCGTCAAAATCAAGTGTTGCATGACGGATATTCTCCAGCCCGCGCAATTCGTTGAATTCAACTTTTTCAAGTTTTTTCCCTGTGTAAAGTTCATAAGCCGTGCGGCATGCAGCTTCAATTACACCACCGGTATTCCCGAAAATGACAGCAGCGCCGGTTGATTCGCCCAACGGATTGTCGAAATCTTCATCAGGCAGGCTGTTAAAATCGATGTTGGCCAGTTTGATCAAATGAGCCAGTTCGCGGGTTGAAAGGGAGTAATTAACATCGGGGTCGCCATTTACCTTAAATTCATCCCGCTGACATTCGTATTTTTTTGCAAGGCAGGGCATGATCGATACAACGATCATATTTTTACGGTCGATACCCAGCTTTTTTCCGAAATATTCCTTGGCAATCGGTCCGAACATTTGCTGGGGCGATTTCGCTGTTGAAGGAACATCCATTAAATCAGGAAAATTGTGTTCAAAGAAGTTAACCCAACCCGGGCAACATGAGGTAAGGATGGGTAGTTTAACAGATTGATCACCCTTGAGGTAACGGGTAAGGCGGTCGAGTAATTCGCTTCCTTCTTCCATAATAGTCAGGTCGGCAGCAAAATCGGTGTCGAACACGTAGTCAAAACCTAGTCGTCTGAGTGCTGCGACCATCTTACCCGTTACAAGGGTGCCTGGCGCAAGGCCAAATTCTTCACCAAGGGCGGCGCGTACGGCAGGTGCTGTTTGAACAACAACTGTTTTAGTTGGATCTGCAAGTGAATTAATCACGTTACGCGAGTGGTCAACTTCGGTCAGGGCACCGGTAGGACAAACAGATACACATTGTCCGCAGTAAGTACAGGGAGATTTCTCGAGATTCATTTCGAATGCCGGAGCTACCACTGCCATAAA
>CAISJJ010000168.1 GCA_903885595.1 uncultured Bacteroidales bacterium
GCAAAAAGTTTAATCTGAACAAGCCAGTCGTGGTTGCCGATGCAGGGTTGTTATCAAAGGATAACATCAAAGCATTGGCAGAAAAGGATTACGAATACATCATTGGCGCAAGGTTGAAAAATGAACCCGAAAGGATCAAGAAAAAAATACTGGAAAAACAACTTGGAGAAGAACAGTTGTTAACCATAAACAAACAACATAATACCCGGTTGATAGTGTCCTATGCGACAAATCGGGCGGCCAAGGATGAACATACCCGGACCAGGGGACTGAATCGATTGGAGAAGAGGGTAAAATCCGGGAAACTTACAAAATCGAATATCAACAACAAGGGGTACAATAAATATTTAAAACTGCATGGAGACATAGCCATTGAAATCGATTACGACAAGTTTAATAACGATAAAATATGGGATGGCCTCAAGGGGTATATTACAAATACTAAGCTTCACGATAAACAGGTTATTGAGAATTACAAAAATCTATGGTTCATTGAAAAGGCATTTAGGATGTCGAAGACAGACCTGAGAATACGCCCAATATACCATCGGCTCAGGCATCGTATCGAAGCACACATTTGCATCGCATTCACTGCCTATTGCGTCTATAAAGAACTAGAACGAGTGCTGTATAAGGAAAAATCGACGATATCACTTAGGACGGCTGCCGAATTAACGCACAGCATGTATCAGATCACATACTCTCTACCGGAATCTAAACATGTAAAATCCCAGCTGCTCAAAATGGACGACCAACAGGCTGAGCTTTACCGAATCGTGGCAAAAAATTTCTAGGGTGTTGCAACGCTGAAAACAGGAAAGAAGTCCCCGATCAAAGGGTAACAGATAAATTGGCCATGTGGCCCGGAAGATCGGTTGCGTTTGCAACAACGGCAACTCCTGCAACATCATTCGATATTCAAGGGAATCACGGATCAATCGGAATCACGCAGTGAATACTTCGACATTCGATATTCAATATTCGACATTCGATATTCAAGGAAGGCAATCACGAAGTGAATACTTCATACCTCGTTGATCAATATTCAATATTCGATATTCAAGGAAGGGAAGCACGCGAGAAATAATTTGTCAAACAATTTGTTTTTATTACTTTTGTAAGTGATGCTAAGAAATCAGGAATATGCTCAAGATTAAAAAAAAACACATCGTAGATGAAAAGAAACAACCATTTGCCGTGCAGGTTGACATTGAAACCTTCGAAAAAATGGAAAGACTCATCGAAGACTATGCGCTTGGGCAGCTCATCAAGGAAAATGACCCGGGTGAGGTATTGACCATTGAAGAAAGCAAGGATTATTATCATAAAACCCGAACGCTTGCTTCACCGTAAAGATATTTATAAATTTTACCCGGGCAAATAATTCAAACTGTCTTATCAAGCCCCCTTCCATGTAAGCAGAAAGGCTGCATATGTTCTATATAAGAGCAGTATATGCGTTATAGTCCGATCCGCAAAGGCGACATCCCCCATTCCCTTGCCTCCATCGAAAAAGCAGAGAAAATATGGGGATACAAACCAGAATTCAACTTCGAAAAAGGATTAAAACTTGCCGTGAATTGGTATTGGAAAAACTTAAAACTTAAAACTTGCTTCATATATAGGACCATTGAGGAGTTGAATGAAATAATTTGACAAAAAACTTCTTTTTACTAATTTTGTGACAAAAACA
>CAISJJ010000169.1 GCA_903885595.1 uncultured Bacteroidales bacterium
ATTGGTTTCAATCGCTAGGTCCCTTCCAATGGCTGTCAGAAGGTCTAACCCCGTAAGACTGGTCAACACGTTGTTACTGCGAACAACAAGTCCACCCCCGATGGTGCCCAGATTGTCCAGACCTGTCAGGCTGGTCAAAACGGGATTACCTATCAACTGAAGGTCGCTCCCGATGGAAATCAAATGTCCCAGCCCTGTCAGGCTGTGCAGTGAATTATTACCCGCTATGCCAAGATATCCGCCGATTGAGGTAACGTTGTCAAGTCCGGTCAGGTTTGGCAACACTTCATTTCTGGCAATTCCGAGGTCTTCCCCGATCGCTGCCAGGTTTTCCAGTCCCGTTAAACTGGTAAGGGCCGCATTGTCACAGATCGAAAGTCGTCCATTGATCGTAACCATGTTATTAAGTCCGGTCAGGGTTATCAGGGCAGGATTTTTTTCAATATAAAGGGTTCCATCAATATTTGTAAGGCCATTCAGTCCTGTCAGGCTGGTTAACGTTTGATTCTCACTGATGTAAATGAACCCGCCCCCGAAAGAGATTAGGTTGTTCAGGCCTGTCAGGCTGGTCAGTTCCGGATTTTTTTCAACCGTCAGAGCACCGTTTATGGAGGTCAGATTATCAAGCCCGGTGAGGTTGATCATAGCGGGATTTTGTTTAACAATAAAGGCTTCACCTATTGAATTTAACCCGGTCAGCCCTACCAGGTTGAGAAGTGCAGGATTTTGCTCAATAGTCAGGGTTCCTCCAATGGAAATCAGGTTGTCCAGTCCGGTCAGACTGGACAGGGCAGGATTCAGTATGATCGTTAAGGCCCCGCCTATGGAGGTTAGAACATTTAACCCGTTTAAACTGGTAATGGAAGTACCATGGATCCCGACGCCCCCTTCAATTTGCGTACAGGAAGGATAGTTTGTATGAAAATTATCTATTTGGGATTGTGTTGAAAAGGTGATCCCGTCTGGAAAACAGGGTTGACAAATCCCTTCGAATGACAGGAAGAGTAAGATTAATAATACAAGTAACTTTTTCATTGTATCCTCTGATTTCAAAGAATTGGCCATCTCCTGCGGTCTGATAAAATCAGCCTGATCAGGGGAAGCATATAAAGATACGAAAAAAACAGGGACAAGAGAAGGCTGATAATGTTTTATTAATCAGACCGGCGGGTATTCTTATGGTATCAATTCCGTTTTATTGGTCGTTTTGCACTATTTACTAGTCGCCGGCTTGGCCAAAGGAAAGTAACAGACGCAGGTAAATCCCGAAGGAGGGTTTGAAATCGGTGTAACCCTCGAGGTTTACCGGGTAATAATGTGCAAAAAAACCTGGCTCAATGCCAAACATGTCGGTTAACGGAATTCCGGCTCCCACGCCTAAATAGCCGCCAAATCCGAATGCATTTAGATTGATGTTATATGTTTGCTGGTTTGTCCCAGGCTGAATGCCCTGGTTCCCATAAATCTGTACCAGGTTGTACTCAGTTCCTTCGACTACAAAAATCGATTTGATCACCTGTGTATAACACATGGTTGCACCAGCCTGGATGAAAAAGTTAATTTTCGATTTGAGGGGGAATGAGAGTTGATAGCCAAAGTCGATCATGACCCTTCCCTCCTTCCCAATGACCTGTTCCATGCGTATATCAGGATATGTCAGATAGGTGTTATCGGGATTAACCCAAAGTGTTATCACGTCGGCCGCACGAAGCTGGGAATAATTTGCCTGAAGGAAGAGACCATGTCTGCGTGTAAAATTCACCCGCACAAACAATCCTCCTGAGAATGCAACATTGTAGTGCATATCAAGCGGATAGCCTTCCACAATCACCAGGTCGGTTGCGCTCATGCCCAATAATTGCTGGATTTCACGATACCATGTTGGATTTGACATGATATAGTCCACATTATTATTTACATTCCCGGGCGTACCATTGTAAAAATTTGCAGAATATTTATTTGCGAAATAGGCGCCAAAATTAAGGCCGAATTCAACCCTGCGAACCAAGGTGTCTTTTTCCTCTTCATCAGACCCCTTCCAGTCATTTTTTGTGGTTTTACTTTTTCCATCGTACCGGGGGTCAGATTTCTTGTCCTGGCCTGAAACAGGAAGGGATAGGATAAATAATGCAGTAAGAATTATCAGAAGGGTTCGCAAAGTCTTGATTGTATTTTAAGGATTAGATTCCGAGACAAAAATAGGAATTATTCCTGTATTGTATCAGGGGGACTGGAATCTGGTTGCTTTAAAAGCATTTTTGCGGGACCTCTCAATTCAACATCGGGGATCAGTTTCTCTTCATCCGACGGGTTAATCCAGCCTTTATTCAACATTTTCTCGGAAACCAGCCTGTAAAAGCCTGCATTCGATTCGCGCAGATGGCCGTTTTCATCAAAGGAATATTTGAACCACCTGGGCCTCGGAATGACAGACGACATGAAAATGGCCTCTGCGAGCGTAAGTCTGGATGCATCCTTGTTAAAGTAATACCGCGATGCCTCATTCGCTCCATAAATTAATGGTCCCCATTCGATAAGGTTGAGATAAACTTCGAACATCCGCTCCTTAGTGCTTAAGCCCTGGTTTTCGATGAGCCATACGATAAGGGCCTCTTCAAGCTTTCGCGCTACGGTCTTATTACGGCTGAGAAAGACATTTTTGATCAGTTGCATACTGATGGTGCTGCCACCCCGCGCAAACCGCCGCTCTTTGATATTGGTGATAATCGACTCACGGAAAGCATCGGGCAGGAACCCGCGATGCTGATAAAAGCCCCCATCCTCCGAGGTTAACACCGCTGCCTGCAGATAGGGGGAAATTTGGTCCAGCCGCCTGAAATCAGGATTATCAGGGCCGATCACGAAGGTACGAACCGGAATATCCCGATCGTAGGCTGTATAAAGAAATGGCCCGTTTATTTTTGTAAAATCGGCATTACCATAAGATATAACACTGAACTGGTAACGGTCGAGCGCTGTTTCAAACCGCAGGGAATCAGGATTGTCAAGGTCGACAAAGAAATCGAGGTGCCATGAGAGGTTCCCCTTGACCCTAAGTCCATCGAGATTTGTAAATAACCCTTCCGGGAAGGATGAGAACAGATCCTGCGCCGGAAACTGAGGCTTGTGAATGCTGAAAGCAAGCTGTTTTCCTGGTTTAGGACGGTAACGCAGGTAGGGATGGAAATCAATTTTGTTAAAAGTAACCCTGGAGGAGCTGTCCAACTCAGCAAAATCAGCCCCGATGTTCAACAGGTAGCCGATCGATAACTTTTCAAACAATACAGGCCTGGCTGCTATTCTCCTGTGATCAACCCGCAGACCGGCAACAGCGGCAAACCCATTGATTTGTGTCAGATCGTTTCCTCCTTCCTGCTCAGCTATGCTGAACGACAAAGTATCAAAATCAATCCGTGCATTCCACTTATAGTTTATATATGGGATTGCAACTTTCGCCTTATCCGCTGAGTAAAGCCGGAACTCTGCCAAACGGTTATGATTATCCATTTTACCTGCTATGGTCCAGCGGGAAAAAGTGCTGTCTTCCTGCACTTCGAGAATTGATCTGAAAAAATGGTTTGACAGGTTGAGCCGTTCAACATGAAATCCGATGCGATGGTTATCTGTTTGGGCTGCAAGGCTGAAATTCAGGATATCCAGGGCCAGCGGGATCTTGTCGAAAACGAAGCCCATCATCCGGTCGATTGCAGCACCATAATCAACGGGACCTCCGGCAGAATCTGATGGTCGTTCGGGCCCCTGAAGTAGAAACCGGTAATTTGAAATACTGTCATGTGATTCAAGCACAACCCTGCTGTTGATCAGTTTCACATCATGAATTGCCAGACGTCCGGCAAACAGTTTCAGTATACCGATGGAGGCAAATGCAGAGTCAACTTTCAGCAACGTATCCCCATTGTGGGGTTTCAGGCTGATCCCGGTTACCAGAATGGAAGCCAGCCCATGGATCCTGATTCCGGTAACTTTTAATGTGGCCTGGTGTGTTTTATTAAAATGCCCGATACGATGCTGAAGATACCATGCTGCAACCGGCGTACGGAAAATAAAGGTCAAAAAGACACTTATCACAATCCCGAGTGCCAGGTAAAGTAATACTTGGTAAAGCTTACCGGATGGATTCCAAAATTTTACGAATGTGGACAGCACAATTTTTTTACAAAGTTATTAAACCCCGTATAGGTGATTCCCGGTTTGCCCGGGCCATTACCAGGGGCACGCCTGGCTAAAAGATATTCCCGATCCCAATATACAACCCACTGGTTCCGTCCTGCCTGCTCATGGCAATACCATAATCGACCGCTATGATAAAATTATCGTTGATGGCAATCCGTAAACCCAGGCCGGTGGCGAGGTGCAAACGATCGGCACTCTGATTGAAATAAAATGATTGTTGATTTTCAGGAACGCTGTTGATGTCGATTTTATGATCCTGAACAACCATCCCGCCATCAAGAAAAGCAGTGAGGCCAAGATAGAGGTTCTGCTTCAGCACCACCGATTTGAAAAATTTCCATCGAAGTTCCACATTACCGAATGCAATGCCATCGCCGACAACACGGTTGCGCAATACGCCACGAATCGTCCGGGCGCCACCCAGGCCATCGGGCTTGGTGGTCAGCGCGTATGAACTATAGATGTAGGGCAGGATATAATAGGGTGTACCGCCACCTATGGTGCCCTGGTAGCTCAGCTGGTAAGCGGCAATCAGTCTTTTTTTCACCAGTGGGATATACTGCCGCTGGGTTATGGCAAGTTTAACAAATCCGTAGGGATTATTTCCCAGGAAAGTGGGCGCACTCAGCAGCATGACTTCTGACCAAAAACCACTGTTTGGCGCCGCTTCATTGTCGCGTGTATCAAATACAAACCCGGTTTTCAGGTAAATGGTGGTCCCGCCATCTTTTTCCTGGGGCCTGATCAGGCCATAATCAACGTAACGATCATACAATAGAGCTGTATCAGGTAACTTATTCTCCTCTTTTTTGCCTTTGTTTATCCGTTCAATGTCAACGGTTCCGGTATGTATATCAATGATGTTGATCCCTGCCAGCCAGCGCAGTTTCTGACCGATGATCGGGCCCTGGAAATCGGCCATGAACCTTAACATCTTACGCTCCTGTTTGTAAAACACCCGCGACAGATAATCATCAGATCCGGCCTGGGTTAATGAGGGTATGTAATTTGCCTCTGCCCCGTTGAAACCATAGAAATCAAGCGCCCGTTCGGTAAGGTAGTCCAGGTCGGCCGTCACTCTTATCTTTCCCGGGATCAGATACTTGGAGTCGTAGAAAAGCTGATACACAGCGCTGCCCTTGGTGAACCAGGAACATTCCGCATAAATGGTGTGCTTGTATTCCGGGTAGGTACTGCCATCACCATAATAAAAAACCTGCCCTAGCGCGCCCAGTTGAAATCCCTGGTCGGCATCATACGCAACCACGGGCAATCCAGCCCAGGTCCACCCTGTTTTCTTTTTCTCCTTTACGGGAAACATGGATGAATCGGCCTGGGAAAACAGATCCGGATGGATTAAAATGATCAGCAGGACTAACAGGAAAATTGCTTTTTGCATAGTTTATATTTTTATGTTTTCCCCGAAACCCCGATCGTGCTTTGTTGCCGCCAACGGTATATAAAATACAGGAGTGCCGCAGCAAACAGTGCACTCATCAGGAGAATATAAACATTATTACTGGTTCCGAAATTTTCATAATCCCCATAAATGATTCCTTTTTCTCCAAGGTAGGTCACAATTACCACCAGTCCGTTTTGAATGAAATGGGCAAAAACAGGGATCCATATGGAACCTGACCAATAGAAGAGGTATCCAAACATAATTCCCAATACCATCCGGGGGAAAAATCCATAGAATTGCATGTGCATGGCCGAAAATAACAGCGCTGAAAGAAAAATGGCAACATGAATATTGCCAAGCCACTCCTTGAAAAGGCGCTGGATCAATCCCCTGAACATGAACTCTTCCCCGATAGCAGGCAAAACGGCAATCATGAACATATTGAAAAGGAATGCTCCCGGGGTGGGCATCTGCATGAATGCCCTGGTGAGTTTTTCTGCCTCCTCCTCCATTGTCTTCATCCATGCCTCTAATCCCTTTAAAAAATCAGGCAGTTTCATCATGTCATTAACCGTAACCATCCAGTTGATAAGTGGCAGGGAAGCAAGCATTAAAATGAGTGTGATAAGGTAAAATGGCCATCGTGATGGTGTGCCGATGCGGAGATACCGGATACTGCTCCGTTCAAAAAAATAGCCGGCCAGCAGCGCCGGGATGATAAACAGCCCGAAGCTTTGAATTACCTGGAAATATTGTAGCAGTTTCAGTGATACAGGATTCTCAAAATCGGATGCCGATGTCAATATCGCCTTAATCCCTACCCCGAACAATGGAAATGCCAGCAACAATCCCAGTAAAAAGGTAATGGCAAAACAGGAGATAATAAGGAGAATGGAAAAAAGCAGCCGGCTAAAAGGGGTCAGACTTTCAAGGATCGGTTGTTTCGGGAAGTCCATGGATTTTGGCTATTTTTGCCGCTAATTTACCACAATTTGCCAAAGATCGGAAATATTGATTTGGGCCACTTCCCCCTCATCCTCGCCCCTATGGAGGACGTAACCGACTCGCCATTCCGCGTTATCTGCAAACAACATGGCGCCGATGTGCTGGTCACTGAATTCATCGCGGCTGAAGGTTTGATCAGGGATGCTGTAAAAAGCAACAACAAAATGCGGTTTGAGCCGGAGGAGCGGCCGATCGGTATTCAGATCTTCGGTGAAAATGTGACATCGATGATGAAAGCCGCTGAAGTGGCTGAAGCAGCCTCTCCCGATTTTATCGACCTGAACTTCGGTTGCCCGGTGCGAAAAATTGTTATGAAAGGTGGTGGCGCTGCGCTTTTGCAGGACATCCCGAAAATGGTCCGCATGACCGAAGCGGTGGTTAAATCGACCAGGTTGCCTGTGACCGTAAAAACCCGACTGGGATGGGATGAATCACACAAGGAAATCGTTGACATCGCCGAAAGGTTGCAGGATGTGGGCATCAGCGCCATCGCCATTCATGGCCGCACCCGTGCCCAGCTTTACGGCGGGGAGGCCGACTGGACGCTGATCGGCAAGGTAAAGAACAATCCTTACATGAAGATCCCGGTATTCGGAAACGGCGACATCGATTCAGGCCCCAAAGCCGAAGAGATGAGAAATCGCTTCGGTGTCGACGGAATTCTGATCGGCCGCGCCGCTACCGGAAATCCATGGATTTTCAGGGAGATCAAATCGTGGTTAAAGGATCATTCCATACCTCCGGCACCATCCATCGCCGAAAGAGTCTCAGTTGTCCGTCAGCACCTTGAAGCATCAATTCCCTACAAAGGCGATCGCGCCACCCTGTTTGAAATACGCAAACTCTATAGCGGATATTTCAGGAGTATTCCCAATTTCAAGTCGTGGCGGATGAAGATGGTGACGGCTGAATCAACTGAAATGGTAATGGAAATACTTGATCAGGTCGAAAAAGTTGTCTAAACATTCAATGCAGCCAGAAAATTTTCAGGTGTTAAAACCGCAATTTCATTCAGTTTGTAACTCATTTTGTCCTAATTGATGATCGCTGCAAACGACTTGCTAATGCTTTCTTATAATCAAAATCCTTCGGTGCTTTAAAAGAACCTTTCATGGATTTGACGATTGGTCCAAATTCGGTATCAGGTTTATTTTGTGCGTGTGTAATCGCTTTTAAATAATTTTCAATTATATCAGATAAGCTTGTTCCCGTTGCTTTTGCATATGCCTTTGCCCTTTCAGTCACTGAATAATCTATTGTCAATGTCAACCTGGTATTAACGATGTTTTTTTTTGACTCGCTTGAGCCCTGGGTTCCTTATATTCCATCAACCACTAAGGCACTTAGAGCACTTAGAAACACTAAGATTTAAGCAGTTTAGCAAACTCGTCAGTAACCATTGGAATCATCTCTTTCACAATATTCTCGCAATGGAAATTGATTAGCAATCCTTTAGGTTTACCCGTCAATTTCAAATAGGATAGTAGCTGTGCTTTATATAAAGGAATCATAACATCCACTGCTTTCAACTCGACAATGACCAAGTTTTCTACAAGTAAATCGAGTTTAAGGATTCCACCAAGGTCCTTCCCTTTATAAAGGACTGGAACAGAAACTTGTGACTTAAAATTTAGCCCGGATTCCAATAACTCCTCAATAAGACATGAATGATAAACAGACTCCAATAATCCCGGCCCAAGAATTTTATGAACTTCGATTGCACACCCAACAATCTTATAAGCAATTTCATTGATCACATTTTGTGTCATAACCCATAAATTTCCTAAGTGATTCTTAGTGTTCTTAGTGCCTTAGTGGTTATTGTTGTGGTTCCGGTTCCTCATCGTCTGCATCCTCCTTTGCGTTTTTGATGCGGTCGAGCATCTCTTTTGGCAATTCATCCGTGTAATCGGATTCCTTCAGTTCATCTGATTCCTTTCCGCGGCCATATTTGATCTTCGGGTTATCCGTGGTCCCGGTGATTTTCATCGGAATGCCGATAATCCCAAAAGGGCCTATCCCAAGCCTGATCTTCAGATTCAGCTTGCTGTCGAAAGTAGTGGTTCCCGAAATTTTCACACGGATACCTTTTACCTTGAACTTGAACTGTTCCAGGGTGACCGTATTATTGTCGATCGTTGATTTTATATCCACTTTTGAAAGATCAGGATTGCTCAATCCCTCCTTTTGCGTTCCCTTGCTGATGTCGTTAAAGAGCTTGAGCCCATACACTTTGATCTTATTGAGCGAGAAAACCCCTCCCCCTTCAAGTGAAGGTAATACCGGGAACATATCTGCATTAAGCATCCCCTTGACATTGTAATCGATTGAAACAATCCCTTCGGCTTTGCCCGCCGATGGGGCCATTTCGCGAATCATGGCGATTTCATTATAGGCCTTCCTGATGTCAAAGTTATCAGCCCTGATATGAAAATCGAAGAATCCCTTCTTCGGTGTCACACTGCCATAGGTGGCATCCATGGCCACTTTGCAGTCAATCATACTGAAGGTGAGGCCGCTTAACACCAGGATACCTTCTTTTAGGTCGATCTCACCCTTTAACTCTTTGATATCAAGTCCCTCAAAGGATGTTTTTTTCACTTCCGCCTCGAAATTGATGTCGACATCGCGCGGAAGAATGACCACACCTGTTTCTGCAGAGACTGATTTAGGGGTGGCTCCGGATACTGCCACAGTCGCTGCAGGTTTTTGTGCGACTTGATTGTCTTCGGGCGCAAATACCATGAATTCATCGACCTTAATAAAGTTTGAATTCAGCTGGAAGTTTCCTTTAAGGGTTCCCCCCTGTGAAAGGAAATAGCTGATGGTGTTCTGCAGGAACCCTTTAAGTTTGAAATCGGAAGCGCCATAGGTCGCCAGGAAATTTTCAAACCATATCTTGTCCTGATCAAACCTGAAAACACCCGTTTTAATGATAAAGGGCTTCGGATATGCCTCCGCAGATAAGGCGATATCCCTCAGCTTAAGTATGCCCCGGTTCCTGAGCCTTTCATAACGGCCGGCATTGGCATCACTTTGTTTCCCGTTCAATGAAAGGTCGGCTTCGATATAGCCGTCAAGGGCCAGTCCTTCCTGAGAAAAGACTTTGTAGATCCTGCCCAGGTCAATCACCCCTTGCGCCTGCATATCATAACGCATGTCATCAAAATTTTCAAGAGCGGCATTCAGGGTAAATGGTTTTCCTTCAAAACGGAAAGAGAGCGGCTGAATACTTACAACCATGTCTTTCATCGTACCGGTCTTGTTCGTCACTTTTGTTACGAATTCAACATTTTCCAGCGGATGGGGATAATATTTGGTTTGCAACGATCCATTTTTCAAACTGATCAAGGCAGTCGTCACCGGGAATTTTTTCTTTTCCGGGGCATAATTCCCTTTGACTTTAAGATCAAAATCCAACATTCCGGTCAGATCAATGCTGTCCATCGGGTAGATTTGTTTCAGCTCGGCCAGATTGCAACCCGCAGTAAGACCGATATCAACCGGCATATCCCTGAGGCTGTTTATCCTTAAATACCCCTTTATCTGGTTTTTGAGAAAGGAGGCCTGAAGATTTTCAAGCTGAACATTGACATTTTCATAATCGTTGTCAGGGCAGGAGGCATTCAGGGAAAAATTAATGTTGTCAAGCGCCTGCGGCAACTTTGCATATTTCATGTATCCACCTGAGAGCCTGGTCATCAGGTTGAATTTCGGGATACTTAATATGACTGTATCTGTTTCATTCCGGATGCCTTTTGTTACCGGACCAGTAATATAATACCCCTCAGCATTCAGGTTCAGCTCATACAACCCCCGTACATCAACTGTTTTCACATCGAGCGCCCTGGACCATTTTGCCAGGTCGACACTGGCATTGACCTTTGCGAAAATCCATGGGTTCGTGGTTTGCCTGATCTTGAAACGAGCGCTGAGAAACTCCTTTTCCATGACCGATAAAAAATTCAGATCGACCTGATAACCCTCCTTTTCAAAATTGAATCTTCCATGGAACTGCAAAGGAATATCCTTTATTTTCAGATCATTTTTCTCAAAATTGACGGATAGATTTTTAGTGTTTATTTTCGTTGTCAGATTTGCGGTTACTGGTTTGGTATCAAGGTATTTAGCCTGATTATAAATCAGGTCAAGCGAATCAATTTTAACCCTGGAGGTCAAGCTAAGGATGTCATCGGTGATCTCACTCGTACCGGCATAGTTAACTCCCCGTGCCACGATCAGGACAGGAATGGCCGGATCGGAATATACAACCTGGCAATTTTTTAAAATGATGTGTTCGATTTTCAAATCAGCGCCTGATGAACCCGTTGTGTCAACGGCAGTAGCCGCAGTATCAGCCGATTCATAAATATCATAGTTTGCTTTACCATCTTCATTGTAAAGGATGTTGATCTTTGCCCGGTCAAAATATACACGTGTTATCAGGATGGTTTTTCCGAATAAACTTCCGACATTCACGCCAAAACCAATGTCGCTGGCACTGATAAGGGTATCTTTTTCAAAGGGCGAGGATGATTTCAGTGAAAAATCACTAAGGGTGATGCTGAGATGGGGAAAATGAGTAAAAAAGGAGACATTCATGTCGGTAAAATTCAACTCGCTTTTGAGTGTCCGGTTAGCCAGGCTCTTTATCTCTGTTTTAATCCTGTCCTGAAAAAGGAATGGCGACAGGGAAAGAACCAATAATAGGGTCAGTAGGATTACTCCTGTAATTTTAACTACTTTTTTCATTATCCTGTTTTACCTTAAAAGCGTCGCTCCACCAATTCCTTTAACTTCCTGAATGCATTGGAACCGGTATCCCAGAAATTCTTTTTTCGCATCAGATCTAGAAAATCGGCGGCCTGGTCGAGATTTTTAAATCCATTCAGGGTTTCGATTGTTTCATTGTATTCACGCAGGTTGCCATCAAAAAGTTCATTGATGAACATAAACTTTTCATTGATGCTGATGGCGCTCTTTAGATTTTGAATGCGTTCGGATGGGATCTTTGGACTAAATATTTTTTCCCTTGCATCTTTTAATTTAATACTGAAAGTTGGTTCTTCGGCGGCAAAGAGATCTATTTCCAGCGATTTGGCGGGTTTTTTCGGAATGGGAGCAGGTTCATGCTGCATGGGGCCGGCGGGTTTGAAATGGGCAGGTTGCTCGTACTTCACAGCAACCCCAGGAGCTGCCTGGCCGACAGCCAGCGCAGGCTCAGACAGTAAGGATTCTTTAACCGGCAACCGGGGCGCCTGTTCGGGGGGTAAAGGTTCTTTCACCAGTTGGACCGGCGGAATCTCAACCTTATTTATTTTTTTGATATCCAGCGGCTTACTGATTCTTTCATAAGAAAAATGAGGATCATTCAACCGTTGCAACAGGAGCATGTTTTCATAGAACTTCCGTACATTTTCCATCAGGATATCAAATTCGATGTGCGGAATTTTGTCAATGTGTCCATGAATGGCCTCGTATTGTTCATTGATCGCTTCGATCAACCACTGAAGCTCGTTTTTAATAAACTCTTTGTTCATGATTTTATTTTTTCCTGAACGCCGGAAATTTTTACTTTTGTGTCTAATCCAGCTATAAAAATACAAAATATTAACCTCCTCCAATGCAGATTGAAAAAAATAATCCGGTGAACCGCCTGGGATGGATCGAGGTGATTTGTGGTTCAATGTTTTCGGGTAAAACCGAAGAGCTGATCCGTCGGTTAAAACGCGCAAAAATTGCACGGCAAAAAGTTGAGATCTTCAAACCGGAGATCGATAAACGATACGATGACATCAATGTGGTTTCGCACGATGAAAATGCTATTCTATCCACTCCTGTTCAGTCTGCTTCGCAAATTCTGCTGCTCACCAATGATGTGAATGTGGTGGGAATTGATGAAGCCCAGTTCTTTGACAACGAACTGCCAGCAGTTTGTAATCAGCTTGCCAGCAGTGGAATTCGTGTCATTGTGGCCGGTCTTGATATGGATTACCTTGGAAAGCCCTTTGGCCCGATGCCTGCCCTGATTGCAATTGCCGAAGATGTCACCAAAGTGCATGCTGTATGTATGAGCTGTGGAGACCTGGCACAATTTACCCACCGTATAGTGAAAGACGACCATCTGGTGATGCTGGGAGAGATGGAATCATATGAACCACTCTGCAGAAGATGTTACCTGGAGAAAACGAAGATAAATTGAGAATTATTTTTTGTACTTTTGCCTCCTCAAAAACCCTAAACCTATGAAAAGAATCGTTTTTGCCATGCTGGCAATTATTTTTGTCTTCAATCTATCATCAATTTCTCAAACTAAAACCGATAAGAAAGTGGTAAAATTTGTTATTCATACCGATTATGGTGACATGACGGGCATTCTCTACAATGAGACCCCACAGCACCGCGATAATTTTGTAAAACTTGCCAAATCAGGATTTTATGATGGCACCTTGTTCCACCGCGTGATCAGCGGATTCATGATCCAGGGTGGCGATCCAAACTCTAAAAATGCCAAACCCGGACAACAACTGGGTTCAGGCGGACCAGGATATACCGTACCTGCTGAATTCAACAAGAATTTCATTCATAAAAAAGGCGCTCTTGCAGCTGCACGTTTGGGCGACCAGGGCAATCCGACCAAGGCATCATCAGGCTCGCAATTCTACATCGTCCAGGGAAAAAAGGTTCCGGCCTCACAACTTGGCGCCACCTATACACCCGAGCAGAAAAAAATTTATGAAACACTTGGCGGTGTTCCATTCCTCGACACACAGTATACCGTTTATGGTGAAATTACAGAAGGCCTCGACGTAATTGACAAGATCGCAGCCGTGCAGAAAGATGGTTCAGACCGTCCGGTCAAGGATGTGTCGATGACGATCAAGATTGTGGAATAAACGATGTGATAAAAGTCGGGACACGGGACACGGGACTTAGGAAAAATATATGAGAGAGCGGATTGATCAGTTAATTGCTGAAATTGATTCAGTAAAAGCTGTCAGCCTCGAAGAGGTTGAACAGCTCAGGCTGAAGTACCTCAGTAAAAAGGGGCTGGTTTCGTTGCTGTTTGAAGATTTCAAAAGTGTTCCTTCAGAGAAAAAAAGAGAGACCGGACAACTTCTGAATGACCTGAAAAATAAAGCGCAACAGAAACTTGACGAACTGAAATCGGGATTTGGAGCCAAAGCGGAACCCGGTAAATCTATGCTTGATCTAACACGGCCTGTCGATCAGAAAGTACAGGGTACCAGGCATCCCTTATCGATAGTCCGGAATAAAATTATTGGAATTTTTGGACGAATCGGATTTACAGTGGCCGACGGGCCTGAGATTGAGGACGACTGGCATAATTTTTCAGCGCTTAATTTTACCGTCGATCACCCGGCAAGAGATATGCAGGACACCTTCTTTATTTCTGAGAATCCCGATGTCCTTCTTCGCACACACACCTCTTCCGCGCAAATCCGCACGATGGAAACAAGGAAACCTCCGATCAGAATGATTTTTCCCGGACGGGTTTTCAGAAATGAAGCTATTTCAGCACGCGCCCATTGCATTTTTCATCAGGTTGAAGGGCTCTACATTGACAAGCAAGTCTCATTTGCCGATCTGAAGCAAACGCTGATGTTTTTTGCCAAAGAGATGTTCGGTGAACATACAAAAATAAGGCTGAGGCCATCATTTTTCCCTTTTACTGAACCATCGGGTGAAATGGATGTAAGCTGCAATATTTGTGGCGGAGCAGGATGTAACATCTGCAAACATACCGGTTGGGTGGAGATTCTGGGCTGCGGAATGGTAGATCCCAATGTGCTTGAGAATTGTGGTATCGACAGTAAAGTTTACACTGGCTATGCTTTCGGAATGGGAATTGAACGCATTACCATGTTGAAATACCAGATAAAAGATCTTCGGTTATTCTATGAAAATGATGTTCGGTTTCTAAGGCAGTTTACGGGAACGTTTTAAAAGTAGCGGGGTAGCGAGGTAGCGAGGTAGTGAAACGGCAAAAAACTGGTATTGTCAGCTCATTTCACAGTTCACTATTTCACTACCTCACTTTTCGCTACCTCGCTACCTCGCTACCTCGCTACCTCGCTACCTC
>CAISJJ010000170.1 GCA_903885595.1 uncultured Bacteroidales bacterium
CCGACAGATCCTGACCTGCAATATATCCTGTTTCAGCATCGGTAAAGAAAACTGAGGATAGTGAATCCCTGAAACCACCCGATGATCTATCCCAGTCCAGTCCTCCATTGGTTGTTTTCATCATGAACCCATCCTTCCCAACTGAAACTCCATGATCGGCATTGGTAAACCAAACTGAGGATAAATAAGCGATGGGTCCTGCTGACAATGTGATCCAGCTTGAACCTCCATCGGTTGTCTTCATCATGATTCCATTCGATCCCGCATCGCCTCCTGCTCCAAATCCTGTATCGGCATCTGGAAAGGAAAGCGAATGTACATAATTCGTTCCTGTTGACACACTGTCCCATGTGGCACCCCCGTCAGTTGTTCTTAGTATGAAGCCAACGTATGAAGAACCGCTTGTATTATAACCGGAAACGTATCCCTTATCGGAGTTGGTAAAAAATACGGATAAGAAAACGGGATTGTTTGCTATTCCGCTTGATAAGGATATCCAACTTACACCCCCGTTTGTCGTTTTGAACATTGCCCCCGCATCCCCCACGGCATATCCAGTATCCGCATTTACAAAATACAAAGAATATAACCTTGGAGTGGTACTACTTGGCGGAATAGGTACCCAGTTCGCTCCACCGTCAGTAGTTTTCAGAATATTTCCGTACCAAAAATTATAAATATTGTCGATAACATATCCAACATTGGCATCGATAAAGCAGGCGGATGAGAAATTATCTTCTCCACTCAAGGATGAAGTTGTCCAGGTTGTTCCCCCATCGGTTGTTTTACAAAGTGTTCCGAAGTCGCCCACCGCAAAACCCGTATTTGCATCGAGAAAATCGACTGAATGCAAATCAATGCAAAACTCGGTTGATAAAACGGTCCAATCAATTCCGCCGTTCGAAGTCTTTAAAACAGTTCCGCCCCCGCCTACTGCATAACCATGTAACGGATCGGGAAAGCAGACTGATTGTAGATAATTCCCCTGGGGCAATGGGTTGAGCCAATAAAATTGGGACATTGCGGAGTTTGCAATGAAAATGATAATGATGAAAAGGGTAAGCTTTTTCATAAGTTCACCGGTGTTGGATATGACCTTATCGGTCCCGGGATGATCCCTGTAGAGAGCAGGCTCAACAGTAATGTGCCCTGATCCCATGTTTGCGGCTATATCGATCATCGCCCCGTATGAGCCGTCGGAAAGACTTGTAAATACAATCGTCAGCAGGAATCCGAATGCAATCGAAAGAGTGGTAATTATGGTTCTGCGTTTATTGCGCCACAGGTTTCTCCATGCGAGCTTTAATATCATTACCGTTCCCTCATGTGTAATGAATCGCCTTGACCGGATCAAGCCTTGCAGCCCTCACTGCAGGTATTGCGCCTGCCATCAGTGAAAATACAAACAATGCCGCAAGCGGTGTTACGATATCAAAGGCCGACAGATAGGAAAACAGAGCAATATTTACGGCTATCCCGGAAATCGTTCCCCCCTCAACAAGGACTGAAAGGTCAATGCCGTATGTCTGAAGGCTGATTGCCAGAGGTATGCCGAATGCCATGCCGATAATGGAAGCTGCTGTTGTCTGGATAAGAATTTCCATAATTACCATAGAAAAAATATCAAAAGGCGTCACACCCAGAGCCTTCATCATCCCGTATTCACGGATACGTTCAAAAACAGCCATAAGCATTGCATTGAGTATTACTATGGAAATTGCGATAACAGTGATGATAATCAAAAAGACCATGACGACCTGAAATATATTGAAGATATTGGCCAGCG
>CAISJJ010000171.1 GCA_903885595.1 uncultured Bacteroidales bacterium
GCCTGATAACGTTCTGCCATAAGCTTGAAAAAGGCGTTGGACTGTTCGGCGTTTAATGTTAGATAGCCGAGCTCGTCCAATTATGTTGAGATCCACATAATTGGACGAGCTGGGATATTTGCCCATCGATAAAACCGGCGCTGATTTGCTCTTTCAGGTCATCAGTCACCGCTACGAACACGGTTCTTTGATCATTGCCACCAATCGAGCATTCAAGGATTGGCCCGAAATATTCAACAACGACACCACCCTCACTTCAGCACTGCTTGATCGTCTTCTTCACCATACTGAAACCGTAGTTATTGAGGGCAGAAGCTATCGCATGAAGGAAATAATCGAAACCTGAAATTGCCGTGATCAAACAATCCATCAGTGTCTGCCCACAAATAGTGTCTGAAGGGAAACCTCTAATCATTTAGCAATAAAAGACATAGCGCTTGATTTTGAAAAGTAGATTTAGTGGCTATAATTAGTTTTTATAATTACTATAAATTAGATGTTAGCAAAAACTGCGTTTTAAAAAAACAAATATCATGAATATTATCAATAATGTTAATTAGTTTAAGTTCAGGTGCTATATGTTAGCGCAAGCTAAGACTCGATAAGTTATTTATTCCCTATTGCTATGCTATTATTCATAACTAAGAAAACTACATGACCATCATTAGGAGTGCAACTTGTTCAATTTAATTTTGAACAAACCATTGCGAAAAACCGATCATATAGCAAGAGCTACTCTTATCACTGCCGCCAAAGAACAGCATAAAATTGTTACTGCCGATCACGTCCGTCTGGCTGCAACAAAAAAAAACTCTGACTGTACACGGATAATTTGACACAGTTCAAATCATCTGGATTCCATGCTTTGCGCCCATAATGAACATCCTGATGACTCCTTCAAACCTGGACACATAACATCTCCGCATAACTTCCGGGTCTGGATCCATTCCCAGCATCCCGTCACTCTCGACCAAAAACGATTCGTCCTTCAAAAACTTAAAAGCAATCCATAGGCCGACCCACAACAACCGCTTCGGAAGATACCCCTATCTCTCAAAACCGAAAAGGAAAATATAAAAATCCCCAAGGATTCTTCCCCATTGGCCAAACTCTTATATAATCACGGCCTCCTTTGACTGCTTTTACTCCAATTTTTGTCTCACATTTTCAACCCGCCCGATTTGGTACATTTTCGCACCGCCGCTGACATATCAACAAACATCCGAATAATTTTTCCAATCGAATCATCAAGTTGATCGAAAAGGTATTCGAGTGACCCTTGAGATGTCTCGTTGGCGGTTGGTGCGAGAGACAAAACTCCCTGAACAGTGTTGCTCGGCATTCGGACGAGGTCTTCAGGCGAGCCATAAGGCACATTGACCTGCCAATATGGTCGCTCTCCCGGATGGATAATCCATAACTGATCTGCAACATTTCGAAGCCCTATACTCTCGAAAAGTTGACTCTGATATTTCTCTACATCATTCCAATGTACTTCCAGAATTCGTGAAGTGTACTTGCAGTCGATGACTATACCATATTCAAGGTTCGGAGACTCTGTTGTTCCAGATAATATTTCGATGTAAATATCAGGCACTAATGGTTTACTGCCCCTTAATGTTGAACGAATAAATCTACTACCGATCTTTTCAGCTTCGGTTTTTGTGAAAAAGGTTGGTTCGTAGTGAATCGCGACTTTGAAACCGTTTTGGGCCAAAAAAATTATGTGATCACCGGAATTGATATTTAAAGCATATCGATCTTTGTTACTTGTAGGATTCAGGAAAGGTGCTTCTTTCGTTGCAGATAGGCATAAACGTTTTTTTAGGTAAAAAAAGATTAAGAGAAAAATCCAGTATTCGTAAAGCTTTGAAGTGTCCTTGAGCTTTTGTTCAAGTATTCCGTTATCAAATATCAAACCGTTATTGCTTATGAATTCGATCATTACAGAGTAGGCATGCGAATAAAAGAGATCTCTCATGAATTTTGGCGTTGGCTTTAAATCAAGTTTTGATTTGCTGACTCCTTCAAGGAAAACAAAACGTTTTGGATACAGGGATAGCCGTCGCTGTATTTTGCGACAAGAATCAATTGATCTTTCCAATTGAGTTATTCGCGGAGCATCTTCAAGGTCCCATAACGAAATTTTTCCTTTTGGAGCAAGTCTCCTCCATTGTTTATCCCTTTTTATGGTATCAATTTGAATTTGAGCTTTACTTGCAACGAGAGACGACCGATCGGCAACCCAATTACATAATGCAGATATCTGCCGATTTTCCCAAATATCAAAAGTTTTTTCTTTTCGTTGAATTTCACATTGAAATGGCCTTCTATATCCTTTTTTTCTGGGATCTGATCCGCTACGACTCATTTGTGCAAGCGATTTTGGTGTGAAATTTTCTTGGCCATAGCAAAGCGATTGAATATTCGTAACCGTTAAGCGATTGCCTGGGTCTCTGTTGATTCGTTCGAGGATAGGCTCAAATTGGCTCAGGAATTGATTGATAAGGAGATATTCTTCAACACCGGATAATTCATCGACAGACTTCGTGGCTCCCCAACCGAAGAAAGAGCTGGTTTTGGAGACAATATCAAGCAGGAGACCCCTGGATATTGTAGAAATATCCTGGAGCATTATTTTGTACTGTTGCCTGCTGATTTTACTGGGATAACAGAAAACTTCAACTAAAAAGACGGCCTGCCAAATATTCGAATCTTTACTTCTTACTTCGAGAACAATTTGTACCTTGCCTATACAATTGGAGAGATATTGAGATTTTTCCCATTCCATAAATTGTCTATAATTCATTGCATCAGGAAGCTGTTTATCCCCAATATGAAGACGAAAATCAACATGCTCGGGATAATCTTCTATTGTAAAGCTCAAGGAATCCGTTTCTTCCAGTGCTTCATTCAATAAAAATACTCGATACGTTGATGGATCAATCTGTTCAGAAACCAGATTGTTGATACCCTTGTGGATGATAAACCGCATTTATTCCTATGCCATAGAATAATTGAAAAAATCCATTGCGATCGGAGCTTCAGCAATGAGTTTGATTCTTGATGAAGACCTGTTGTAATTTCTCGATTCGGTTATTTCGATTAATTTGAAAAGCATTTCTCTGAACTGTGTAGAGTGTCCTCTCAATCCGGGCAGTATCTTTTGAAAAATTGCATAATCCATAGCCTCTTCATCGGACTCCATAACCCCTCTGGCATTTGAAACATATCTGCAAATGGATTTAAATGTTCTCGGGGATATTCTCAATCCCATTGCTGAAAGAAGACATTCAATTTCGTTTATGCTCTTTAATACATATTCCTGAACAAGTCCGGGTTCCTGTGACCATGAATAGTAAATGCGTGCTGAAATGGGTTTGCCAATTGCTGAATTGTCTGGTTGGTGCTCATTCCATGAGTTGATATTTGATAATGATACAGGTCCCATTTCAATAATATGCACACGGTCAAGAACTTTCGGGCTAAAAAACTTCGTGGTTTCATCAACATTTACGGTACCACAAAAACGAAGGGATGAAGGAAGATGAATCTGGTGGAAGTCTTTGTATGGATCATCAATACGGCAGAGATTTTTATCGAAGAATATTATTTGTCGATCCTCCATGGGGGCTTGAAGCAGAACAAGAAAATCTGCGAAGTATTGTTCGACATAAGATAAATTCATCTCATCTAAACAACA
>CAISJJ010000172.1 GCA_903885595.1 uncultured Bacteroidales bacterium
CGAATATCCATCAGAATTAAATCAATATCAGGATTATTGCGGCAAGCTTCAATCGCTTCGACCCCGGTAATTGCTTTGATAATTTGGTTACTAATCGGTTTTATAACTTTGGCAATCAACATTCTGGATGATTCATCATCTTCGACAATCAATATTTTCAGTCCCGAAACTTCGGGATTAAGATGATTATCTGCGCTTTCGTCCGGAACAACTTTTGCAGCAGCATTTTTTCCTTCCGGTTCAGTAATATCCGGAAGGGTAAAATAAAATGTTGAACCTTTCCCTTGTTCGCTTTCAACCCAGATTCTCCCTCCTAACATTTCCACATAAGCCTTTGCAATGCTTAAACCCAACCCTGCTCCCTGTCTTGCTTGTACGTCAGCAATATCTGCCTGAGTAAATCGTTCAAAAATGGCTTTCTGTCTGTCTTTTGGAATACCGATGCCCGTGTCTTTCACATAAAATTGAAGAATAGGCAAGGCATGCTTTGTCTCTGCGATCTCATACCCAAATTCAATTGAACCTTTATCGGTGTATTTAATAGCATTTTTTACCAGATTAGTCAGAATCACCAACAACTTATCTTTGTCTGTTTCTGTAAATGCTTCTTCAGCCGGCAAACTATTTTTGAAAGAAAGATTTATTCTTTTATTTTCCGCATCCGGGTTTAAGAGTTTATATACATTTTCTATCTTCTCGTTTATATTCGTCTTTTCAAAATGAATGACTGTCTCTCCCGATTCTATCCTCGAAATATCCACAATTTCCGAAATTATGTTGAGCATGCGTTCACTGCTTCTCTCAATAATTCCGATATATTCCTGCTGCTCTTCGCCGGTAAGACCGGGCTCTTTTAATAAATTTGAAAAACCAAGGATTCCGTTCATTGGAGTGCGGATTTCGTGGCTCATGTTTAGAAGAAATGCTGTTTTTAAACGGTCGCTTTCTTCGGCCTTTTCTTTGGTAATGATTAACTCTTGCTCCGCCAGTTTCCGATCAGTTATATCCTGTGCAGTACCGTGCAACATAACGGGATGACCATTGGCATCGAGTTCTAATTTGGCCAATACATGCATCCAGCGAGTGGTCTTGTCGTTATAGCGAACAATACGAAATTCGATATTGCCATGCTGCTTTGCCCCGATTACGTCATTCACTAAATATTTGACTATCATTTCCTGGTCTTCGGGATGTAATAAGGCCGCCCATCCGTTAATGCTGTGATCATATTGTTCATCAATCCCAAATATCTCATTCAATATATCAGAAGTTCTAAAGATTCCTGCAAGTATATCAAGATCAAAAGTTCCAAGTCCTGCCAATTTCTGTGATTCCTTAAGAGTAAGTTCGCTTTTCATGAGCTTTTCTTCTGCCTGCTTACGTTCCGTTATATCCTGATGAAATGCAAGAAAATACCGCTGACCTGCTATTGTAATTATACTTACGGTATCGCTCATAATAAAGCTGTGACCTTTTTTATGGTAATGCTCCACCTCAAAACGAACGACCTCACCGGCATAGATGCGTTGCATCACCTCATCGCGACCATCAAATGCATTTTCTCTAAGTACATCCAGCTCTTTGATATCCATGTTTTTCATCTCATCTACCGTGTAGCCATGCATTTGCGCAAAGGACTGGTTGAGTTCTGCTATTTTTCCTTCCATTGTTAATAAGATGAGTCCTTCGTTCGCCTGGTCGAACAGGGTGCGATAAAGTTGTTCGCTTACCTTCAATTTGTCCTCCGCCTGCTTGCGGTCGGTAAGATCAATATCAATGCAGAACAATTCCTGTGGCTGTCCGGAAACTTGAACTATGGTATGATGCGAAAATACAGAAACACGGGAGCCATCTTTTCGTTGTAAAACCATTTCTGATGAAGGTATTGCCTGTCCCGTCTCTGCCATCCACTTTATGGCTGCGCTAACATCATCCTTCATTTCAGAGGGTATAATCAAGTCAAGAAGATTGTTGCCTATAGCCTCCTGAGCAGTAAATCCATATAATAATTCGGATGCTTTATTCCAATAGGTAGTCGTACCATCAGGAGCATACCCCTGAACTGCTACGGACTTAATATCCTGCAATACATTTCTGAACCGCTTTTCACTATCCTGTAATGCTTCCTCAACCTGTTTGCGCTTGGTGATATCGATTACTGATGATTGGTAAGCTAATAATTTTCCAGTCTCATCTTTGACAACGGTTGCAAGTCCATGAGCTATAAATGTCGAACCGTCCTTTTTCCTGGCTATGTAATCACCCTCCCACTCTCCGGTATTATTAAGAGCAGTTACAATGGCTATTGCTGCATCAGGGTCTTCTATGAAAAAAGATATTGGCTTTCCGATGACCTCATTCATGCCCGGATAACCCCAGACCCTGAGGAATGAGCTGTTAGCCTCAGTTATGATACCGTTAATATCGGCGATACTTTTGGCGGCAATGGAAACATCGAAAACGAAATTTTTAAGCCGAAGCGTATCCTCTGCCTGTTTACGGCCGGTGATATTACTAAAATTAACAACAATGGATTTAACTGCTGGTTCGTTTAGCAAATTTGTCGCAACAGCTTCAAGTTGAATATAATTACCATTTTTGTGAAGGAACCTAAACTCCATGCTTAAAGATTTACCTGGTATTTGAGCTAGTTCTCCAAAGGACTGTTTTACCCGATTTGCATCATCGGGATGGATTCTCCCAAATCCGTTTGTCCCTAACCGTTCTTCAACAGTATATCCGTTTATTCTTATGATTGAAGGACTCTCGTAAAGTATCGTTCCATTTATGTCCAAAAGTGTGATTGCGTCAAATGAGTTTTCAATTATTGATCGGAAACGCTGTTCGCTTTCCTCAACTTGTTTTTTTTTGATTGTGTAATTCTTATGAACAAACCGTATGATAAAAAATATAAAGACTGATGAGTAAATCATACTTATCAGATTATCAATCCACCTGGCAAATTCGGTAGGATAAGTTACGATTAAATCCGGTCTGTATAATTGAATCAGAAGTATGAAAACATTTACCCCAATAAAGAGAATAAGAATATATTTCCTGGCTTTGTCGGGAACAATTATAATCCAAAGTATAAGAAATACAAGAGA
>CAISJJ010000173.1 GCA_903885595.1 uncultured Bacteroidales bacterium
ACCAGGGTCATCCAGGGCACCAGGGAGGAGTTTTCAACCGGATCCCACGACCAGAAACCGCCAAAAGTCAGCGAAACATAGGCCCAGGCACCGCCAAGAAGTATACCGGCCCCCAGCATCAGAAGCGCCATCAGTGTCCATGGCATGGCCCGCGCGATCCAGGTATGATAATCCTTTTTAAGAAACGAGGCAATGGCATAGGAAAACGGGACCAGCGCAAGCGCATACCCGAGAAATAAAATGGGTGGATGAATGGTCATCCAGATATTTTCCAGCAACGGGTTTAAACCGTTTCCGTCTTTGATCGAATTTAAATAGTCGGGCATGGCAAAGATCGTGCCTTCAACGCTTTCTACGGTCTCCCGCAGCAGGTTGAACGGACTGGCCCCAATGGCAATGCCTCCGAATTTTACACCCAGGAGCATGGAGGTCACGAATACCTGTGAAAGTGAAAAGACGATCATGACCGGCGACTCCCAGTTTCGTGCTATCCCAACCAGGACAAGTCCGATCAAGGCCTGGAACAATGCCCAGACAAGAAAACTTCCCTCCTGCCCTGCCCAGAAACAGGAAATGACATATTTCATCGGCAATTCAACGGAAGAATATTGCCAGACGTACGAATACTCAAAATAGTGGTTTAATATGATATGATACAAGGCGGCTGTAACACCCACCAGTGAAAGTGCATGGACAACATAAAATCCCTTTGCACTCCGCTTCAGAAGCTGCCGTTGGTCTTTACGGGTAAAAGCAAGTAAATATAATATGGTTGCCGCAATGGCGGTGAAAAAGCCAAGCCATACAAAAAATTTCCCCATCTCGCCGGGGAGAAGATGCTCTCCGATATACTGAATGTTCATGTGTCTATGTTAAGTGCCGGCAAAATTAACCTTTTCATTCATATGTAGAAAGCATCATCCTTTTATTTATTGTAAAAATGTATTGACCATTATATGTTGATAACTCAGAAATTTTTGTGATAAATAATTCAGCCACCAATTGAAACACACTGCTATTTCTATTATATTCGCCTAAATTTTGTAAAATGGTCAGAATAGGTCTCATCGGGGGCTCGGGGTTGGATAAATTGAACATCTTTCATGATGTGAAGGAAATACATACAACAACACCTTATGGCTTGCCAAGCTCATCTTTTTTTTCAGGATCCATCGGAGAATGTGAAGTATTAATTTTGGCCAGGCATGGCCGCGATCATTCAATTCCTCCATCACAGGTTAATTACAGGGCAAATATCGATGCACTGAAACAATTGGGTTGCCAGTATATTTTTGCCACTACTGCCTGCGGTAGCCTGAGAGATGAGATACACCGGGGTGATTTTGTTATTCTTGACCAGTTTATTGATTTCACACGGCTCAGGATCAACACATACTATGATCATTTTGAACCGGGAAAAGGGGGACACACAGCCATGGCCGAGCCTTTTTCTGAAAAACTCCGGTCGATCCTGATCAATGGTTGCAGGGAAAAAGGCTTGTCATTCCATCCCAAAGGAACCATCGTTACTATTGAAGGCCCCCGCTTTTCAACCCGCGCAGAATCAAATATGTTTCGGCTTCTTGGCGCCGATGTCATCAATATGAGTATCGCAACAGAAGCTAGCCTGGCTAACGAAGCCGGAATTCCCTATGCCGCGGTTGCACTTTCAACCGATTACGATTCATGGAAACATGATGAAGAACCTGTTACCTGGGATGATATCCTTGTGGTTTTTAATGAAAACGTCAGCCATGTCACAGGTCTGCTAATACATATTTTAGAAAAAATTAAGGATTAATAACAAAAACTGATGAAGCGATTAGTTTTTATTTTGCTATATCTGGGTATTTTCGGACTTCTTCAAAGCCAGAATCCTCAGTACACCATCCAGCCGACCCAAACATCCACCGCCTCGAAGGATGATCAGCCTGTCGAACGCTCCATGAACAACCTGCCGATGCTGAGCGAGGTTCGTTCTTCACTCGACATGGCTATGGGATGGACCCTGCAGGACGACGGCAAATGGATTTCGAAGGAAAACCGACTGCTTTACAGCAAATCTGAATATAACACATCAGGAAAAGCCTATTACAAACTCGGCAAAGAAAACTTTGATATCATTGAAATGCGCGATGTTTCCTATGAAAACGAGCTTTATGCCGTACTGATTATTAAATTCAGAACAGGATACTATGAATTCCCTATTCTTATGGATGAATGGCATAACCAAACCGCCTTAACCTACTTTGTGTTTAAAGCAGATAAATTAAAGGAGGTCATCCCTGAAAAAATGGAATTCAACAAGCCATATATCACCAATATGGAAGTTGTGTGCGACGGAACATTGATTGATTTTGATAAAGACACCTGGAACACCGTCATCTCATATAATCTTCAAAAAACACTTTCCGATAAAACAATCGCATCGCATAACCTGCTGATTGCCTTCTGGCCCGTACAATCCGGGGGACAATCCCTGGCCCGCTTCCGGTTTATCCAGGTAATGAACAAGGCAAAGTTTTTCACGCCCTACCTCGAACTGAAAAACCGGGATAAATTATTCAGAAGCTCCTATTACGAAACAGATTTTACCATATTTCAAAACCTGATCAGGTTTAGCGGCATTATCCCGATACAGCAATTTACCGGAACACCTCAAACAGCCGACGATTTTTACAAAAGAGGAGTATCAAATTATAGCATGGGGAATTTTATTCAAAGCATCTCCGATCTCACCGAAGCCGCACGCACCCAGCCCTACACTGATTTTTTCCTGACCTATGCCTATCGTGCCAATGCCAGGCAAAAACTTGGCGATTTTGCCCTTGCCATGCAGGACTATGACAAAGCGATCACGCTCAAACCAATCGACCAGACTTACTATTCAGCATGGCTTACAACAATCTATAACCGCGGTGTTGCCAGGCAAAACCTGAAAGATGTTAATGGCGCATGCCAGGACTGGAATACTGCCGTGCAACTTGGTTTTAAAGACCTTTCAACTGATAAGGCCATCAAGGAATACTGTAAAAATTACAGGTATACCGGTCCATCGATGAATATAAATGCTGTTAGTTCATCCGCTCCGGGTTCCTCCTCTCCCGAATTGCAGACAGATTATTACAAGGTTTACTGGGATGGCGTTTGGAAATATGAAAACGGGAACTATGCCGAAGCAATCCGGCATTTCAACCGTGCACTTCAACTCAAGCCGCAAACCAATGTCACCGGCATATATGCCTACCGGGGAAATTGCAAATTAAAGCTTACTGATTATTCAGGTGCGATCATGGATTATGATTATGCGATCAGTTATGCATCCTCCCAGCCCACCGACAACAACACCATGAAGCCCATTTATTACAACCGTGGATTGGCAAACTTTTTCCTTGGAAACACATCGATTGCGTGCAGTGATTTTCAGAAATCCCTGAATGCAGGAATGAGCGACCCCCAATCGGTGACCTTCATCCGGCAAGTCTGTAAATAATATCGCAGGATTTTATTCGGTGGTAACGGTGTGATGTCTTATGCCATCTTTGTATGCGATTATAAAGACATCATGGATGCCCAGCTTAACCATTTCATCGCGCAGCACACGTGCATTTTGCATATTGCTGAAATCGCCCACAGTATAGCGCGACATCGTGCCTTCCTGCTCACGCGATACGGGCTGGTTGACCCGGTAGTGCTTCCTGATCCAGTCAGCGCTGTAATTGTGCTGGTTGAATGCGCAAATCTGAACTTTGTATACATATTCATCAGGTACTGAAGGCATGGGAGCTACCGTCTCGACCTGGGGCCGGGGCCTGACCGGAGCAGGCTGGGAAAGAACCACAGGGTTTACCGGGTAGGGATAATCATTCACATTTGGCTTTTTTTTCACAGGCTTGCCGCCAAGGTTATAGGAAAACCCAAAAGCAAGATAATCGACAATGTCGAAACGATAACCGCCTACTGTGTTATCCACTTTATCTGAGAAGAAAGTTCTGAACGTCCATTCGACACTGACCTGTAATTTCTTGTTAATATTATAGATGGCGCCTATTCCGGCCGGTATTACAACGGCTGAATTCACAAACGTATTCAAATTTATTGAATCAGAAGGATATACCTTATTTAACAGTTTTGAAAACCAAACTGCATATCCCAATCCGACCGTTCCATATACAAAAAAATGCCTGTTGGGCTTATGAGGCGAAAAAAGATTCGAAAAATTTATGGTCGTGTTTACATTAAACTCTGTAAAAAGGCCGCTAAATGCAGCATCAACCGTTGTCCCTTCCGTGTTTAAAACAGGCTTCGAACCGTTCAGCCCCCCGATTAAAAGCTGGAACCGTAAACCAACAACATCGTTTATGTGATAATGGGCAAACAGACTTCCGGCAACACTGACACTTTTTTTAGGAAGAAATTTACTTTCATTCAGATCACCATAATAAAAATCCGGACCAAGCGTACCCCCAACATACCAGTTTCTGGCCAGAGGAGAAACTTTTTCTTTGTCAGATCCCTGAGCAAAAAGCATGGTTGGAATAAACAGAACAAATAAAAGAAAGCGCATTAAGACAAATTAAATTGGTTGAAATATATCATGCTAATGTATTAAAAAAAAACAATTACCCTATTTTTCTGTTAACATCTTTATCAACAGTATTTAAACAAAAGCCCCGCCTGAAAATCAGGCAGGGCTTTTGTAAATTCTTAAATTATTTAACGGTAATATTTGAAATCCCTGCCAAGATATTTAGCAGTTTCGCCTAATTGTTCTTCGATACGGAGTAACTGGTTGTACTTTGCAATCCTGTCGGTACGACAAGCTGAACCTGTTTTGATCAATCCGGTGTTTAGGGCAACAGCAAGATCAGCGATTGTTACGTCCTCGGTTTCACCCGAGCGGTGGCTCATAACGGCCGTATAACTGTTCCGGTAGGCCATATTGACTGCACTGATGGTTTCACTCAGTGTTCCGATCTGGTTCACTTTGATAAGAATAGAGTTCGCAACACCTTTTTTAAAGCCTTCGGCCAACCGCTCGACATTTGTCACAAAAAGGTCATCACCCACAAGCTGGATTTTATTCCCCATCTCCTTGGTCATCAGTTTCCATCCATCCCAGTCATCTTCGGCCATTCCATCTTCAATGGAATAGATCGGGTAACGCTTAGTCCAATCCTTCCAGAAGGCCACCATGTCGGACGGGGAAAGTTTATCTCCTGTCGATTTTTTCAGATGATACACATTTTCCTCAGGAATAAAATATTCTGAAGATGCCGGGTCGAGAGCAATACAAATATCCTTACCTGGTTCGTAACCGGCAATTTCAATTGCTTTCATGATAACTTTCAGAGCTTCCTCATTCGATTTTAGGTTAGGTGCGAATCCTCCCTCGTCACCGACGTTGGTGGAATATTTTCCCTTTTTCAATACGTTTTTCAGATTGTGAAAAACTTCAGCTCCCATCCGCAAGGCTTCACTAAAGGATGATGCGCCAACGGGCATTATCATAAATTCCTGGAAATCGATGGAATTATCAGCATGCGAACCTCCATTCAGAATGTTCATCATGGGGATAGGCAATGTTTGAGCTGAAACTCCGCCAATATAGCGGTAAAGTTCCTGTCCGGTAACCTGAGCGGCTGCGTGGGCAGCTGCAAGTGAAACGCCAAGGATTGCATTTGCCCCTAGTTTACCTTTATTTGGCGTACCATCGAGCTCAATCATTTTATTATCGATCTCCAGTTGATCGGTAACATACATACCCTGGATTTCTTCGGCGATCACTGTGTTCACATTTTGAACAGCCTGCAAAACACCCTTTCCCAGATAAACCTTCTTATCGCCGTCGCGCAATTCAACTGCTTCATGCACCCCGGTCGACGCTCCTGAAGGAACAGCAGCACGCCCCATTATTCCGTTATCTGTAATAACATCCACCTCGATGGTGGGATTTCCTCTTGAGTCCAGAATCTGCCTGGCATGGATAGATAAAATAGTGCTCATTTTCGTATTTTTAGATTATTTGTATTGTATTAAATAAAAAAAGGACAACATGCTATATATGCTATCCTTTTTTCTGGTTATAAACGATTAATTTTTTGTTTTCAAGCGTTTAGACTTCTGGTTTTTCTTCCGGAGTTTCGGGTGTTACTTCAGCTTCAGCTTCCTTGGCCGGCGCCACTTCCTTCTTCGCCTCCTTTGGTTGTTTGGCTTCGGTTTCTGTCTTAGCTGTTACTTTTGCTTCAGGTTCATCACCGGCTTTTTTCTTTGAACCAGCCCTTCTTCTGCGGGTTGACTTGCCTTTACCATCATCCTTAACCGTCAACATTGCTTCGTTGTAGTCAACAAGTTCAATCAGGCACATTTCGGCATTGTCTCCAAATCGATTTCCGGTTTTTAAAATTCGGGTATAACCGCCCGGACGCTCCATGATCTTTTTTGAGATTTCGCGGAAAAGTTCAGTCACAGCTTCCTTACTTTGCAGATAGCTGAAAACAGTACGCCGTGAATGAGTGGTGTCCTCTTTTGACTTTGTAATCAGGGGTTCCACGTAGATACGCAGCGCCTTAGCCTTAGCAACAGTTGTATGTATCCGTTTATGAATAATCAGTGAGGCCGCCATGTTCGACAGCATTGCCTTCCGGTGTGCACTTTTTCTCCCTAAATGATTAAATTTCTTCTGGTGTCTCATCGCAATTAATCCTTATCTAATTTATATTTCGTCGTATTCATACCAAATTCGAGGCCTTTTGATTTAACAAGTTCCTCCAGTTCAGTAAGTGATTTTTTTCCGAAGTTGCGGAACTTCAGTAAATCATTCTTATTAAAAGCCACAAGATCACCCAAATATTCAACATCGGCAGCCTTAAGGCAATTAAGTGCCCGTACCGAGAGGTCCATATCGACCAGCTTGGTTTTCAGCAATTGGCGAATGTGCAGTGACGTTTCATCAAACTCTTCAGCCACTGCTTTTTCTGCTGAGTCAAGGGTGATTTTCTCATCCGAAAATAACATGAAATGATGGATGAGAATTTTCGCGGCCTCTTTCAAGGCATTTTTTGGCTGAATTGAACCATCGGTCACAACCTCAATAACCAGCTTTTCGTAGTCAGTCTTCTGCTCAACGCGGAAATTCTCAACATTGAATGTCACATTCTTGATCGGTGTATGAACCGAATCGATAGCGATCCGGCCAAGAGATGAACTCAAGGTTTTATTCTCCTCTGCCGGAATGTAACCCCTGCCTTTGTCAACGGAAAGCTCTACCGTAAGTTTGACGTTCGATTCCATATGGCAAACAACCACCTCCGGATTCAAAACCTGAAACACGGATAGAAATTTATTTATATCACCAGCTTTAAATTCTTTCTGTTGTGCGATGATCACGGTGACTTTTTCGGAATTTTCGGTATCAATTAAACGTTTGAAGCGAATTTGCTTCAGGTTTAATATGATCTCCGTCACATCTTCAATAACTCCCTTAATCGTGGAAAATTCCTGCTCAACCCCTTCGATTTTAACCGAAGTTATTGCAAAGCCTTCCAATGAAGAAAGAAGAATTCTTCTGAGTGAATTTCCAATGGTCACACCAAAACCAGGCTCAAGCGGGCGAAATTCAAACACTCCCCGGCAATCATTGGCTTCCACCATGATTACCTTGTCAGGTTTCTGGAACGGTAATATTGCCATATTCTTTTTTTTTGTGTTAGATATTTTGAAGCGTGGAGTCGCATTTGAAATGCGTCTCTACGATAAAATTACTTCGAATACAATTCGACGATAAGCTGTTCCTTGATATTTTCAGGAATCTGATCCCGTTCAGGGTAGCTCATAAATTTTCCGGTCATCATGCCGCCATCCCATTCAAGCCAGGGATACTGATTGCCACGGCCAACAACCGAATTGGTGATAACTTCAAGTGATTTTGAACGTTCGCGAACTGATACGATATCACCCGGGCGCAGCTCAAACGAAGGAATATTCACCAGCTTGCCATTGACCATAATATGACGATGACCGATTAACTGACGGGCTCCATCACGGGTCGGGGAAATTCCAAGGCGGAATACCACATTATCAAGCCGTGATTCAATAAGCTGCAGCAACACCTCACCCGTTATACCACCTTTGCGGGCAGCTTTCAGAAAGGTATTTTTAAACTGGCGCTCAAGGATGCCATAGGTATATTTAGCTTTTTGTTTCTCCATGAGCTGGGTTCCATACTCAGAGGTTTTGGCCCTGCGTTTGGTTTGACCATGCATTCCCGGAGGATAATTCTTCTTCTCATAACTTTTATCAGGACCAAAAATGGGATCCCTGAACCTTCTTGCAATTCTCGACTTTGGGCCAATGTATCTTGCCATGGTAATAAATTATAAATAAATATTAAACTCTTCTTCTTTTTGGAGGGCGACATCCGTTGTGTGGCAACGGAGTGATATCAACGATTTCCGTTACTTCAATCCCTGCTGTGTGGAGCGTGCGGATTGCTGACTCACGACCGGCACCGGGTCCCTTAATGTAAACCTTCACCTTACGAAGTCCCAGGTCGTATGCAACTTTCGATGCATCCTGTGCCGCCATCTGAGCGGCATAAGGAGTGTTCTTCTTTGAACCCTTAAATCCCATCTTACCAGCCGACGACCAGCTGATAACCTGGCCATTGTTATTGGTCAGCGTGATAATGAGATTGTTGAATGAAGCGTTGACATAGGCTTTCCCAATCGTATCAACCTTGACAACTCTTTTCTTTGAACTTTTTTCAGTCTTTGCCATATACTAATTTACTACGTGCATTAACGATTAACCCTTGGTTGCCTTCTTCTTGTTGGCAACGGTTTTTTTCCTGCCTTTGCGTGTACGCGCATTATTTTTTGTGCTCTGTCCACGAACGGGCAACCCCAAACGATGACGAATTCCACGGTAGCAACCGATATCCATCAAACGTTTGATATTCATCTGGACTTCAGAACGTAAAGCGCCTTCGATCTTGAAATTATCATTGATAACCGTACGGATCTTGTTTTGCTCATCATCATTCCAGTCCTGGACCTTCTTGTTCCGGTCCACACCTGCCACATCAAGGATCTTTTGAGCGGTGCTTCTTCCAATACCAAAGATATAGGTCAGCCCAATTTCACCCCGTTTATTTTTAGGTAAGTCAATACCTGCAATTCTGGCCATATTAATCCAATTTTATGTTTGTAAAATCTTAACCTTGTCTTTGCTTGAACTTTGGGTTCTTTTTATTAATGACATACAGTTTGCCATTTCTACGAACGATCTTGCAATCTGCAGATCTTTTCTTTATTGATGCTCTTACTTTCATTTTACGTTTGCTTTATTGTCTATTGATACCTGAACGTAATTCTTCCTTTTGTTAAATCATAGGGTGACATCTCGATCCTCACTTTATCCCCTGGTAGTATTTTAATATAATGCATTCTCATTTTGCCTGAAATATGAGCAGTAATAACATGCCCATTTTCTAATTCAACCCGGAACATTGCATTTCCGAGAGATTCGATGACCGTGCCATCTTGTTGTATTGACGATTGCTTTGCCATACTATATGCTGCTTGATCCTAGTACTTCTTCAATATATCGGAATGTTGAGAGAATATCTGCTTTATCCTTTCTGACAGCAACCGTTAGCTCAAAATGAGCCGAAGCCATCCTGTCAGCCGTGCGGATCGTCCATCCATCCTGGTCCTGAACTACCGATTTTGCACCCAGATTAATCATGGGTTCAATACAGATTGTCAGTCCCGCCTGCAATTTCGCGCCCGAACCTCTCTTCCCGTAATTGGGAATATCCGGTTTCTCGTGTAACTGCTGGCCAATTCCATGCCCCACCAACTCTCTAACCACCGAATAACCAAATCCTTCCACGTATTCCTGCACGTTGGCACTGATGTCGCCTACCCGTTTACCTGCTACTGCCATTTCCAGTCCTTTGAATAACGATTCCTTGGTACGCTTCAGAAGGTTCATCACCTCCCCGGAAACTTCACCAACCGGAAAAGTATATGCAGAATCACCGTAGTAGCCATATTTATGGCATCCGCAGTCGATCGAAACTATATCACCATTTTTAAGAACTCTGTCACCCGGTATTCCATGCACCACCGCTTCATTAACGGAGATGCAAAGGGTTGCCGGAAACCCCCTGTATCCTTTGAACCCGGGTACCGCCCCTTCCGCCCGGATATATTCTTCAGCTATTTTGTCAAGTGTTATCGTTTTAACACCAGGTTGTATGTGTTTCGCGACTTCCGCGAGTGTTTTGCTTACAATGACGGCATTTTCTCTCAGTAATTCAATCTCTTCAGCCGATTTAACCGTCATTTGCTTGCTAAACATAAGCTACTGTCCGACAGCATAAGATGAACGCCCTTTTATTCGGCCCGATTTGGTCAGACCATCGTAGTGACGCATCAATAAATGACTTTCGATTTGCTGCAAAGTATCCAGAACCACACCCACCAGAATCAGAAGGGAGGTGCCTCCATAAAACTGCGCAAATTGTGATGTTATCCCCACCAGTCTGACCAGTGCAGGCATAATGGCAACAAATCCGAGGAAAATCGAACCTGGAAGCGTTATACGCGACATGACATCATCAATAAACTCAGCAGTCTTCTTACCAGGTTTAACCCCCGGGATGAAACCACCATTCTTCTTCATATCTTCAGCCATCTGGTTTGGATTAACCGTAATAGCCGTATAGAAATAGGTAAACAGGATGATCAGGATAAAAAACACAAAATTGTACCAAAACCCATTGATATCTGTAAATACCCGCGCAAATCCTGTAAGCGTATCATTGCTTGCAAAACCGGCAATGGTCAATGGCAGGAACATGATAGCCTGGGCAAAGATGATGGGCATAACCCCTGCAGCATTCACCTTTAAAGGGATGTACTGACGAACACCGCCATATTGTTTGTTTCCGACGATCCGCTTGGCATACTGCACCGGGATTTTCCGTGTCCCCTGCACGAGCAGAATGGTAACCAGAACAACCAGTACAAGAAATGCAATTTCAACAACAAAGAATACAAGTCCGCCGCCTTTCTGCTCCATTCTCGACACCAACTCACCAACCAGTGAAAATGGCAGGCGGGCAATGATCCCGATCATGATGATCAGGGAGATACCGTTGCCAATACCCTTATCGGTTATCCGCTCTCCAAGCCACATGACCAGCATAGAGCCTGCAGTGAGGATGATGATGGAAGATATGCCAAAGAAAGAGAATACCGAATGATGGGTGATATTCGGGTTAAAGGGCGAAATCGCTTCAGCAGGCAACTGTGATGCCAGGTTTGCAATGTAGGCAGGCGATTGGAAAATCAAAATGATAACGGTTAGGTAACGTGTCATCTGGTTGATTTTCTTACGGCCGCTTTCTCCCTCCTTCTGAAGTTTCTGGAAGTATGGAATGGCCATTCCCAGTAACTGCATTACGATTGATGCCGAAATATAAGGCATAATCCCCAATGCAAAAATTGAGGCATTGGAAAAGGCTCCGCCCGAAAACATATTTAACAATCCAAGCAATCCCGAGCTGCTCTGGTTCTGTAAATTCGCAAGCATGCTTGGGTCAACACCGGGTAGTACTACATAAGAGCCCAGACGATAGATCAGGATAATTCCGATTGTATACAAGATCCGCTTCCGCAGGTCCTCAATCTTCCAGATGTTTCGAATGGTTTGAATCAGTTTTTTCATTCAAACAAGTTTAAAGTGTGTTAGCGACTCCACCTAATTCTTCAATTGCCTTTTTGGCAGTGGCCGAGAAACCGTGAACCGTGATTTCAAGTTTGGTTTTCAGTTCTCCCCGCCCTAAAATTTTTATCCGGTCATTCTTCGAAACATATCCGCATTCGATGAGTACCTCCGGAGTAATAGCCGTAAGATTGTTCTTTTCGGCGATCAGCTGAAGCACATCAAGGTTGATGCCTTTATATTCAACACGGTTGAAGTTCTTGAATCCGAACTTGGGAACGCGCCTTACGAGCGACATCTGTCCGCCCTCATACCCCAGTTTCTTGGAGTAACCGGAACGGGATTTTGCTCCCTTATGGCCACGGGTGGATGTTCCACCGTGTCCGGAACCTTGTCCCCTTCCAATACGCTTTACCTTTTTTGTTGAACCTTTTGCCGGTTTAAGATTGCTTAAATCCATTTCAGTATCGTTTTTCTATTATTTTACTTCTTCTACTGTAACCAGGTGCTGAACTTTATTCACCATACCCAGGATCTGGGGGGTTGCGGTATGTTCAACCGTATGGCGGATCCTTTTCAGACCCAATGCTTCGAGGGTACGTTTCTGACGCAACGGTCTTCCGATGCCACTGCGTACCTGTGTTATTTTAATTTTTTCCATTGCTATAAACAGCCTTTAATATGATATGTTAGCCATTAAATACTTGATTCAATTCAATACCCCTGAGCTGAGCGATCGTATATGGATCCCTTAACTTGATCAGGGCATTGATCGTTGCCTTCACCACGCTATGCGGGTTAGAGGAACCTTTCGATTTTGCAAGCACATCCTTTACCCCAACGCTTTCAAGAACCGCACGCATTGCACCACCTGCAATAACACCGGTTCCCGGAGCGGCTGGCTTCAGATACACAAGCGCACCACTGTATTTACCCAACTGATCATGAGGAATGGTACCCTTCAGAATCGGAACCTTTATCAGGTTCTTCTTGGCATCATCAACCCCTTTGGCAATAGCAGCCGTGACTTCCTTGGCTTTGCCAAGACCGTAACCAACAACGCCGTTTTCATTTCCAACCACAACAATGGCTGAAAAACTGAAGGTACGGCCCCCTTTGGTTACCTTGGTCACACGCTGAATGCTGACCAGACGATCTTTAAATTCGATTTCACTCGACTTTACTCTCTTTACATTAACGTTTGTCATATCTTCCTTAGAATTTTAGGCCACCTTCCCTGGCAGCATCTGCCAAAGTTTTTACCCTGCCGTGATATAAATAACCATTACGATCAAAAACAACTTTTTCGATTCCAGCCTGGATAGCTTTTTCAGCAATCTGCTTCCCAACGAGCTTTGCGATCTCGGTCTTGGTTCCCTTGTTGTCAATCATCCCCTTTTCCATAGAAGAAGCGGCAACCAGGGTTTTCCCGGCCTGATCATCGATCAGTTGCACATAAATAGCCTTACAGCTGCGGAATACCGTCATGCGAGGCCTGTCAGGTGTCCCTTGTACGATTTTACGTATCCTTTTTTTGATCCTGAACCTGCGGAATTCTTTTCTACTCTTAATAGCCATTGTATTTCGTTTTTGTTGGGGCAACCCTTGCGGTTACCCTGTTTTTTTTGAGGCGACCGAAATGGTTGCCCTTATTATTGGGCGACCGAAATGGTTGCCCTTATTATTGGGCGACCGAAATGGTTGCCCTTATTATTGGGCGGCCGAAATGGTTGCCCCTATTATTGGGCGGCCGAAATGGTTGCCCCTATTATTGGGTGGCCGAAATGGTTGCCCCTATTATTGGGTGGCCGAAATGGTTGCCCCTATTATTGGGTGGCCGAAATGGCCACCCCTACATTATTGTCCGGCGGCAGATTTACCAGCCTTCTTCTTAATCTCTTCACCCTGGAATCGGATACCTTTTCCCTTATATGGTTCCGGACGACGGAACGAACGGATTTTGGCAGCCACTTGTCCTAAAAGCTGTTTGTCAACCGACTTTAAAATAATGGAATTGTTCTTTCCTTTTACTGCAGTTGTTTCAACATGTACGGATGCCGGAAGTTCCATCAGGATATTATGCGAATATCCCAGTGAAAGCTCAAGGATTTGCCCGCTGCCGGTCGCTTTGTAACCTACACCAACCAATTCCTGAACGGTGGTAAAACCTTCGGAAACCCCTTTAACCATGTTGAAAACCAGTGAGCGGTATAATCCGTGCTTTGCACGATCGTCCTGGGCTTCAGAATGACGTTCAACAGTTACGAGCTTATCTTCGATTTTCAGGGTGATCTTCGGGTCAACCTGCTGCTGAAGCTGACCCATCTTTCCTTTCACATTAACCAGATTGGAATCGGAGACGGTAATCGTCACACCATCGGGTAAAGCAATCGGTAGTTTTCCTATTCTTGACATTTTTCTACTCTCCTAATTAACTGATGTGACATAAAACCTCACCGCCAACTTTCTGTGTGCGGGCTTCCTTATCGGTCATAATACCATGGGAAGTTGACAGGATTGCAATTCCAAGTCCGTTCAAAACACGGGGGAGATGATCATTGTTAACATACTTTCTCAAACCGGGTTTGGAAATCCTGACCAGGCTGTTGATAGCCGAAAGTTTTGTAACCGGGTGATATTTCAGAGCGATCTTGATGATACCCGGATGTGGCTCACTATCTACCTTATAATTAAGGATATATCCTTTTTCAAAGAGAATGCGGGTAATCTCTTCCTTTATCTTCGACTTCGGAATTTCAACAACCCGGTGGTTGGCCAACACGGCATTCCTGATTCTGGTCAAATAATCTGCAATGGGATCCGTAACCATTTATTTATTTTTTAATTGTTTGTTTTTATTCTTGGGGCGATCTGCCAGGTCGCAATTTCATGATGCGATCACTTTGGCCGGCCTTTATTCTATTTTCTTACCAACTGGCTTTTCTAACGCCGGGGATCAGTCCCTTGTTGGCCATCTCCCTGAAATTGATACGAGAGACACCAAAAAGACGCATATATCCCTTTGGACGGCCTGTCAGTTTACAGCGGTTATGCAACCTTACAGGCGAAGCATTCTTTGGCAGTTTCTGAAGCGCGATATAATCGCCGGCCTCTTTCAATGCTTTACGCTTGTCGGCGAACTTAGCAACCATTTCTTCACGTTTGCGCTCTCTGGCTTTGATCGATTCTTTTGCCATATATTTACTTTGTTTTAAAAGGAATTCCAAATTCTTTCAACAGGGCATGTGCCTCACGGTCGTTCCGTGCTGATGTCACGAAGGTAATGTCAACCCCATTGATACGGGATACCTTGTCAATGTCAATTTCCGGAAAAATGATCTGCTCCGTGACCCCGAGGGTATAGTTACCACGACCGTCAAAGCCCTTGTCATTCACACCACGGAAATCTCTTACACGCGGAAGCGCAACGGAGATCAACCGGTCGAGGAAATCGAACATTCGCTCGCCACGTAATGTGACACGGACGCCAATCGGGTTTCCTTTTCTGAGTTTGAAATTGGAAATATCCTTGCGTGATTTTGTCGATACTGCCTTCTGACCGGTGATCATCGTCATTTCATTGATACCGTTGTCGATGAATTTGCGGTCGGTATTGGCAATACCTAAACCCTGATTGAGGCAAATCTTATTGATCCGTGGAACCTGCATAGGGCTCTTGTAGTTGAACTGCTTCATCAAAGCAGGAACGACCTCATTCAGATACTTGTCTTTTAATCTTGGTGTGTAAGCCATTATTTTATAACCTCCCCTGATTTTTTAGAATAACGTACCAATTTTTCCGTTTTGGGATCCATTTTCCTGCCAACTCGTGTCGGTTTTCCCGAATTATCAACGATCTTCAGGTTAGAAAGATGCACAGGGGCTTCCATTTTAACGATGCCTCCCTGCGGACTTTTGGCATTGGGCTTGGTATGCTTTGAAACCATGTTAACCCCTTCCACGATGGCTTTGTATTTTTCGGTATCAACGCGCAGCACTTTTCCCTGCTGACCTCTCGAATCACCGGCAATAACCATCACGGTGTCGCCTTTTCGGATATGTAACTTCTTCTGCATGATTTTATTTGTAATTGCCTAAAGCACTTCTGGTGCTAAAGAAACGATTTTCATGAATTGTTTTTCGCGTAACTCTCGGGCTACCGGTCCAAAAATACGGGTACCAATCATTTCACCACCAGCGTTGAGCAACACTACAGCGTTGTCGTCAAAGCGGATATATGAACCGTCGGCACGGCGCATCTCTTTTTTAGTTCTGACCACCACAGCTGTAGAAACCGTCCCTTTTTTGATATTTCCCGAAGGAAGGGCATTCTTAACTGTTACGATGATCCGGTCGCCCACCCGGGCGTACCGCTTGCGCGTACCGCCGAGGACCTTGATACAAAGGACTTCCTTGGCTCCGCTGTTATCTGCTACTGTTAATCTTGACTCTTGTTGTATCATGGCTATTTAACCTTTTCAATGATTTCGACAAGTCTCCAACACTTATTTTTACTGAGGGGCTTGGTTTCAGCTATCCGCACTTTATCACCCTCGCTGCACTCATTTTTATCATCGTGGGCCATGAAGCGGGAAGATTTCTTAACGAATTTCCCGTACTTGGGATGCTTGACCTTACGCTCGACGGTAACAACAACAGATTTCTCCATCTTATTGCTGACAACGACACCGGTCTTTTCTTTTCTTAAATTTCTCGTTTCCATATTGTTACTTTGTATGGGATACACAGCTGTGTACCTGACTACTTTTTAATTGCTTTAGTGACATTCTCTCCCTTGAGAACCCGGTGACGCAATTCCGTTTCAAGACGCGCGATCGTTTTACGGTAGGCCTTGATTTTATTTGGGTTTTCCAGTGGAGAAACAGCATGGTTAAGCTTAAGCTTGGTCAGCTGACGCTTTTCTTCATCCAACCTTTCCAGGATTTCACCCGTTGTAAATTCTCTTATGACTTTCTGTTCCATTTTTCTTTAGATTGCTTCTTCAACGTAATCCTTACGCATAACAGTCTTGGTTTGAACCGGAAGTTTCTGTGCTCCCAGCCTCAGGGCTTCTTTGGCTACTTCCATCGGCACGCCTTCGATTTCAAATAAAATCCGGCCGGGATTGATACGGGCCACGAAATATTCGGGAGCGCCTTTTCCTTTACCCATACGAACTTCGGCAGGTTTCTTTGTAACCGGCTTATCCGGAAAAATGCGGATCCACAACTGACCTTCACGTTTCATATGACGGGTGATTGCCTGACGGGCTGCTTCAATCTGGCGACCAGTCATCCATGCTTCTTCCAGGGTTTTGATACCGAAGGAGCCAAAAGCGAGCTGATGACCACGCTGGGCATTGCCCTTCATCTTCCCCTTTTGTTGTTTTCTGTATTTTGTCTTCTTAGGTTGTAACATTATTCAATGATATTATGGGTTACAATGCTTTCAATTATTTTCTGGCACGGGGTTTTCCACCGTCTCTGCCTGGCCCGCGATCATTTCTGCGATCACCGCCACGATCGCCTCCGCGGTCGCTACGCCCCCGGTCACGATCACCCTGGCGTTCACCACCACGATGCTGCGAAGGTTTCAGCTTATTTACAGCTGAAGCATCTGGCACCAGGTCGGGACGTCCGTAAACGTCACCTTTACAAATCCACACCTTGATTCCTATGATTCCGTAGGTTGTGTTGGCTTCGGCCGTTGCGTAATCAATGTCGGCGCGGAATGTATGCAAAGGAATACGTCCCTCCTTGTATTGCTCGCGACGTGCCATTTCGGCGCCTCCCAAACGACCTGAAATCATGATCTTAATCCCTTCGGCTCCGATGCGCATGGCTGATGCAATGGAGGTCTTGATCGCACGACGATACGAAATACGTCCTTCAATCTGACTAGCCACTGTGTTGCCTACGATCACCGCGTCGAGCTCAGGACGCTTGATTTCAGAAATGTTGATCTGGATCTCCTTCTTGGTGATCTTTTTCAACTCCTCCTTCAATTTGTCAACTTCCTGTCCGCCTTTCCCGATAATAATACCCGGACGTGCGGTGTGAATGGTAACAGTTACCAGCTTCAAGGTGCGTTCGATCACGATCTTTGCAATACCAGCTTTGGAAAGACGGGCATTCAAATACTTGCGAATTGTGTCATCCTCGACGAGCTTGGGCTCAAAATCTTTCCCGCCGAACCAGTTTGAATCCCAGCCGCGGATGATGCCTAACCTGTTAGCAATCGGATTGGTCTTTTGTCCCATTAAAACTTACTTTTAATTATTGCTTATTACTTTTTGTTATTTCTTATTATCTACAACTTCCGTTTCCTCAATTTCCGGGTTGTTCCGGCTGTCGAGCAGAATTGTTACGTGATTTGAACGTTTGCGTATGCGGTGCGCTCTGCCCTGAGGAGCTGTCAGTAACCGTTTGAGCTGACGCCCGCTGTCGACAAATACCTCCTTCACAATGAGATCGCTCTCTTCAATTCTCATTCCTTCATTTTTTGCCTGCCAGTTTGCAATCGCTGAGAGCAAAAGCTTGCGTAAACGCTCCGACGGTTGCTTTGCATTATTTTTCAGGATATGCAGCGCCAGTTCCACGCGTTGTCCCCTGATCAGATCGGCAATCAAACGCATCTTTCGCGGTGATGTCGGGCAATTATTCAGTTTGGCAAAAGCCACATTCTTCTTAGCCTCTTTACGGTTCTCGGCTCTGGTGCGGGTTCTAACTCCCATAGTCTAGCTTATTACGACGTTATTTCTTACCTTTATCTTTATTACCTGCATGACCACGAAATATCCGGGTCGGGGCAAATTCACCCAATTTATGTCCAACCATGTTCTCCGTAACATATACCGGGATGAACTTGTTGCCATTATGCACGGCAATGGTCTGGCCTACAAAATCGGGAGAGATCATGGATCCGCGCGACCAGGTTTTTACAACGGTCTTTTTCTTGGATTCCAGAAGTTCCGTTACTTTCTTTTCCAACTTATAGTGGATATACGGACCTTTTTTAAGCGATCGGCTCATAGTTTGATGTATTATCGATTACTTCTTCCTGCGTTCAATGATATACTTATTTGACTGGTTTTTGCGGGCACGTGTTTTATAGCCCTTTGAAGGAACACCCTTACGTGAACGTGGCTGTCCGCCGGATGCTTTTCCTTCTCCCCCGCCCATCGGATGGTCGACCGGATTCATGGTGACACCACGGTTTCTCGGCCTGCGGCCCAACCAACGGGTACGTCCTGCTTTACCATACGACTCGAGGCTGTGGTCAATGTTTGACACCATACCAATGGTAGCCTTGCAAGTTTGAAGAATCATACGGGTTTCACCAGAAGGCATCTTCAGGATGGCAAACTTCCCATCGCGCGACATCAGCTGGGCGTGCGCGCCGGCACTGCGTACCATCTTCGCTCCCTGACCAGGCCGTAATTCAACATTGTGAATGACCGTACCAAAAGGCACTTCACTGAGATACAGTGTATTCCCGATTTCCGGAGGAACACCTTTGCCGGCCAGAATCGTCTGACCTACTTTCAATCCATGAGGAGCAACGATATACCTCTTTTCACCATCTTTGTATACAACCAAAGCAATACGTGATGTCCTGTTGGGATCGTATTCAATGGTCTTCACCACAGCTGGGATATCTTCTTTGTCCCGCTTGAAGTCGATGATTCTGTACATCTGTTTGTGACCACCGCCAAGATAACGCATGGTCATTCTTCCTTCATTGTTTCTTCCACCGGATCTCTTCGACGGAGCCAGCAGGCTCTTCTCTGGAACATCAGCAGTGATTTCATCATAGGTACTGATGACTTTGAACCGCTGTCCGGGTGTTGTCGGTTTGTATTTCTTAAGCGCCATTTATTTAAATATTGCTGTAAAAATCAATAGTTTCACCTTTAGCCAATGTTACAATGGCTTTCTTATATGTACTCGTCCTTCCCGAAATGACTCCACTTTTGGTAAAGCGGGTCTTATTTTTACCGGAAAACACCATGGTATTGACCGCAGTAACATCCACTCCGTAAAGGTCCTTGATGGCCTTCATGATCTGAAGTTTGTTTGCATTCCGGTCAACCATGAACCCATATCGGTTGAGCTTCTCGCCCAGGTGGGTCATCTTTTCGGTTATGATCGGTTTTAAAATAACTGTCATTGTCGTATCGAATTAATCGGTTTAATTCTGATGTATTTTTTCAATTTCCTTAATCGAGCCTGCAGTGATCAGAAGCTGTGTTGCATCCAGAATCTCATAGGTATTCAAATCGGAGGCATTGATCACTTTAACCCTTTTCAGGTTGCGGGCGGATAAGAAAACATTCTCTTCCTTTTTAGAAACAACCAGCAGGGTCTTTTTTCCGGTAAGCTGAAAATTCTTCAGAAGTTCTGTGAAATTTTTCGTCTTTGGGGTTTCGAAAGTGAAATCCTCCAATATGGTAAGATGATTATCTTTTACTTTATAGCTTAAAGCCGACATACGCGCCAATCTCTTCAATTTCTTGTTGAGTTTGAAACTGTAATCCCTGGGATGAGGTCCAAAAACACGGGCGCCACCACGGAACAGGGGACTCTTGATGCTTCCCTTACGTGAACCGCCGGTACCTTTTTGTTTGTGGAGTTTTCTCGTACTTCCGGAAATTGTGGATTTTTCCAACGTGTCATGCGTACCCTGGCGCTGATTGGCCATGTATTGCTTCACATCCAGGTAAATGGCATGATCGTTGGGCTCGATCCCGAAGATCGAATCGTCAAGCGCAACCATATTCGCTGTCGCTGTGCCTTTTATGTTATATACTGCTACTTCCATCGCTCAATAATTACATATGAACCATTGTGTCCCGGTACTGCACCCTTTACCAAAATAAGGTTTTTCTCGAGGATAATCTTTAAAACCTGAAGGTTAACCACCTTTACACGATCGCCACCCATTCGTCCGGCCATCCTGATGCCTTTCATAACCCTTGAGGGCCACGAAGAGGCGCCAACCGAGCCGGGAGCCCTGAGGCGATTATGCTGTCCATGGGTTGCACCGCCGACACCTGCAAAATGGTGACGTTTTACAACACCCTGAAAACCTTTTCCTTTGGATATGCCAACCACATCGATTATTTCACCTTCAACGAAAATATCAACCTGTACAATATCACCAAACTGTTTCTGGTGGTCAGCTTCAAAACGGGTAAATTCAGCTAAGACCTTTTTCGGTGTGATCCCAGCTTTCTTAAAGTGACCCATTTCTGCTTTGGTTGTATGCTTCTCTTTCTTTTCATCGAAAGCAAGCTGAATGGCTTCGTATCCGTCTTTTTCCTTTAACCGGACTTGTGTAACCACACAAGGACCAGCTTCGATCACGGTGCAGGGGATATTCCTCCCGTTTGCATCGTAGATACTGGTCATCCCGATTTTTTTACCTATTAGTCCAGACATTTCTTACGTTTCTTGCGTTTTTAACTCTACTTGTCTATCTACAAATCAAACCTTGATTTCAACTTCAACACCACTGGGCAACTCGAGTTTCATCAAAGCATCAATGGTTTTCGACGTGGTACTGTAGATGTCGAGTAACCGTTTGTATGTGCAAAGCTGAAACTGTTCACGTGACTTCTTGTTTACAAAGGTTGCACGCAGCACAGTGAAGATCTTTTTATCCGTAGGCAAAGGAATTGGACCGCTGACAACAGCGCCCGTAGCCTTTACGGTTTTTACGATCTTTTCGGCTGATTTATCAACCAGGTTATAATCGTAAGACTTCAGTTTAATTCTAATTCTCTGGCTCATATAAAAAATTAATAAGCGGGAACATATCCCCTGATTTTATATAATACTTCGTCCTGAATCTCCTTGGGAGTTATATCATATTTTAAAAATTCCAGCATCTCAGTTGCTCTGCCGGAAGAAAGACTGCGTAAAGTAGTAACATAACCAAACATCTCAGCCAAAGGAACACGACCGCGAATCACCTGGTTTCCGATACGGGATTCTACCTCTTCAACATGTCCGCGGCGTTTAGTGATATCACCGGTAACCTCTCCCATATACTCACTCGGGGTAATAACTTCGAATTTCATGATCGGTTCCATGATAACCGCCTTTGCCTTTCTGCTGGCTTCTTTGAATGCAATGCCGGCAGCAACCTGGAATGACAGCGCATCTGAATCAACACTATGGTATGAACCATCGATCAGACGAACTTTCACACTGTCCATCGGAAAACCAATAATCGGACCGTTGGTCATGGCAGCTTTCAATCCCTTTTCAATGGCAGGAATAAATTCCCGGGGGATATTGCCACCCTTGATCTCATTTATGAACTGCAAACCCTTAATTCCGGCATCGGCAGGACCAACCTCGATGACGAGATCGGCGAAACGGCCTTTGCCACCTGTTTGTTTCTTGTATACTTCATGATGCATGACGGTATTCACAATCGCCTCTTTGTAGGCTACCTGCGGGTTACCGCGGTTCACATCAATATTAAATTCGCGGCGCATGCGGTCGGCAATGATATCCAGATGCAATTCGCCCATTCCGCTGATCAGGGTCTGCCCTGTTTCATCATCAATTTTTACCTGGAATGTAGGATCTTCTTCAGCAAGCTTATGTAAAGCAACGGCCAGCTTTTCAACGTCATCCTGTGTTTTGGGTTCCACGGCCATGTTGATAACAGGCTCGGGAAACACCATGGTTTCAAGAATCAACGGGTGCTTGAGGTCACAAAGGGTATCTCCTGTGCGGATATCTTTAAAACCAACTGCAGCTGCAATTTCACCTGCTTCAATATGTTTTAGCGGGTTTTGCTTGTTGGCATGCATCAGCATGATACGCAACAGTCGTTCCCTTTTATCGGTTCGGGTGTTTAAAACCACATCGCCTGCTTCGAGTTGTCCTGAATAAACACGGAAAAATGCAATCCGTCCGACAAAAGGATCAGTAGCAATTTTGAATGCATAAGCGGTAAAAGGCTCACTGGGGTCAGCATGCCTTACTTCTTCCTTTTCAGTAAAAGGATTCATGCCCAAAACAGCAGGCATATCGTAGGGAGAGGGCAGAAACTTTATCACGGCGTCGATCAAAAGCTGCACGCCTTTATTTTTAAATGAGGCACCGCAGATAACCGGGGTAATTCTGCCCTGAATGGTAGCCTTGCGGATCTCGCAAATAATTTCTTCTTCGGTAATCGAATTGGGATCGACCATGAATTTATGAAGCAATTCATCACTTTCTTCAGCAGCGCCCTCAATAAGCTTCAAACGATATTCATGAGCCATTTCTTTCATATCATGGGGCATCGGGATCTCAAAATACTCACGACCCAGGGTGTTCTCATCCCATCCATATGCCTTGTTTGCAATCAGGTCAATAATGCCTGTAAAATCCTCCTCTGCTCCGATCGGAAGCTGAATAGGAATGGGAATTGCAAAAAGTTTCTCACGGATCTGATCTACAACATGGAAAAAATCCGCGCCGGTGCGGTCCATCTTATTGACATAGCTGATACGGGGAACCTTGTACTTATTAGCCTGTCTCCAAACTGTTTCTGATTGCGGTTCAACCCCTCCTACGGCGCAAAAAATCGCAACTGCACCATCGAGAACACGGAGTGACCGCTCAACTTCAACTGTAAAATCAACATGCCCCGGGGTATCGATCAGATTAATCCGGTAATTTTCATTCTGATAATCCCAGTAAACAGTAGTTGCAGCGGATGTGATCGTAATACCACGCTCCTGCTCCTGGACCATCCAGTCCATGGTGGCTGTACCATCATGAACCTCTCCTAATTTATAGTTTATGCCGGTATAATACAGGATCCGCTCAGTCGTCGTGGTTTTACCCGCGTCGATGTGCGCCATAATGCCAATGTTCCTTGTATTTTCGAGCTTTCCGGTCATATTGTGGAGACAGGTATCAAACCCGTCTTTACATCTTTTGTTATTAAAAACGGAAATGTGAAAAAGCCTTGTTGGCTTCAGCCATCCTGTGTGTATCTTCTTTACGTTTAAATGCAGCGCCCTCTTCCTTGTAAGCAGCCACGATCTCAGCAGCCAGTTTCTGGCCAAAACTTTTTTCATGACGTTTGCGTGCGTAGTTCACCAGCGATTTCATGCCAATGGAACTTTTACGACCCGGTCGGATTTCAGAAGGTATCTGAAAAGTGGCTCCGCCGATACGACGGCTTCTGACCTCAACCGAAGGAGTAACATTCGCCAGGGCCTTCTTAAATACCTCGAGGCCATCTTCCTTTGTCTTATCACTGACAATATCAATGGCTTCATAAAAGACTTCGTAGGCTATATTTTTCTTTCCCGCAAGCATTACATTGTTCACAAATTTTGTGACCAGGGTATCGCTGAATTTTGGATCAGGGAGAAGGGGTCTTTTCTTTGGTTTTGCTTTTCTCATGATATTCTGATATTATGCTTTCTTTTCTTTTGGACGTTTGGCACCATATTTACTTCTGCGTTGTTTACGGCCTTCCACACCGGAAGTATCGAGTGCACCGCGGATTATATGATAACGGACACCAGGAAGGTCTTTTACACGACCACCACGGATCATCACGATGGAGTGTTCCTGGAGATTGTGGCCTTCACCAGGGATATAGGCATTCACCTCTTTCCCATTGGTGAGCCGAACCCTGGCTACCTTACGCATGGCCGAATTTGGCTTTTTAGGCGTCGTGGTATAAACACGAACGCAAACGCCGCGGCGCTGCGGACAGGAATCCAAAGCAGGAGACTTACTCTTATCTACTAATTTTTTTCTTCCTTTACGAACCAGTTGCGAAATCGTAGGCATATCAATGGTTTTATAAATCTTTAGTGTCAATTTCCCTCAAAATGGGAGTGCAAAAGTACGAATTAATTTTACACTACCAACATTTATTGGTGTTTTTTTACCCCCGGGTTAAAACCAAGGGATGATTACTCCTGAATCAGTGGGCTGGAAATAATAAGGAAGGGTATGAATCTCGCGAAACTTTCTACCGCAATCTTTGGAGGTATTGCGATTGAAACCTATAGTTGTTTCACTTTATCAGGTTTCCTTGCCGTTTCCGGCTTGTAATTCAATCGAAAACGTAATATGGTTTTC
>CAISJJ010000174.1 GCA_903885595.1 uncultured Bacteroidales bacterium
AATCAATCAATCAATCAATCAATCAATCAATCAATCAATCAATCAATCAATCAATCAATCAATCAATCATTCAATCAGTCAATCAGTCAATCAGTCAATCAGTCAATCAGTCAATCAATCAATCAATCAATCAATCAATCAATAATTTATTGCCACGTAAAATTATACATTATCACCGGGATTTGTGCACAAACAGTAACGAAAAATTGCACAAGGACAAGGCGAATACCAGATGAAGGGATGAAACTGAAAAAAGTTCTGAGAAGGCGGGGTTTGAATAGAGGTTAATAATAACTTTGCGCCAATATCACAAAAAAAAACTCAGGATGAAACCCCTACTAATTTTGCTGATTCTCCTTTCAGGAGCTGTTTTCTTTTTCAGGTCAACCCTGTTTGGTCAGGGAATCACCACATCACTGGCCTTTAATCCCTATAATAACTATCCCGTTTACCAGGGAACCGACCTCAGGGTTACCTATTCCAAAACAGGAACCACGCTGAAAATATGGTCTCCGCCTTCGCAGGAAATGAAGCTGAAACTGTATAAAACTTCAACGGGAAATGACATGACCGAAGAGATCATGTGCCGGAAGGATGCAGATGGCGTGTGGAAAGCAGAATTAAAGGGTGACCGCAAGAACACCTATTATACTTTCCAGGCAAAGATCAATGGAAAATGGTATGATGAAAATCCGGATCCTTATGCTAAAGCAGTCGGTGTAAATGGAAGGCGCGGACAGATCATTGATCTTAACGAGACAAATCCGTCAGGATGGGCTAATGATAAAGCGCCTGTATTGAACAACGCTACGGATGTAATCCTGTATGAACTTCATGTCCGCGATTTGTCGATATCGGCCAATTCCGGAATTAAAAACAGGGGTAAATTCCTGGGCTTCACCGAATCAGGGACCAAAAACAATCAGGGTCAAAGCACTGGCGTTGATCACATTGCCGAATTGGGTGTAACCCATGTACATCTGCTGCCATCCTACGATTTTTCCAGTGTGGATGAGTCCAGGTTAAATGTTCCACAATTCAACTGGGGCTACGATCCCCAGAATTATAACACGCCGGAGGGTTCCTACTCGACAGATCCGGAAGATGGCAAGGTCCGTATCCTGGAATATAAGAAAATGGTTCAGGCGCTGCATCAGAAGGGGCTGCGGGTGGTAATGGACGTGGTATACAACCATACGGGCTATACACATAATTCAAATCTGGACCAGCTTGTTCCGGGTTATTACTACCGGCAATGGGAAAAAGACGGGAAATACAGCAATGCTTCAGGCTGCGGCAATGAAACTGCCTCCGATCGCGCCATGATGCGCAAATTCATCATCGAATCGGTGATATACTGGGTAAAGGAATACCACATTGATGGCTTTCGTTTCGACCTGATGGCCATTCATGACATGGAGACCATGAACCAGGTTGCTGAAGCGCTTCATGCTATCGATCCATCCATCATCATATACGGCGAAGGCTGGACAGCCGGGGATTCGCCGCTGCCTGAACAATACAGGGCATTGAAAAGGAATGCAAAAAAAATGAATGGTGTGGCGGTTTTCAGTGACGATATCCGCGATGGCATCAAAGGAAGTGTGTTTGATGATAAGAGCACTGGTTTTGCCAGCGGCGCCAAAGACATGGCTGAGTCGGTCAAATTCGGCATTGTTGCAGCTGGAGAACATCCGCAAATTGATTATTCCAAAGTTAACTCTTCCAGAGAGCCGTATACGAAAAATCCGGCCGAGGTCATCAACTATGTTTCTTGTCACGATAATAACACCTTGTACGATAAATTAAAGATCTCGAGACCGGATGCGTCGGAAGAGGATCTTGTCAGGATGCATAAACTGTCCAATACCATTGTGCTTACATCCCAGGGGATCCCTTTTTTACATGCCGGGGTTGAGATGAAAAGGACAAAAGGCGGCGAGCATAATTCGTTCAATAAACCCGATTCGGTAAACCGGATCAACTGGGATTGGAAATATGAGAACAGGGAACTGGTCGCCTATTATAAAGATCTGATCGCCTTTCGTAAAGCCCATCCCGCCTTCAGAATGCAAACCAACGAAATGGTTCAGAAGAACCTGGTATTCCTGCAGACGAATGATCCGCAACTCATTGCTTATCAGCTGAAAGATCATGCCAATCAGGATGACTGGCAACAGATCCTTGTTGTTTTTAACGGTTCCGGTCTCGATAAAAATGTCGTTCTTCCCAAAGGACGCTGGAAGGCTGCACTTCAGAATTATCAATTCAAAGATTACCAGGATACCAAATCAGACACAACGCGTATAGCGCCATATTCTGCCATGGTTTTATACCAGGAATAAATTCTATTTCCTGATCACGATCTTTTGTGACGAACGTTGCTGGTTGTCGTCAACGGTCAACATATAAACGCCATCAGGCAAATTGCCCAGGTTCAGCAGTTTTGTGCGGGATGTGGCGACATTGATCTCTTTTTCCTCATAAACAGAAACACCCAGTGCGTTGACAACCGCAATGCTGACCAAAGTCCTGCCCGGTGCAAAATGAAGGTAAAATTTCCCGTTATTCGGATTTGGATAAACAGTAAAGCCTGAAAGATCGGATGTTCCGATCCCGGTAACTGCTTTAACGGTACCACCGATTAATTCGGGAGTGAATTCGTTCCCATCGTAATCGGTGAATTCAATGACTGCCGGGCTTTCTGCGAATGACAGCGCTGATTCACCGGTCGAATTGGAGATGAAGAGGATGTTACACAAAACACCATCGGTGATGGAAAATCCGTGGGTATCGGCGGCCCATACAAATGTGAGGATGCCTGGCGTTGGTTCGCCGACGGTAACATCCTCCATTCCGGGCATCCAGCCTGTAATGTTTGTGTATTTCAGTTTATTCGCATCGTAGGTTACTGAGAACTGGAATGCGCCCAGGTTCTCAACATCCGACATATAAACGGGCATGATGATTTCATGCTTCCCGCCAGCGACCGACCCCATGGCAAAGATTCCCTCATCGGGAACGGGCGATTTCCTTGCAACGGGAATGTAGGATCCGTTTGCATCGCCGTAAATTAACCCTTTGAAATCCTGCGTAAGATTACTTGTGCCAAGGGTGAACGGCTGGTGATTGAAAAGCCAGTCGCCTGCCGGGAATGAGTTGATAATGGATGCAATGCGTTTTTTTATCAGCAGTACGTCCACAGCGGTCAGAGTTCCTGACAGGTTAACGTCACCTGATGAAAGCCAGATTCCGGTGAGCGGTGAAATACTGGCAATATGTTTCCGGTAGAGCAATGCATCGGCTGCTGTAGTTCCACCCCATGGTTTTGTAGTATTGACCTCAAAAGAATAACTGCCGGGCGGCACCACGGTGAAAATATAATTACCGGAAGCATTGGTCGTAGTGGTTTTTATGACAGCGCCACCGCTGTTTTTCAGTTTCAGGGTCAAACCGGAAAGCGGGGTGTTGGTTGTATTTGCATAGGTTACCAGACCAGTAACATTAGCCCCGGTTTCATTTATAGAAGGGAGCTGAATGTAATCAAGCCAGGCACAGTCGCTGCCGCTCACCACGGCATTATCTTTTATGTATTGCCATTTGAAGGTATGGTTCCCGGCCGCCAAAGAAAATGCAGCCCTTGTCCAGGGAGTGTCACCCGACCATTGTCCGGCGTTGTTTTCGTCAATGAAAAACTTCAGGTAATCGTAACCGGCTTCAGAGGAGGTTTTGAGGTAGAAAGAAATACTGTCGGGGCTGGTTACATTTCTTTGCAGGCTCAGTTCGCTGGTCTGGTTATGATCGATAGCGCCTGACTGGGCGGAGAACAATCCTTCAAACGGATTGAAATCCGTGATAATCCATGGCAGATTTCCGGAAAAGGTCCAGGGGAAACGGGTAAAGTCGCCTGTTTCAAAATCTTCAACTTCCAATCCGATTTTCACGGTAAATTGTTTCTGAGCGGTATATAACCCGGAGGTCACTGTGTATGTAAATGTTACCGGTGTGCCTAGAGGGGCAACAGGACTCACTGTTATGTTGAAGACAGCATCTAGGGTGTCGCCTGCTTCAAGGTTTCCGAAATTAAAGGATCCGGCATTAATAATAATATATGAACTCGGGCATGTTAAAGCTCCAAGGGTCCCCGCTGCCGGGTAACCACCGCAATTGGATGTGGGAATCGCCAGATCGGCTATTTCTCCCGGGTCGAGGATGCCGTTACCGTTGCCGGTGGCATCAGTAATTACCATGCCACCTATACTGAATGCCGGGGCAAAAGGCGTGATCGTAAAGGTGCTGGTCCAGGTTTTAGCGCCATCGGTTGCCTTCAGTGAAAAAAGGATGGGTGTTCCGTTCGGAATATTGTTTTTGGCATGAATGGTATAGGCATTTTCAACAGTCACAATATCTCCTGCGGTGAAATCGCCAAAATAAGCCAGCGTGTCAACCAGATCGATATAGGGAGAACTGCACGCCAGCGTAACGTTTACATTGGTGGCCGGCAGATCGCCGATGTTTGCCATGGACATATTAAGGTTGACGGTTTCACCGGTTGACAGCTTCCCATCGGGGTCGTTGATTATGTATGAATGAAACGTTACCATCGACTGGTGTGCAGAAACATACACGGGAACATCAATTGTTTCGTGCCATGACCGTGAACTGTTTTGTGCATGCAGGGCTAACCTAACCGGGTAGCCATCAGGGAGATTTTGTGTAAGGGAAAAGTTAAAAACCTGGTTGAAAAAGAGCGGTTCCCCGGGCAGCAAAACCGGGACTGTAAGGAGGCTGTCTGTCATTGTAACAGATCCATCGATCGACTGCAAGCGGACGACCAGGTTTTGGATGGGGGTTTGACCCAGATTTTTCAGAACCAGGTTCATTTGTGCGGGCAAACCAAACTCGAGCCGGCCTTCATTCCCGCATACCAATTCGTGTGACAGTTTCAATCCGGATGACACCCTGAACTCATGGGAATCGGTCAGGTTTTCTTCATCTTTAACCACAACAGGGATTGAATAGATGAGCGATGAGTCGGCCTCTGTAATGGTAAGTACCCCTTCAGGAGTAAGGGTGATCTCTTTTGGCTGGGGAAGCACAAGGTATCTTGTGGCATGACTCGCCAGGGTATCGGCGCGCCATTGTGCACTGATATCGAAATTGCTGTTATCACCGCTGGAAATTCCGGTGTATATGGTTGGCAGAACCGGGGCGGTGTTCATTATGCCGTAACGGAATTCGATTTGTCCGTTGGGATACAGGGTGAGTGCAAAATTATTGTTTGAATTGTTTGTGTGGTCAATCACTGAAGCTTTCCACCAAATGACCACCGAATTGGCATCAGCCTTGTAAAACACTCCGTCATTTTTCGAGGGAATATAGGTATAGAATTGTGAAAAAGCCGGGCAGATCAACGGGAACATGCGCATCATGGCGAGTTCGTCGGTGATATACGGGGCTGGCAATGCTTCAGGATCGAAGGAAACAAATCCGTTAAAATTGATATAGATGCTGTCGTGCATTGTGCCGTAGTAGGGGAAAGGGAAAGGCAGCGCTTTGGCGGCATAGGGACGCAGGTTGCTGATTTTATACAGCTGGGTACCGGTGTTTGCCGGTACTACATCGGAAAAGCTTTGTTTTGAATAGTTTTCGTGCAGCGACCAGGTGTAGGGCGCTGTTCCCTGCGAAGCCTCCAGCTGAACCTGTATATGCTGGCCGGGGATATAGGGTGGCAGTTCGGTGGGAGTTATCTGAACCCGGGAGGTATTAACGGTTGCAATGGCTGAAACCAGGGTGAGATCATTATCCAGAATAGTGACTGCTGTGTTTGTGGCAGTGAATTCAAGCGGGAACTGGACATAATTCAGGAAGGAAGCCTGCATGATGGTGCCGGAACCGGAATGATCGGGATCGCGTTCTTCAACGCCCAGGAATAACCTGGCTTTTCCGTTTGCAGGGAACCAGTTGATCAATGGCGTGATGTCGAGACCAAGTTCGACAGCTTTTGATCCCGGCCCATCATCAAAACCGTTCATAACATGATCGCCACCCTGAAAATTTGCGATAGGGAAGGTAATGGTGTGTTCTGGGAAAGTTGCATTCGTATCGGAGCTGACGCCGGCAATAATGCGGATGCGTTGTCTCTTGTTGTAATCGATTTTTACTTTGGTGGTCAGCAAAGGCCGGTAACCGGTATCGGCCTGGACGATATAAACCCGGTTGTTCCAGACGCCACCCGATTCATAATTGCTGGCCATGGCGCTGTACAATACATAGGCGAAGCCCTCGTTTTCCCACCAGCCGCCCCAGGAATTGGCAAATTTAAAGCCGCCGATCTCCCAGTCTTTTGCATCCACAACGCCATCATTGTTGATGTCGATATTATTCGTATACTGCCCGTCATTATTTACATCATAACGGATGGAATCGTTGTATCCGACAATACACAAACCATGATCGGGTGTAGGATGCCACCACAGCTGCACACTTTTTCCTTCTTCCGGGGTGCCGGGAGGCAGCTGCCCCATCTCGAACCAGCTGTCGGTTGTAAAACAGGCTATTCCCCCAACAGGTGATCCGTCGAGGTGATCGTACAGATAATGCCTGAGGGTATTTATCCCCGTCTGGCTGTTGATGGGAATGGCGTATACCTGCTTTAACCGGTATTGCATCCCTGATAAATATTTATTGTAGCCCGAAGCCCATCCCAGGTAAAAACCTGCGGTATCAGATCCGTAGTAGACGTTGGTCATGTGGCCCTGTTGCCTGATCACATCAAAACTGTGCAGGAAGTTGACACCAACGTAACGGCCTGCCTGGTTATAGAGGTTCCATGTGTAATGTGCAGGAAAACGATTCTCCCAATACCAGCCCGGCGTATTCCGCAGCCGGTTGAACTCATAACCAAAGGTATACGCAGGACCGGCATATTGCTGGCAGCTATAAAACTGCAGCTGATCAAGCAAACCGGGCCAGAAATCATTTTCCGAATTATCGACCGATTCGGGAAGCGTGGTTTTCAGCCTCGATGCAGGCACCTCAAGCACCGGGATCTGCATTGCCATAACGGAGTCGTAAACTCTTGCAGCATAGGGATATATTGTTTTAAACCTCCGCTCCTGCATATTCTGGGACCGGCCCGGAAAGGAGATGAAAAAAAGAAGGAAAAGCAGGCTATACAATGATATGGAGCGGTTCATAGGAAATGGTTTATCGTGGTTATATAAAACAAGACAGGCAAAATCGAAAAAAGTTGCCTGTCTTGCAAAAATACGAATAAATTTTATTCGGGGGCGGGTTGGGGTGAATGTTGCTTGCCTGGACGAATTTAAGCCCGGTTAATACTTGATCATCTTTTTATTTTCAGTCTTGCTACCGACGTGTAACCTGATCAGGTAAACCCCATCCGGCCTGTCGGCAAGCGAGAATTCATGCTTCCGCTCTCCGATCAGCTTAATGCTATGCATCTTCTCTCCCTGTATGCCATAAATTGTAACATTAATCGTTTCCAACAGATTTTCCATTTTCAATTCAAGAATAAATTTCCCGTTGGTTGGATTGGGATAAACTTCGAAAGATGAATTTTCAACAATGACTGGAAGTTCTGATTTACCGGCGATCACCGCAGGCATAGAGGGATTGGCGCAGTATGGGCCATTGGGAGCGATGTAGCCCCACATATACCCTCCTGACTGAACAGTAGTACCAGGGAGGTAAAGAATATTCTGCCCTGCAATCATGGTTACACTGCCGCTGTTCTCAACCAGAAATGTAGTTCCGCTACCAGCCACAGTAATCAACTGGGAGGCATTGTAGCAGTTGATTTGTTCGCCGGGTACGGTGATGTTTTGAAGGGTCCTTGTTGCAGGTACACTGGTGCCAGCCAGGTTTACCACCGCAGTTTCATTTGGCGTGAATGTTTCAAACATGAATAAGGGTGCGTAAGGGAAGCTGTGCATAACTGTGACGGCTTCGAGGCTGGTGCTTTGTTGCCAGATTTTATAGACAATCGTATGGCCTTCCGTGTATCCTGTGATACCTGGCATTCCCGGATCATCCTTGCTTACAGTGATGAAGGGCGGATTGTCCGGATTAACAGGGGCTTCAAGTTTGTAGGCCCCGACACAGATATTTCCGTCAAAAATACCAATCTCATCGCCGGCTGACAGATCGGCCAGATTGTAGGTGGCTTGTTTGATCCCGATAGCCATCGGGGAGGTGGCAATACCGGACCAGACAGGGATGAAATGACTTTCCGGCAAGATCCCCGATACACTCCCGTCAGAATACATTGGACTAAGAATCAGTCCATTATAATCAGAAAATTCCCTCGGGGTCGGACTGTCTTTCCAAGCGATAGGAGAGGTGCCTGATGACCCGGACCATATAAAATTAATGTTGAAAAATGTACCTCCAGGAATGTTGACTCCTTGTGTAGAGGCGGCCCAGATAAACGTAAGTTTACCCGGGCTAGTTGTACCGATCATAACGTCGGTAATGCCTGGATACCAGTTTGTGCACCCGGTGTAGGTCATGAGGGCCGGGTTGAATTCCAGCGTGAACTGAAAAGCCCCCAGGTTGATAAAATTGGCCGCATGAACGGGAATTGAGACAGCCCCGGCGACTGCATAATAAAAACCGGGAATGGTGAGTACCGGACTATCCATTAACCCCGCAGGAATGATTTTTTTGCCATCCTGTTTTGGATTTGAATACAGGTCTTTCTGCACCATCAATGCAAATCCGAAAATAAAGAAAGTTGCAAATAGTATTATTCTTTTCATTTGAAAATTATTTGTTAAAACTACACTTTATACAAGCAAAGATAAACCGGCTCTATTTGAAATACCCCCGGATAATCTCATTGAATAATTCACTGTCGATTGGCTTTGAAATGTAATCATTGCATCCCGACTTCATGGCCTTTTCGCGGTCGCCTGAAAGGGCATAGGCTGTTTGTGCAATAATGATCACATCTTTATTAAATTGCCTGATGTGACGCGTTGCCAGATGCCCGTTCATATCCGGCATTCTGATATCCATCAGCACAAGGTCGATGTCGGGATTATGGCGGCAAATCTCAATGGCTTCAGCTCCTGTAGATGCATACAGAATTTCATCGCCGTATTGCCTTACGATCATGGTAATGAACAGTTCCGATGTTTCATCGTCTTCGACAATTAAAATTTTCAGCTTTCTGATCTGGTTTTCTTCCCTGTCATCAGGTAACATATCTTGATCCATCATTTTTTCTTCTGGTTTACAATTGTAAGGAACTGTGAAATAAAACATTGAACCGTGACCTTCTTCGCTTTCTACCCGAATTGTTCCACCAAGCATTTCCACATATGCCCTGGCGATCGACAAACCCAAGCCCGCCCCGTCATGCGCCCGTTTGTTGGAAATGTCGGCCTGAATAAAACGTTCAAATATTGCCTCCTGCCGGTCTTGAGCAATTCCAATGCCTGTGTCTTTTACGAAAAATTCAAGATTGTCTCCCTTTTTAAGGTATCCGATCTCAATTGAACCTGCATTGGTGTATTTTATTGCATTTTTGACAAGGTTGGTGAGGATGGCATGGAGTTTTTCACGGTCGGTTAGAATGGTGGCTTCTTTTGCAGGCAAAGTGTTCATATACCTAAGTTTCATTCCTTTTTTCTCAACCTCCGGTGTGAAGAAGTGGTAAATATATTCGATTTGGTCATTGATATTTGTAAAGGAAACTGAAACTTCCATCTGCCCCGATTCTATTTTAGCAATATCAACAATATCCTGGATGATGTTCAGCATGCGTTTTCCACTCTTTTCGATGATACGGATGTATTCCCGTTGCTCCAACCCTGATAGGTTAGGCTCTTTCAGCAATTGGGCAAATCCCAGGATGCCATTCATGGGGGTACGGATTTCATGGCTCATATTGGCCAGGAATGCTGATTTTAGGCGATCGCTTTCCTCGGCTTTTTCCTTTGCCTTGATTAATTCCAGTTCAGCCAGTTTACGCCCTGTGATGTCATTGATAAAGACCACAAAACATCCGCCCTCAGCATGTCGACACTGGACGCTGATTTCGACATCGAAAACACTTCCATCCTTGCGCTGGTGCTGCGTTTCAAAACGGTCTTCCCCCGCTGTAAAAATTTTTTCCAAGTGACTGGCGATATCGGCAGGTGTTTCACTGACTTCCAGATCGGCAATGCTCATGGTCAGCAGTTCCTGCTCGCTATAGCCGCTCATCCGGCAATAGGTTTCATTCACTTCGAGCAAACGGCCCTTTGAATCGGCCAACCAGAAGCCATCCATAGCGGTCTTTAATATCTGCCGGTGTTTTTCCTCACTTTCTTTCACAGCTAATTCATTCAGTTTTCGCTCGGTGATATCGTGGTCTATCCCTGTAAAACCAAAAATCATTCCGCTTTCATCCAATAAGGGGGTGGCACTGCTTTCAAAATAACGGACTGATCCGTTTTTGTGAAGCCATCGTATACCTAAATTGTGCCAACCCGTTTTTTGCCGGATGCTCTTTTCCAGCATCTCTTTTCCAGCTTGTTTATCATCAGGGTGGATAAGCAGGAAAGCGCTGGTCCCGATAATTTCATTTGAATCGTAACCTAAAAGATTACAGGTAGCAGGATTACTGTACGTATGCGTTCCCTCCAGGTCCATTGACCATACCCAATCGGTGATATTTTCGACTAAATGGCGGTACTTGATTTCACTTTCTTTGAGTGCCGTTTCGGCCTGTTTGAGTTCGGTCAAATCAATACAAACTCCTTTTAACCTTACCAGGACATTTTCAATGAATACCGGAATTAATTTGTTTTGTATCCACTTTACAGCGCCATCGGGCATAATCAAACGCATTTCCTGGCTGATTCCCTCCTTTTTTTCAATGGTAAATTCAATAGCTTCCCCTATTAGATGTTGATCATCGGGATGTACATGGTTAAAAAATAATTCATAGGCAGGTTCAATCTGGAATGGTTCGTATCCAAAAACCCGGTAACAGTTCTTTGACCAGCGAATATTGGTGTTTGTCATGTCATATTCCCAACTTCCCATTTTACTGATCTCCTGGGCATCATCATGCGATAATTCTATCTCCTTCAGAGCCATTTCTGCTGACTTTCGTTCCGAAATATCGCGGTCCTGCCCCAGGATATTCACCGGATTGCCATTTTCGTCGCGAATCAGGCTTATCTTGGTTTCTGCCCAATGACTTTTGCCATCAGGGCTGTAATATTCAAGATCCAAAACAATCACCGGTGAATAGGCAGGGTCTGCCATTATTTTAGGCATTATGAGTGCATACGATTCCATGATCAGCCGGAATGAGTCAGGCGTCACAATCTGATCAAGTGAAAACTGCTGAAGTTCTGCAAGGGTATATCCCCTGATCTTTTCCATAGACGGGCTGACATATATGAATTTTAAATTCATATCCATGAGCCAGATGGTGTCAGTCATGTTGTCGGCCAGCAACCGGTATTTGTATTCTTCCTCCCGAAATGCGGCTTCTGCCTGCTTACGTTCAGTTATATCTCTTATATTCAGTACGATACCATTTAAATTCGGATCATGAAGGTAATTTCGTCCAATGGTTTCAAAATAGCGGAACCCGCCATCTTTATGCAAATGCCGGTATTCGCCTTTCAGGATCTTGTCAGGATTTTTTATTAACTCTCCAAAAGTGAGGCTGACCCGGTCCACATCATCAGGATGTATTACATCAGTAAAGGATTTTTGAAGCTCTTCAACCGAAAAACCTGTAATCGCTTCAGCCGACGGACTTATATACCGCTGAATTCCATCCTGATCTAAAAACACCAGAATATCAGACGAATATTCCAGCATCAGCTGAAAACGCTTATCCTGCCTGATCAACTCAGCTTCAACCCGTTTTTGGTCAGCAAGTATTTTTTCGAATGAGTCTTTTAACAAGTCGTAAGATGTTCGCAACTCCTGCAAGTCCCTTACAATATCTGAACTTGTTTTTTCGTGGTTCCCCATGGGTCCTGACTTTGATGATTAGTCTGATGTTTCGGTTTTGTCAAACATATTAAGTGTGATGGAGCTGAATGACAATCTTTTACCAGCAGATGAAGGTTCCCCGATCGTAACTGGTATGATGGCGCTTAATCAGTATTACGATTAATGAAATTTGACCCAGGCATGGGCCAGTTCAAGGTTTTCGAATAATCTGCACTGCCATGGCGTCCCCTCAAATTCTTTGAAGTAGGTCTCTACAACTGGTATAAATTTCTCATCTTTTGTAATAACGGCATTTCTCATCCGCTGTTGATTCCACCGGGAAGAAGAGTTATCGAGGGTACCGATTACTTTAGCATCTCTGGGCGATATCAGAATTCTTGTTGCATCGGTATAATCTGATATCTGATATGAAATCGTTTCGAATCGCGCATCTCCATACATAATGTCATTTGCCGACATGAAGTCCTGCTCGGTCACAATGTCAAAAAAACTGACCAGGAT
>CAISJJ010000175.1 GCA_903885595.1 uncultured Bacteroidales bacterium
GAGGTAGCGAGGTAGCGAAATTTCGCTACCTCGCTACCTCGCTATTTCGCTATTTAATTTTTTCAATTATCGCATCCGCCATCTGTTGCGTGGTTGCAGCGCCCTTGCTGAATGCTTCAGGCGTTCCGGGTAATTTCATCATGTCGTAGGTCATTACCTTTCCCTCTTCCACTACATCTGCAACAGCTTTTGAAATTCTGGCAGCCATTTCCATCTCGCCTAAATGCTCGAGCATCATCACGGCCGAAAGTATCATAGCAGTTGGATTGACGATCGAGGGATTGAATTCGGCATACTTTGGAGCTGAACCGTGCGTTGGTTCGAACACGGCAATCTCCGGGCCGATATTGGCGCTGCAGGCAAAACCGAGTCCGCCGATCAAACCGGCAAAACCATCGGATACGATATCGCCAAACATATTGCCGGCAACCATCACATGATAGGTTTCAGGATTTTTGGTGAGCCACATCATCTGGGCATCAATGTTGGTATCCTGTACGTTGATCCCGGGATATTCATTCTTTGCCATTTCCTGGGCCATCTTCAGCATCATCCCTGAGGTTTCCCTGATAACATTTGGTTTTTCACACACGGTTACGGTGTTGAATCCCCGGGCTTTGGCATATTCAAAAGCAGCCTTCAGGATGCGCCCCGTGTATTTTTTTGTGAAAATCCGGGTCGATACTGCAAGTTCCGGACGAGGACACCACGCAAAATTATCCCTGAACTTTTTATGTGTCATCAGGGCATCATATACCTGGTCTGATGGATTTGACCATTCAACGCCACCATATAAACACTCTGTGTTCTGTCGGAAGATCATCGTATCAATGATTGGTTCCTCGATCACACCGCCAAATCCACGACGGATGAAGTTAAGCGGGTTTCCCTTGAACGTTTTACATGGCCTCATGCAAATATCAAGATCATATTTCTGCCGCATTGTCACTATCGGGCTGTAGTAGGCAAACCCTTTCCCTTTTAGTTCAGGAGCGAGTTCAGCTTCGGTCTTGTCTTTCGGCTTCGAGGTTATGGCGCCGAAAAGTCCGATTTTATGTTTTTCAAGTAACTTCTGGGTCCGCTCAGGAAATGGATCGCCCTCTTTGCACCAGAATTCCCAGCCAATATCACCATGAACATATTCTGCTTCAAAACCGGCTGCATCCAATACACGGATAGCCTCATCAAGGACGACTTTGCCTATGCCATCACCAGGCATTGCAACGATTGTTCTTTTTGCCATAAGTTGTCTTTTTAATTAGTTAAATTATTCACATTTGGGCTTCAAAGATACAATTACACCCGAAATACACCAAACCCAATTTACACATTTTTCCCCGAATTTTTTACCAGTATTCATTACTTTTGCAAAAGCGAAACAGGGTAGTGAGGAAGCGAGAAAGCGAAGTAGCGAGGTAGCGAGGTAGCGAGGTAGCGAGATAGCGAGGTAGCGAGGTAGCGGTTTAGTAAGATCAGACATAAATAAATACAAAAAGCACTCAATCGCTCAATCACTCAATCAGTCAATCAATCAATCAATCAATAATTTTGAAACAGCACCTTTCAAATCCCATCTTTAAAATTGTATCAGAGGTTGCCGGTGAGATGCATTTGCAGGCTTTCGTCATTGGCGGGTTTGTGAGGGACTTACTGCTGCATCGCGACAACAAACAGGACATTGATATTGTGGTTTTAGGAAGTGGTATCGATTTCGCACACGCAGTAGCGGCAAAGCTGGGAGGTGATGTTCCGGTGAAGTTTTTTAAAAATTTTGGCACGGCCATGTTGAATTTTCATGGCTGGAAGATTGAATTTGTGGGGGCTCGTAAAGAATCGTATCGGAGGAATTCCCGGAAACCGATTGTCGAAAATGGCACTTTGGAGGATGACCAGAACCGCCGCGACTTTACGATCAATGCGATGGCGCTGGATCTGACAGAACAGAAGTACGGTCAACTTGTCGACCCCTTCAATGGAATCAGGGATCTGAAAGATAAAATAATCAGAACGCCGCTTGATGCGGATATCACTTTTTCGGATGATCCTTTGCGCATGATGCGCGCCATCCGGTTTGCCACCCAGCTTAATTTTACCATTGAACAATCCTGTTTTGAAGCAATCAGGCGGAATGCCGAACGGATTTCAATTGTCTCCAAGGAACGCGTATCCGATGAATTCAACCTGATTATCCAGTCGGCGATGCCTTCGAAAGGATTTAAAATGCTTGACGAAACAGGGATCCTTAAACTTATCTTCCCGGAGTTCTGTGAGCTCAAAGGCGCTGAAATCATCGATGGTAAAGGACATAAAGACAATTTTTACCATACACTGGCCGTTCTCGACAATGTGGCACTGGTGTCGGACAATCTTTGGCTGCGCTGGGCGGCAATTCTCCATGATATTGCAAAGCCACTGACAAAAAAATTTATCCAGGGCACAGGATGGACTTTCCATGCCCATGAATTCAAAGGAGCAAAGATGGTTCCGCATATATTCAGGAATCTTAAGCTTCCGCTGAACGAAAAGATGAAATATGTTGAAAAACTGGTATTGCTACACCTGAGGCCAATTGTGCTTGCCGGGGATGTTGTGACCGATTCGGCAGTCAGAAGGCTCCTTTTCGAAGCAGGCGATGATATTGATGACCTGATGCTGCTTTGCAATGCCGATATCACCTCAAAAAATCCAGATAAAGTTAAGCGTTTCATGGCAAACTTCATTATTGTACGCCAGAAGCTTCAGGAGATTGAAGAGAAGGACCAGTTGCGCAACTGGCAGCCACCCATAACCGGAGAAGTAATCATGCAAACATTTGGGATCCCTCCTTCGAAATCAGTTGGAATAATCAAGGATGCCATTACAGAGGCTATTCTTGAAGGAGCAATACCCAATGATTATGAGGCAGCTTACCGCCTGATGATAGCGGAGGGTGAAAAACTTGGGTTTATCAAAAGAGATACCTGAACCTTTTTTGAATTTTGTACGAGGAATTTTATATTTTTGACCCGGATTAATACCTGGATTGACCATGCTGATTTATCGTTTTCGAATTACATGTGAAGAGCACGACGGATTTCTCAGGGAAATTGAAATTCAACCGAATCAAACTTTCCTTGATTTTCACCATATCCTGATGGAATCGGCTGAGCTGCTTCATTGCGAACGTTCCTCCTTTTTTATGACAGACAGGAAATATAAAAAGGATAAGGAAATTACCCTGAAATCGGAGAAACGCCAGATTCGCAAATACGATGATGATCTTGACCGGGTCGTTACCGATTTTGTGACACTGCCGCTGATGAAGGCTGCCAAATTAAAAAACTATATTGAGGATCCACACCAGAAAATGATTTATGAGTTTATCGGCAGAGATCATTTTTCATTTCATATTGAACTTTTTAAAATATTTCAGTCTGACGGAATCCCTTCTTACCCGAGATGCATCAAACGGATTGCAGAATTACCAAAAAAGACCGAGCAACCGGCAGCAGTTCTTAATGCCCCCGTTGCCCCAAAGGTAATCATTCCGAAAATGGTTGTTCCAAAGGTTCCGTTGCCGAAAATAGAAGAACTTGCAAAATTCGATGACATCGTTGAAGATGAGCATGAACTTGCTGAAATTGAAACTGAATTGGAAGGTTTTAGCGAAGTAACGGAAGAGGAGGAACCTGCCTTCGACATGCATGAGCCGCATGGTGAAGGAAATGACGATTACACCTATGGTGGGCATCATGATGCCGATGAGGAGGATAAGCTGGAGCACATAGAGGATTACGAGGATATTGAGAGCCTTGATAAACGATTATCGGGCTATGATCAAGACACCGATGACTATTGATGAGCGGTTGCTGCTGGTAATAGCCGGACCTACCGCTGTTGGAAAAACGTCGCTTGGTATACAGATTGCCCGGCTTCTCAACACCCACATCATCTCTGCCGACTCACGGCAATTTTACCGGGAAATGAATATAGGGACCGCAGCCCCTTCCGGTGATGACCTGGTTGCAATACCCCATCATTTTGTTCATCAGTTATCGGTACAGGAAAGCTATAACGTTTCAAGGTTTGAATCAGATGTTCTCTCATTACTTGACAAGCTTTTTCTTAACCATCCAGTCGTGCTGATGGTCGGAGGCTCCGGGATGTACATCAATGCTGTTTGCCACGGTATTGATCTTTTGCCAGATCCCGATCCTGCGATCAGGTTGCAACTAAAGGAAAGCCTTGACCGGTCGGGTATTTCCGTATTACAGGATGAATTGAAACAGGTTGATCCGGAGTATGCACAACAGGTTGATCTGGCCAATCCGGCCAGGTTAATCAGAGCTCTCGAGATCTATCGGTCAACCGGGAAGTCTTATTCAACGCTTCGCACCAATAAACCGAAAAACCGCCCATTCAGGATTGTTAAAATCGGGATTAACCTCCCGCGCGAAATTTTAAACCAAAGGATCAACAACAGGGTCGATACAATGATTACTGCTGGGTTGGTTGGAGAAGCAGAAAAACTCTATCCTTTAAGGCATCTGAATGCATTGAATACCGTAGGTTATAAAGAGTTGTTTGATTATCTGGACGGTTTTGCGACATTCGGACATGCGATAGAAAAGATAAAAACCAACAGCCGGCGCTATGCAAAACGACAACTGACCTGGTTCAGAAAAGATCCCGCATACCGGTGGTTTCATCCGGACAATATCCGAGAGATCCTTTCAATGCCTGAATTACTGCCTTTTGTTGGCTGATGCTATTCTTAAGGGAATCTGTTCACTTCAGGAGTATGTTATTTTTTTCGGTCCAGGTCTCTTTTCCTTACAGCTCCTGCAGGTTAATGATTCGTATGATATTCAATAAGCCCTTCACCTGGTGAAGAAAGTATTCTCGTGATGATCACCTGCTCCTTTCTGGCAACTTCCGTAAGAATTTCACGGTAAATAGAGGCGATAGAGCCAATAAAGCCTACCGGTTGCGATTGATAACCATCGTATCTCTTAATGTGGGCATTAAAGAAATCCTGGAATGATTTCTCCAGCAGCCCCTTGACAAAAGGATGTTCCCTGTTTGGGCTCAGGAACAGGCTGAACGATGCAAGGAACCTGTTGGGTGAGGGTTTGTTGTAAAGTGAATTAAGAATATCGCCGAGTGTAAACCCAAATTGTTTGTCAAATAATTCACGCAGATCGCCGGGAAGTTCCTTTTTTAAATATGCTTCCATGAAAAGTTTACCGAGGTAGGACCCCGCGCCTTCATCCCCAAAAAGATACCCCAGTGAATCAATCTTTGAGTGGGGAACTACTCCATCAAAATAACAGGAATTGCAACCCGTCCCCAATATACAGGCAATCCCCTGCCCGTTTCCAAACAATGCCCGCGCAGCGCCCAGTATATCATGGTGTATGGATACCTCTGCTTTCCTGAAAAAAAGCATGATGGCATCCCTGATGATATTGTTGTTGTATTCGGTTGAACACCCCGCACCATAAAAATGAATTTCGCTGATATTATCTTCCACAAGAAACGGGATCAGGTCAGCCCTGAGCACGGCTTCAACACTTTCAGAATTGTGAAAATATGGGTTCAGCCCCCCGGTCATGATTGTGTTTTTTACCTTATCATTTTCCAATAAAATCCAGGTTGTTTTGGTTGAACCACTGTCAGCAATAAGTTTCATAAACTATTCTATTTTACCCCCCCCGAGCGGGTGCGGTGATTTACTGATTTCTTAATCCTTTGGCTTCTTTCATGTAAGCTTTTACGGTTCCCACGATGATTTTGGCTTCAATATACACCGGGACTTTATTCGCATCGTCAGTGACCCAGACAAGTACATCCTCATTGCCCCTGAAAATCGTTCCCTGCACCATTTTTGCCGCAAATTTGATGCAATTATAACGTTTCCCGTTTGGATTTTCTACGATTTCTTTTCCAATATAGCGGATGAAAATATCATAATATGCGTCATCAATCAGGACGGTTACCTGCCTTTTTGAGTCGGGACGCATGTCTTTAAAATCAAGGGTTCGCGTATAATAGATTGCCGACAGCATGTCGAATGTGCATGGCCTCATCCGCAGCGTGTCGGTCCGCTGGGGATTGTTCATGGTTTTTGTATTGCAGATGATTTTTTGTCCGGAATAATCAAACTTTAGCGTGTTAAGCAAAGTATAACCTCCTTCATAAACGTAACGGCGAAAATCAAGCGAATGAAATGCTTCAGGATCCACCCATGAATCATAATAATCTCTCACTTTAAAAAAGAGATCGTAGGATGTAAATGTTTTCCCGGTGCTTTTAAAATGCCATGCCGGTTTTCCAAGGTAGAGCTCATTTGTTGCCGAGAATGTTACCAGACCGGCATCAACCCATACCGGTCCCCAGTTGTAGGACACAGTATAGCTAATCTGTTCACCATTGCCAAAGACGGTATTTGATACATTACATTGCGCAAAAGCAAGCTGTACATATAAAAATGCAGTTATGAATATCCAAATCCCCGTCAACACCCTTATCCTCATTTCCAAATCTGCTTGAAATATCTGATCCTGGTCATAAATTAAATCCAAATCCAAAATTCACTATTCCTTCTTTCTCTTCCATAGAAAATAAACGGGAATGCCAAGAATAACGATGATAAGTCCAGGCCAGGTATATTCGGGCTTGTAAATAAACAGAATTGTCATCACGATAATTGCCAATAGCATGTATATCAATGGAATAATAGGATATCCAAAAGCTTTATACGGCCGCTCCATTTTGGGGCGGTTTTTCCGTAACAGGAACAGCCCGAAGATAGTGAGCGTATAAAATATTAGGACCGCAAATACTACATAATCAAGTAATTGTCCGTATGTTCCCGACAAACAAAGCAATCCTGCCCACACACCCTGGATAATCAGCCCGGTTGCTGGAACGCCTTTTTTATTGAGGGTACCGACTTTCTTAAAAAATATACGGTCAGCTGCCATGGCATAGTAAACCCTTGCGCCTGAAAGGATTAGTCCATTGTTGCATCCGAAGGTGGAAATCACAATGAAGGCGGCCATAATCAGTACTGCATAATTGCCGAAGATTCCCGACATTGCTGCCGTTCCTAACCGGTCGTTCAGCGCATACTGTATTCCTTTGGCTGCAACCTCTGTCCCGGCAGGATCACCACGAACGGGAAGAACCGTGATGTACACCACGTTGGCGAGAAGGTAAAGGATGGTTACTGCAAGCGTTCCTAAAAATAGGCTCAGCGGGATGTTTTTTCTGGGATTTATCACTTCACCGGCGGTAAAAGTGATGTTATTCCAGGCGTCAGATGAAAAAAGACTTCCGACCATTGCCATGCCAATGGCGGCTACCAGGGCCATGCCCGAAAGCGGAATATCCACTCCGCCGGGTCCCTCCTTTACCGGAGACCAGAAAACCACACTGTTACTATTGATCGACGAACTATTTGCGGCAAATCCCAATCCAATGAAGATAAACAGGACTAATAATATAAACTTGCCGGAAGTAAATGCGTTCTGGATCTTTTTCCCCTCCTGGATGCCCTTGGTGTTGATCCAGGTCAGAAATGCGATGGAACCGATTGCCATTAGCTGTACCGGGCCGAATTTCACAAACCCCAGGTCAAAATGTTTTATAGTGAATAACCCCATGTCAAATGGTCCAGCCTGGATGAAATTCAGGTTGTACCAAACCACAGATTCAGACACCCAGGGGATAAGCACCCCCGAAAATTTTGCAAATGCCATGGCAACTGCCGCAATGGTGCCGGTTTGAATAACAAGAAACAGCGTCCAGCCATAAAGAAATCCGGTTAAGGGATTGTAGGCTTCCTTAAGATAAACATATTGTCCACCGGCTTTAGGAAACATCCCGGCTAATTCACCATAACTTAAAGCAGCAAAAATTGTCATGAAACCAGTTATAATCCAAACGGCCATAAGCCAACCCGGTGACCCGACCATTCGCGCAATGTCAGCGCTCACAATGAATATCCCTGATCCGATCATCGACCCCACGACAATAGCCGTCGAATCAAAAAGGTTCAATCTTCTTTGAAAAGTATGCTCTTCGACCATTAGTTATTAAATATTTGAAGTTTTGTAACAGACCTGAAATCCCTTATAGCGTCAGCGTCCCTTGCCCTGTGCCCAGTCCCCTGCGCCCTGTGCAGACGAAATTTTCACGCAATATAACCGAAATTTCAATATTCATTGCAACTGTCTTCTGACATTAATACGCTCAGTAAAAAAAGATTCATTTTTGTTAACAGTGATCAGGGAATAAATTTTCATTTGTATATTAGAGAAATTTTTAAAATAATGAGCGAAATGAGCAACGATAAACCCATACATCGTTATAATGAATTCCTTAAAAGTTCAGCATTTCTTTTTTCACTGGTGATCATCATTTTTATCAATCCTTTTCTGGATGACAGTGATGGTGGAAGGATTGCCGGATCACTGCTGGTATTGGGAACCATGATAGGAGCGCTATCGGTAATGTTTACCCACAAGTATATTTTTTGGTATGTGTTGACAATGGTGGCTTTATCTGTTGTTCTTGAAATGTTGTCGCTGTCCTATAAAAGTGAGGTGTATGTTGGAATTAAATTCCTGAGAAATAGTTTTTTTTACGGGACTTTTGCGCTGATACTGTTTTATTACCTGATGAAGGTACAGCCATTGTCATTAACTGAAATCGGAAATGCAATAAGTATCTACCTGCTGGTTGGGCTGGCATTCAGTAATTATTATTGCTATTACACAATGAATAATCCCCAGGCATTTTTCCTGCCCCCCAATGATAGCGGAAACATCCAGTTCGACCTGATGTATTACAGTTTTATCGCCCTCACCACCACCGGGTTCGGAGACATACAGCCGTTGATGAAGATTCCCCGCCTGCTCGCAATATTTGAAACAATCTTTGGCACTTTTTATATTGCGGTAATCATCGGAAGGCTGGTAGGAATGGGTAAATCTGCTGCATCAACCAAAGAATGAATTTTACGGCAAAGTGTTTCCCCTAAAATCGTTACGGTTTTATCAGCAGGGTTAGGGAAGAGCATGAATTCATCCTCAGAACCGATACTTTCGACTGAGCCTTCGTTGCAGTCCGCCTCCATCTTTGCAGGGCTGTTGCATCAGGGGCCGAAGTCAAGGCATTTAAGCCACCCAAAGTGTAAAGGCCAAAACGAAAAATGCAAAGTGAAAATTACTTTACACTTTGCACTTTGCATTTGTTCTGGTAGCGGGATCGAGATTTGAACTCGAGACCTCCGGGTTATGAATCCGACGCTCTAACCAACTGAGCTACCCCGCCAAAATTTAAGGGTGCAAAGTTATAAAAAATGTTGATAGATTTTTAACATTTCGTCAACATTGTCTGTCCAGTTGTAAATTTTTTCTACCCGCTTCCGCCCATTTCTGCCCATTTCCCTTCTTAAATCCTCATTAATCAATAATTTTTCCAGGGCTGTCATGGTCTCTCTTGGGTTTTCCGGTTTAACTAAAAGTCCGGTAACCCCGTCTTCAACAACCTCCTTTAACCCCCCGGCACTGCTCACCACAACTGGCAATTCACATGCGGAGGCTTCAATGATTGAAACACCAAAACTCTCACTGATGGAAAGCGCCGCATAGATATCAAGTTGGTTGAGGAAGGCCGGGATGGCATCATGTGGAATTTTACCCGCAAAAATCACCTCTTTCTCCAGTTTCAGGGAGACCACCAGGTTTCTCAGGTCCTGTTCCAGACTTCCACCGCCTGCAATGACCAATTTCAATGACAGGTCAGGGTGCTTCTCATGCAGATGCCCGAATGCCCTGATCAGATATTCAATACCATATTCGGGCTCCAGCGCTTTTGTTGTCCCGATAATAATAGAATCCGACATGGAAGGTTGACCGGTTTTGTTGGGCTTAAACAGGGTTGTGTCAATACCAAAAGGAGTGATCAGAATCTTTTTCCGGGAGTACTTTCCGATCTCCCTTGCCATGACATGACTGGTAGAGAGGATCTGATCCGCGTTCCTGAAATTATACCGGAGCAGGAGCCGGGTAAGAAAAGAACGTTTTGGGAAATCAAAAACATCACTTCCCCATACCGAAAGAATAAATGGATGAAACCGGCTTAAACTGCCAAGAATACCATAACTCGAGGCGTAATGTGCATGAACGATGTCAGGTATGAAACTGCTGATACACCTTCTGACTGCTGTCACCAGGGTCAGGTATTTCAACTTTGCAAACAGCCCTTTATGCGATAGGTCCCTATTGAAATGAGTAGGACAAAACACCTGGATGCCATCCAAATCTGGATTGCCGGAATAAACTGGGTTAAGACTGAACACCCCGATGTGGGCACCCCTGTTTTTCAACGCAATGGCCCACCTTTGTGTGTGGATGGAATTGATATCGGCTAAAAAAAGTACCCGCAAGGATTATTTTTTTAAGAATGTTTGAAAAAAAACTTTTGCATACAACGGAAATGACCCGGGTTCATTGGCAAGCAAATACAACAACTGGATGGGACGAATTAAAAAATATTCCCACAATGCATGATATTTGCGATAAAATGTTTTAAACGATCGCTCGATGATGGAGGCTCGCTGCCCATCACTCCAAATCTGGTGGGTCACGCCTTTCCCGATATGAATGAGCCTGGTATCCGTGTAGTAAACCGGAATTCCAGCTTTAAAAGACCGGTAGAAAAAATCGAGGTCCTCAGCATACATGAAATAATCTTCAGGCCATCCGCCCATCATCCTGAATGCCTCTGCATGAATAATGATGCTGGCCCCAAGATTCCAGTATGCAACTCTGGACGAGCCCACGAAATACCTGGCAAGATTCCCGATTCGCGGAACAAGATGCCTGTTCTTTTGGAGGTTCCCTGATGTGTCGGTTAAACTCGTCACATAAATCGAGGGCGTTCCGGCCCGGAAAATTTCGTGATAGTCGGCAGACAAGGTCTGGTTAACCAGGATATCAGGATTGAGGAAATGCAGAAATTCTCCTGTAGCTATTTCTGCCGCAAGATTATTTGCTCTGGCAAATCCCAGGTTCTCTTTACCGGGAAGGATGGTGATTCGGTGATCATATGTCAGACAGGAAATGGATGTGTCGGAGGAGGCATTGTCATAAACGATCACTTCAAAATTAACGTTAACATGGCGGCAAATGCTGCTGAGACAGTTTTTAAGCAAATCCCCCGAGTTGAAGTTGACAATGATTATGCTCAGTTTGGCAACCTGTTCCTTTTGGCTGGTGGTCATTGTTTTTCCAGTTCAAATGATAATTCGTGGGCCGGCAATACTTTACTGAAGCTACCTTCATAAAATTCCTGCATGAAAACCGAGGCATTAAAAACGAACCCGTAAACTTTTCGAAACAGGTTTATGAATTTAAATGGTGAATAAAAGATGATTTCCTGACGGACGATCCTGATGTTAATATCTTTTTGATAATGAAGCACTTTACGCCGGTAAGGGGTTTCATGGGCGAAATAGCAGAATGTATAGAGCCCGAAGGGGGTTTTGTGGGTATAATCACTGTAAAAATAGGGATTGGAGAAATGAGGCACTGTCCCTGTTTTTTTTCCGCCTGGTTTCAGAACCCTGAAAATTTCAGCCATAAAAAAACCCAAATCAGGCAGATGCTCCAATAAATGAAACGAATAAATAATATCTACGCTATTGTCAGGTAAAAAGGGCAGACCCTCTTCCAGGTTGCATACGATATCAACACCATCATAATCCATCTGATCAATTCCGATTGCATGTTTAACCTGTTTTGCCGACCCGCATCCAAGTTCAATTACAACATGCTCCATGTCGGAAAGCCGGGAAAGTATGCCGGTTTTATCAATTGTTTTCATAAGGAACGACTTTTTTTACAGAATTGATAGTCCACCAGATAACAGCAATGGAATAACAACTCAGGACCGCTGACAAAATAAGAAAACCAGTTCTTGCGTTGCTGAAAAAAGTAGCGCCAACAGTCAGTGCAATTACCATTAGTGCGGCGCCACTCACCGAAATAAAAAACATTTGTGTGGTTTTACCAATTATCAAAGGTGTTTGTGCAACAGAATATCTGATAAATTCAAAGAAAAACCACGGGGCCAGTATTCGGGCAATTTCGCCCGATTCACGCCAGGCTTCACCAAATATGAACCCGATAAGCCAGGGACCAACGGTCAGCATCACGATCAGAACCGGCAGGGCAACCATGGTTGACATTATTATTGTTTTTGAGAGCATTTTCGTGATGTTCCCATCCAGGGCGAATCGTTCAGATGCATCCTTGTAATAAACCTGGCTTAGCGAAGTTCCGATCAGCCACATCGGCGCCTGGAGCAATCGCTGGGATAACGAATACCACCCCACAACCTCTGCCGGATAAAATCCCTGTAAAAGAAAAATTATACCGTATAACTGAACTAGCTCTACAAGCATTTGTGGCGTATTTGCAAGGGGTAGGTCCCTGTATTGCAAGGCCAGCGGTTTGTGGGCCGAACCATCATAATGACCGAAATGTCCACGATACCGTCTTAAGATCACACTGATGAAAAACAGGTTAAAAAGCAGGAGTCCCACAAAATTGCCTATTAACAGGCCCCAAACACCCAACCCGATAAAACCCAGCCAAAGGGTGAACAGGTTATTTCCTGCAGAGTTGATGATTTTTGAAAATGCAAGCGTTCTATACTCTTTTTGCCTGTTGAACCAATGCTGAAAAACATTCCCGGCAGCAAGCAGCAATACCATGACCGGAATGACATATAGCCATGATTTATAGGCTGGATCAATCAAAGAGGATTTCAGGAACCAGGTATTGTATGCAAATACACATGATGCAATCCCAAGGCATATCATGAAAGCGATTTTTAAAGATATAAACACAAGGTTTACCGCATTCTTCTCCTCTTTTGGCAGCACAATGGCCATTTCGTAACGGAGCGTGGCGATCAGGCCAAATCCGCCAACTATAGAGATTATAAACGTGAAGGTTCCGAAATCGGCAGGTGTAAATAACCGCGTAATAATGGGGGATACCAGGAATGAAATGGCTTGGGCTACTGCGGTTCCTGCAACCAGTTTGAATGAGTTTTTTATAAAATCCGATCTGTTCCGGAGAATTTCTATCATGATTGTTCCGTTATCCGGGTGGATTATTTAATCCAGATCGTCTTTATGTTGACAAACTCCTTGATGCCATAAGATGCCAGCTCTCGTCCATAGCCCGACTTTTTAATGCCTCCGAAGGGAAGCCGTGGATCCGATTTGGTCATTCCATTCACAAAGACTGCTCCGGAGTCAACCCTGCGGGCAACCGCTTCTCCACGTTTCACGTCTTGGGTCCATACGCAGCCGCCAAGCCCGAAGTCCGAATCGTTGGCAATACCGATGGCCTCCTCTTCATTCAGGACCGTGATTAATGTAACGACAGGTCCGAATGTTTCCTGTGAATAAACCGGCATGCCTTTTTGTACATCGGCCAGGATGGTTGGTTCAAAGTAACAGCCTCTCCGGTCGGGGCGTCGCCCGCCGGTGACAAGCCTTGCCCCGGCTGTAACAGATTCATTAACCTGCCGTTCTATTTCATCAACCAGGTCGGGGCGGGCCAAAGGGCCAACCTGTGTTCCAGGAACCATTGGGTCGCCATAACAAAGCGCTTCAAAGGCAGCTTTCAGGGCCGTTTCAAATTGTTTGACAACAGAATTCATAACGATAAACCTTTTGGCTGCAATGCAACTCTGACCCTGGTTGAGCATCCGGGCAGTTACTGCAGTTGAAACAGCTGCATCAAGATCGGCATCATCCAGAACGATAAACGGATCGGCGCCGCCCAGTTCAAGAACCGTTTTCTTAAGGTGTTTCCCGGCCAGGGAGGCGACATGACTGCCGGCGGTTTCACTTCCGGTGAGTGTGACTGCAACAATGAATGGATTTTCAATGACAGCCTCAACAAGTGGGGAGGGGATCATAAGCGTTCTGAAAATGTTGACCGGGAAACCGGCTTCGCGGAAAATCTCCTCAATGGCGAGTGCGCACCCGGGGACATTGGAGGCATGTTTGAGTACTGCAGCATTCCCTGCCATTAGGGCTGGCGCGGCAAAGCGGAAAACCTGCCAGAATGGAAAATTCCAGGGCATCACTGCCAGGACAATGCCAATCGGTTGAAATGCCACGAAACTACGGCTTGCATCCGTGGCAATAATCTCATCCTGAAGCAATTCTGCCGCATGATCGGCATAGAAATCACATACCCAGGCACATTTCTCAACCTCGGCCATCGATTCCCGCAACAACTTGCCCATCTCAAGGGTCATTAGCTGCGCAAAATGTTCTTTTTTATCACGAAGGATTTGTGCTGCTTTTTTCAGTATTTCCGAACGCGATTCAAAGGTTGACTCCTTCCAGGACTCCCAGGTTGTATGAACATCCCGGATGATTTGCCCAACCTCTTCTGCTGAATGTTCCGGGTACTCCCGGATAACTTCACCTGTTGCAGGGTTTATACTTTTCATGACAATTGACTGTTGTTAATGATTATATATTCCGCACCTACGGCGCGGTGGATTTTGAATTATCCCTTTTATCTACCAAATTTGTGCTCCTATGGAGCACCGAAAAAATGCATTCTCAAATACCCAAATTTTCAAATACCCAAATTTTCAAATCCCCAAATCCCCAAATCCACATATCCATAAATCCCCAAATCTTCAAATCTTCAAATTCCCAAATCCCCATATCCCCAAATCCACATATCCATAAATCCCCAAATCCCCAAATCTTCAAATCTTCAAATTCTCCTTCAGGTAATAACCTGTATATGAATTATTCACCTTAACAAGTTCCTCCGGTGTCCCCTCAAACACAACATGCCCCCCTTCGTCTCCACCCTCCTTGCCGAGATCAATTAACCAATCAGCGCATTTGATAACCTCCTGGTTGTGCTCAATGACCAAAATACTGTGCCCGTTGGCGATCAGCGATTCAAATGCGATCAATAATTTGTGAATGTCGTGTACATGAAGTCCGGTTGTCGGTTCATCGAAAATAAACAAGGTTGGTTTTTCACTGACTCCTTTTGACAGGAAAAAAGCGAGTTTGATACGCTGGGCTTCGCCACCCGACAAAGTGCTCGACGATTGCCCCATCCGCAGATACCCTAATCCGACATCCTGAAGAGGTTTCAGCTTTGCGAGTATGTGTTTTTCATGAACCGACGGCTTTGTTGACTGCTGGAAAAATTCCATTGCTTCATCAACGGTCATGTTTAAAATGTCGACTACTGATTTTTCATGGTATTTTACATCCAGCACCTCATCCTTGAAGCGTTTCCCCTGACAATTCTCGCATGGAAGGTAAAGATCGGCCATGAATTGCATTTCGATCTTCACAACCCCTTCACCCTCACATTCGTCGCAGCGTCCGCCGGCGATGTTAAATGAAAAATAACCGGGCTTGTAATTGCGCACCCTGGCAAGTGGCTGATCAGCAAAAAGATCACGGATCTCGTCGAATGCCTTGATGTATGTAGCAGGATTTGATCTTGAGGAACGGCCAATCGGATTCTGGTCGACCATCTCAACCGAGCCAATCCGGTCATAATCGCCATCAAGACGGTCAAATTTACCGGTCTTTTCACCATATCCGCCATGGATTTTTTTAAGGGCCGGAAACAATATCCGTTTGACCAGCGAGGTTTTCCCCGAACCGCTCACCCCGGTAATCACGGTAAATATGTGGAGCGGAATTTTAACATCAATATTTTTAAGGTTGTTCTCACGTGCTCCTTTTATTTCGATAAATTCCATCCATTTGCGCCGTTTCAGCGGAATCTCAATGGTGCGGATATGGTTGAGATATTGGCCTGTCAGACTTTTGGTATCAGCATTCAATGTGCGGAAATCGCCCTGGAAAATAATCTCACCCCCATGATGGCCGGCCAGCGGGCCGATATCTATGATCTGGTCGGCTGCCCTGATAATCTCCTCGTCATGCTCAACAACGATGACCGTATTTCCGAGATCACGTAAACGTAGCAGGACTTTGATCAATCGTTGGGTATCTCGCGGATGAAGCCCGATGCTCGGCTCATCAAGGATATACATGGAACCTACAAGGTTGCTGCCAAGCGCGGTTGAAAGGTTGATGCGCTGCGATTCACCACCCGAAAGGGAGGCCGACAACCGGTTGAGGGTGAGATAACCTAGTCCGACGTCGTTTAATACTTCAAGCCGGTTGTTGATCTCAATCAGCAGCCGGCGCGAAACGGTAACTTCATAATCAGAAAGTTTCAGGTTCCTGCAAAACAGAGTCAGTTCAGAGATGGGCATGAGTACCAGGTCACTGATTGATTTTCCGTCAACCTTTACATAGGAGGCATCTTTCCTAAGCCGGGTACCCTTGCATTCGGGACAATTCGTTTTGCCACGGTATCTCGAGATCATGACCCGGTACTGAACTTTGTAATTCTGGGTTTCAATGTATTTGAAAAATTCATTCAACCCGTGAAAGTGCTGGTTTCCGGTCCATAATAATTCATATTGGGCAGGGGTAAGATCATAAATTGGTTTGTGAATCGGAAAATCGAATTTATACGCCACCAGAAGAAGCTCGTTTTTCCATTCGCTCATCTTCTCCCCGCGCCAGCAAGCAATGGCATCTTCATAAACCGACAACCGTTTGTTGGGAATTACGAGGTCTTCATCAATTCCGATCACGCTTCCGAAGCCTTCACAGGTTTTGCAGGCGCCATAGGGATTGTTGAAACTGAAAAGGTTTTCGGATGGCTCTTCAAAAAGCATCCCGTCTGCCTCAAAACGATTCGAATAGTATATCCTGTCTTTTTTACTCTTGTTGGTCTCCACAATGCAGTACCCATGACTTTCAAAATATGCAGTCTGCACTGAATCTGCAATCCGGCTTGGTAAATCCTCGTCACTGTGGTTGATCTCAAAGCGATCGACCAGGACAAACAGTTCCTTGAAATTCTTCTTTTTATGCCCTGGTATTTCATCAAGCCGGATGATTTCCCCATCAACCATTACTCTTGTGAATCCCTGTTGCATCAGCACTTTGCATTTCGCCTCGAGGTCGCCGTTTTTCGTTGTAATGTCCAGTGGAGCGAAAATGCTCACCTTAATATCCTCCTCCATTATCATTACCTGATCCACTACATGCGTAACTGTATCCCGTCGCACCAGGTTTCCCGAAACAGGAGAGAAGGTCTTTCCGATCCGGGCAAAGAGCAATTTCAGGTACTCGAATATTTCAGTCGATGTTCCTACCGTCGACCGTGGATTGGAAGTATTTACCTTTTGTTCGATCGCAACCGCCGGAGAAATTCCCTTAATGTAATCTACATCAGGCTTGCTCATACGCCCAAGGAACTGTCTGGCATAAGCGCTAAGGCTTTCAACATACCGGCGCTGTCCGTCGGCATATAATGTGTCGAAGGCCAGGGAAGATTTTCCCGAACCCGACAAACCCGTAATCACCACGAAATTGTTCCGGGGTATCGCAAGATTAATATTTTTCAGATTGTTGACCCGCGCACCTTTGATGATGATATAGTCCCTGGGGTCGAGTGCATCCACGTTCATGAGTTCCTTCGCTCCGGCAATGATTTTGGCAAAATTATAAAGAAAACTTGCTTTTTGGATTTTTTTATTTATTTTTGCCGAAACCAAATAAGGGAAAATCCCGTATCAGGTAATAATCAGCGCAACATCTTACAAATTGCGCATAACATAGGAGGGACACTATCGACTTGACTTCTACTCTTTTTTACTTTAAAAAGGAGGCCCAATGCAAGCCCATGTCATTAGTGATCAGGATTTAATCGGTAAATATCTGACCGGTGATGAATCCGCCCTTGAAACAATCATTCGTCGTCACAAGAACCGCGTTTTTGCTTATATCCTTATGGTTGTTAAGGATAAAGAACTCGCCGAGGACCTGTTTCAGGATACTTTTATCAAGGTAATTAATACCTTCCGCTCCGGACAATACAAAGAAGAGGGCAAATTTATTCAATGGGTCATGCGAATTGCCCATAACCTCATCATTGATTATTTCCGTAAATCAAAAAGAATCCCGATCATCGAAAATAACGATGATTACGATATTTTTGATAAAGTCAGGATTCCCGTTGAGTCGGTTGAGGAACAACTGATCATGGAGCAGATCCACCAGGATGTCAAAAAACTGATCGATTATCTGCCAACAGAACAAAAAGAGGTGCTGGTGATGCGGCATTATGGCGATATGAGTTTCAAGGACATAGCTGAGGCAACCAACGTAAGCATCAATACGGCTCTTGGAAGGATGCGTTATGCGCTGATCAATCTTCGGAAACTGGTGAAAGAGAAAGATGTCATCCTCACGGTGTAAAAAACAGGGTGAGGATACAAAATTTAGTGACCGTTCCATCACACCTATGAGCACAATTTCTTGTGCCCAATATTGGGGAATGTTATTTTATACCCCCGCATGCTGAAAAATAAAATATTTTTAAACATGTAAAATATTGCGAATTATATCCCGTTTTTTAGGTATGAATAAAATTTCTAATAAAAATTCAGCCTATGAAGCGAACCGCTACATTTTATTCTTTGACATCTTACCAATCAAAGGTAAACGAACCCTCCGCTGAAAAACGAAGGAGACGACAAGTAGTTTCTCCCAGCGAATCGGTGATCCGTAACTTGCTCAATTACTCGAAAGCGCTCACTGTACTCTCAACTGCTGAAACCGGATACATCAACCTGGTGATGAACTAAATAAAAAACCCCGCTTTTGACGGGGTTTTTTTATAGAATATTCCTGGTGCATTAAATGCGCTCTTCCTTGATACGGGCCTTCTTGCCTTGTAACCCGCGAAGATAAAAAATACGGGCCCTGCGGACAACACCGCGCTTGTTAACCTCAATTTTGTCTATGAAAGGGGAAGTGCAGGGGAAAATTCGCTCAACACCAATATTTCCTGAAATCTTTCTTACTGTAAAGGTTTCGTTCAATCCCATTCCTGAACGTTGCAGAACTACGCCCTGGAAAGTTTGTATACGCTCCTTATTTCCTTCCTTGATTTTGTAATGAACCGTGATGGTGTCTCCTGCTTTGAAAGAAGGTAGGTTGTTTTTCTGAATGACGGTCTCCTCGACATATTTCATTATTCCCGCTTTGTTCATGGCTTTCGTGTAATTAGATCAATTTCTCATTAAAAAGTTTGCAAATATATTGATTTTTTTTGAAATAAAATGGGAAAGCAGGAAAAAAGTATAAAAGAGGTTTTGCCTACCTTTGGCCAAATTCATCCCATATGAACAGGAAGGTAACCCAGGCCGATGAATGGCCGGGATGGTTAATAAGCATTCCCATGATATTACCGCATGAAAGGTTTAAGCATCCTCACTCTTTAATGATTAAATCTGCCGGATCATGACGCTTTCTTACGCCGAACATTTTATTCTTTTAACGATTGATCCGATATCCGGAAAGGAGTTTCCTGTCCCTGCCCAAATTACAAAACTTGCCCTGGCTGGTGCTTTACTGTTCGATGCTTCGTTTAATGGATTGATCAATGACGACTGTGAAAAGCTGACGGTACTGAAAAAGCCTGAAACGGGCAATTCATTCCTGGATGAGGCATTACGATGTTTGATTCTTGCAGAAGGTCCCATCCCCCTGGCTGATGCGCTCACGCTGGTAGCATCGCATGGTGAAACATTAAGATCAATGGTGTGGGATTCATTGAAATTCCGTGAGGTCGTAATCAGAAAAAAAAATAACCGGTTTTTTTTACCGGAAAACCAGAAACTTTTCTCCCTCGATTTACCTGTTTTGGTTGATCTTCATAGAAAGATTAGGAACGTAATATTACATGATGAAATTCCTGATTTTCAACTACCAGCTTTGGTTAGCCTGTTGGTGGCGGCTGGATTGTTGAAATACATTTTAAAGTCCGAAGAATCAGGTAATTGTGAAGCGAGAATCTCCTGGCTGGCAGGAATGGAATCTCTTGGAAGGGAGATAATCAGGTCGGTTAGGTCACTTGAATCCGCAGATCTTGAACAGGAAGCCGCTGCGATTATCGGATTAAATCATGATGAACCAAAATCTTTTGCAGGGGGCATGGACTCTGTACTATCGTCACTGAGTTATTTGTATAAAGAGGTCGGGATTCGCCGCAGCCGGAAAATTATCGCTCATCTGAACCAGGAGGATGGGTTTCAGTGTCCGGGTTGTGCATGGCCAAACCCGGATAAACATCGGGCACATTTCGAATTTTGCGAAAGCGGAGCAAAAAATCTCAGCTCTGAGGCGACAAACAAACTCATTACCCCGGAATTTTTCAGAAAATGGCCGGTTGAGGATCTTCTGCTTACATCGGGTTACTGGCTGGAGCAGCAGGGACGTCTGTCACATCCCATGAAACTCGATGAAAATGCCACTCATTACCGGCCTGTGTCCTGGAAGGATGCTTTCCGGTTAATTGCAGATGAGTTGAAAAGTCTCAGCCATCCCGACGAAGCACTTTTCTATGCCTCCGGACGAACATCAAACGAAGCCGCTTTCATGTATCAGTTGTTTGCCCGTTCATTTGGTACAAATAACCTCCCCAGCAGCGCCAATCTCTGCCACGAACCTTCGGGGGAAGCGCTCTCCATGAGCCTGGGATATGGAAAAAGCAGTGTCGCCCTCGGGGATTTTCCGAAAGCGGATGCCATTTTCATCTTCGGTCATAATCCCGGATCTAACCATCCCCGCATGCTGAAATCATTGCAATCGGCTGCACGAAAAGGATGTAAAATCGTCGCGGTCAATCCTATGCCCGAGGCAAGCCTGATGGGCTTTGCCGATCCGCAGGAAGCCGGATCCTGGTTCGGAAAACAATCCATACTGGCGAATTTATTCCTGCAGCCAGTCATCAATGGCGATATGGCCCTTATCCGGGGTATGATAAAGGCCACACTGGAAGCAGAAGAACATAAAGGAGGCATCCTTGATACCGCCTTTATCAGGAAACAAACCAATGGATTCGATGCATTCAGGCAAACCGTCGTAAATACCCCGTGGGATGTATTGGTTGCTGCCAGCGGGGTTGAAAAAAATCAGCTGATCGAGGCTGCAAATATCTATCTGAATGCAAAAAATGTCATTGTCTGCTGGTGCCTGGGCATTACACATCATCAGAACGCAGTGGAAACAGTAAGGGAAATCATTAACCTGCTTTTATTACGGGGAAATATAGGAAAACCGGGAGCCGGCGTATGCCCGGTGAGGGGTCATAGCAACATCCAGGGCATCCGTACAGCGGGGATTGGAGAAAATATGCCTGTTTCATTTTTGGAAGCGCTGGAACAGCACTTCTCCTTCCCTGTCCCACGAACACCGGGAATGGGTGTCATTCCTGCGATAAGATCCATGGCAGAAGGACAATCGAAAGTGCTTGTTTCGCTCGGGGGGAATCTTGCTTCAGCCGCCCCTGATACAGACTATACCGAACGCGCCTTAAAGCACTGCCGGCTTACAGTAATGATCTCAACAAAGCTTAACAGGAGTCATCTTGTGACAGGGAGACAAGCATTGATCCTGCCATGTTTGTCAAGATCGGATGAGGATATTTACCATGGTGTTAATCAATCAGTGACCATTGAAGATGCCCTGGGCAGGGTAGGCTTTTCCGCTGGTTGTCTTCACCCGGCCTCCCCGAACATGAAAAGCGAAATATCGATCATCTCCGAAATGGCCAGGGCTGTGCTGGGTGATCATCACGGGATTGACTGGAAAAGGTTCGGGCATGATTATCAATTCATCACATCGGCCATGTCTAAAATTATTCCGGCTTTCAGGGAGCTGAATGAGCCTCCTGTTGCAAAAAATGGCTTTTATATTGAAAACCCTCTGCGAAAGGGTATTTTTAATACCAGCGATGGGAAAGCGCAGTTCAGCAACCATCAACTGGAAATGGCTGTTCCCGGCCAAGGTGAACTTATGTTGATGACTATCCGGAGTCACGATCAGTTTAATACTTCAATTTTTGGCCTGAATGACCGGTATCGTGGCATTCGCAATGAGCGGCGCATTCTTTTCATGAACAGTGAGGATATGGATGCCAGGAAGATTGCCCCGGGGCAGCTGGTGGACATCACCAGTCATTACGAAAACAAAGTACGGAAACTGGAGGGCTACTTTGCCATTCCATATAAAATACGTAGAAGTTGCGTTGCTGCCTATTTTCCTGAAACCAACGTTCTGATCCCCATTAGCAATACGTGCAAAAGTTGTGGAACTCCTGCCTATAAATCGGTTAGGGTTACAGTTGTTGCGGGAAGTTATTCAAAATAATACCAATAATCCTTGATATGATGAACTCTGGCCAGGGTTTTAATGTGAAATTGGCCGGATTCATTCATGTTGCCTGCAATCATCATTGAGAAGCCCTGGTCTTCGCTCTCTTGTGCGCTCAACGGATTGCTCATAACGCCACTTTGCAATTTCCCTGTCATTGCCTGATAACAGGATGTCAGGAACCTTTAACCCTCTGAAATCTCCCGGGCGCGTATAAACCGGAGGAGAGAGTAAATTGTCCTGATATGAATCGGAAAGGGCCGAAGTTTCATCATTGAGCACCCCCGGAATGATCCTCACAACGGCATCGGTAAGCACAACTGCAGCCATTTCACCACCGGAAAGCACATAATCGCCAATGGATATTTCACGGGTAATAAAGTTGGTTCTGATCCGTTCGTCAATTCCTTTATAATGTCCGCAGAGAATGAGCAGGTTCGGCTTGATTGACAGCTGATTCGCAATTTTTTGGTTTAACAGCACCCCGTCCGGACTGAGATAAATTATCTCATCATAGGCTGTCTTGGATGCTAATTCTTCGATGCATTTGACAACGGGCTCAACCATCATCACCATGCCCGCGCCACCACCATAGGGATAATCATCAACAGTTTTATGTTTATTTGAAGACCAGGCCCGGAGGTTGTGCAGTTGAATGGTCACCAATCCCTTGGTTTGAGCCCGTTTCAGAATGGAATAACTGAACGCGCCCTCGAACATCTCCGGAAACAACGTAATTATGTCAATGATCATGTCCGATTTTCAATTTTATCATGCATTCTTTCCGCACCTACGGAGCGGAAAATATATCACGGATCATTTTTTCTACCAATATTTTGCTCCTATGGAGCAAAAAAAAGATTACCAATTAACCCCTCGCCATTTTTTCAAATCCTCAAATCCCCAAATCCCCAAATTCCCAAATTCCCAAATCCCCAAATTCCCAAATTCTCAAATCCCCAAATTCCCAAATTCCCAAATCCCCACATCCTCAAATCCCCAAATTCCCAAATTCCCAAATCCCCACATCCTCAAATTCCCAAATTCTCAAATTTCCAAATTTCCAAATTTCCACATCCTCAAATTCTCAAATTCTCAAATTCTCAAATTCTCAAATTCTCAAATTCTCAAATCACTACCTCCAAACCGTCGTATGCAAGCTGAATAAAATCAGGCAATTTTTTGTTAACATCCTCA
>CAISJJ010000176.1 GCA_903885595.1 uncultured Bacteroidales bacterium
TTAATATACCAGTGTGTTATAAAATGTTCTTATGTATGACACCGTATTGGCTAAGCCATATATGAAGAAATACTGAAAATAATTAAGAGATTACAGAAAATCTTAAGTATCAAATTTTTGATTTTACACCCCACCGGTAAAATCTTGGGTCAAATATACCAACCAGGTGAATAAATGAACCGCAGTTCAAGATTTGAAGTTGACACCGGAATGAAATCTGGTCTAATTGATACTGACAAAATCATCACACTGTTATGCAGGAGAGGTGACCCGTGTCAATGTGCAAAAATCGTCAATAAATGAAATCATCCAGATTACATATGAAGGTGTTTTTTATTTGAACTAATTGGATTGGAATTTTATAAAGTGTGGGATTGAAACGCTGATGAGTTTATTTCACAATCTCTCATGTCAATAAACTTGAAAAGCAGTCGCCACCCTCATTTTCTCTCAATAACTTGTTTTTAGGAATAAATTATGGATATTGGTGATAGAATTATTGCAGTAGTACATGAGTCTTATTGGCCAACAGCAACTGGGAATTTCTGTACGCTGAAACCTATAGCGGATATATCAGGCGACGAAATAGAACCATCAGAATTCCATAACAGGGGTAGAGTTTGGTGGAAAGTGAGAAATGAAGACTTGGGCTACACCACTCTCGGAAGAATTATTTCTGTTGAGATAGAGTTAGCCAAAGGTTTTGACGAGTCTGATCCCAATAAAGATTTTTTTCAGGTTTCTTTGGGAACTGTAACAGGAGCTGAAAGTTATATTGCTGAAATCGTAGGAACGGATGCCTCACTTTCTCCAACATCTCTTGTTGAGACCGGACGGCTAAGATGTAATCATCCAATTCGAAATGGGGCTGTCTTTTGCAGATTTGGTACATTAATAATTGGCCCCTTCACAGCAACGGGAATAGAACCGATTAAAGATGAAAAGATTGCCGTTTATCTTAATCTTTCTCCCTGCTGGGGAGGTCATCCCTTACGAAAGATGAAATATCAGGAGTTTATTAACATAGCTCAACCACGTGTTGTTCCAATGATAATTTACACTGAAACTCATGAACGAAACCAAATTGAAATTGAATATACCTTTATACCAAAGGATAGACTTGAAAGAGTACTATCGACTGACATTGGAAAAAAAATTGATCTGCGATCTGACAAAATGGTAGTTAGTGAAGTTGTAAAGGAGTTGAAATGGTCGCGGGCCGATAAACAAGCTCTTACCAGGCTGGTTGATGAGATACACCGTGCAGATCCAGGTCTTGACAGGGTTCACAAGAATAAAGATCGCATTCTGGAAATTGCCAATAAAGTTGAGGAAAAGGAAAAAATCATTCGTGAATTGCTTGACACTTTGCTCGAAGAAGAGAAATTAAAGGCGTTACTTCAGGATCGGATTAAAGATCGAGCCGATTATTATGTAGAGGAGAATAGAAAAGACCTTGATCGCCAAGCAAATGAAAAGATATTTCAAAAAAAGAAGGAGCTTTCGGATTTAGATAAATCCTTTAATGCCCTTCAATCGCTAATCGAGACAGAAAAAAAAGAGAAATTTCGAGAATATGAACGTACTCTAAATAATAAAAAAACTGAGCTTGATGAATTATTTCGGCAAAGAGAAGATGAAATATTAAAAAAAGAAAAAGAATTTATAGGAAAACAGGAGTATTTTTCCAACCTTGTAGGTAAACAAAATCAAAATCGTGATGAAATAGTTGCCCAGTTGATCGGCTTAATGCCGATTCTCCAAGAAATGGGATTTCGCACAACGGTGGATAAATCAGATGAAATTGTACTGACAGAAAAGAAACAAGAGTTAACTGAAACCATCAATATTTGTCCTTATTTACCTTTCCATGGAATTCCAAAGTCGTTATCAGAATCGGAATTTATGGATTACTGGATAAAATGGGTTAATGGTTCCGGATTTTCGTATAATGAAAAAGATCTAAGAAACTTCCATGTTTGTACCAAATCCGAGAATTTCAATATATTGACAGGCCCAAGCGGTATCGGTAAGTCATCACTTCCGCGATTTTATTCTCAAGCTTTACATGGTAGTGCTGAAGGGAAAATGCGTTATCTTTCCATATCAGTTAAGCCAGGCTGGCTGGACAGCCAGGAATTGACAGGATATTTCAATGCTCTTGACGGGCGTTTTCAACCATCAAGTAGTGGTTTCTACCAATTCCTCGTCGCTTCACACAGGGAGTCGCTTGAACCTGAAAATGGCGTTTACATCTGTTGTTTGGATGAGATGAATTTATCTTATGTCGAACAATACTTTGCAGATTTTCTTGTTCTGCTTCAAGCACCCATGGAGGATCGACAGATAATATTCTTCGATAGAAATCTCTGCCGTATTGATGATCCATACAGAGACTTCCACCAGATTCAGCTTCCTTCATCCCTTCGTTTTTGTGGTACCGTAAATATTGATGAAACCACGAAGTTTTTTAGCCCGAAAGTTCTTGACCGTGTGCATATTATTGAA
>CAISJJ010000177.1 GCA_903885595.1 uncultured Bacteroidales bacterium
GCGTTGTTAAAAAGTTGCGGTGACCTCCAGTGTGAACATTCTCCCGGGACTTTGCTGCGGATGGTCATCAATGAACCGGGCATCAAAGATATTGTCAAAGTTTAAAGCAGTGGTCAGATGATTGAAAAACTGATGCCAAAGTTTGATGCCAACCGTTTGATAAGCAGGATACTTTGTAGTCAGAAGATAGGGATCCAGCTCGTTAACATCATTGATATAGCGCTCACCGGTGTATTTCCATAGTAAGTTTACATTCACAATTTTATTTTTTATGGTGATCCCTGCTGAAGCCTTGTTCATAGGAACATCGGTGAGGTATTTGCCATTCAGATCCCCGTCGGCAGCCGTGTCATTTGAGGTAAAACTGCTGATCACCGAATGGTTGAAGGTGTAATTTGCGAATACTGACAGCCACTTTACCGGGTCAATATCCATATCTAACTCAAATCCTGTTATGTCGACCCTGCTTATATTCTGTTTCATGAATACCGGCGTGCGTTTGTACCCCATGTTCACCGAATCGCCGGTACTCACATAATACATAAAATCCCTGCCAATCGAATGATACAATGAAGCAGCCAGGTGTAGTTTTTTAAACAGGAGGAGGTCGGCACCCACTTCAAAGTTGTCGAGCACCTCAGGTCTCAGGGCTGGATTTGCAACTTTAAAGCCATTCGATATTTTGCCTGTCCTGCACAGATCATCAAGATTTGGTGCGCGAAAGCCTTGGGCAACAGAAACATAAATGCGCGATTGTGTGGTGAACCGGTACTGGACCGATATTTTCGGATCGGCCTGAAACCACTGATTTCGTGGAAATAAACTATCCTGATAATCAACAAGATAATGGATTGCATAGGATGGATCTTCAATCTTAAAACTTCCATCGTGGAAAACGGCCGTATTCAGCCGGAGGCCCAGGTTGATCTGAAGTTTGTTATCGAGCAGGCTGATCTCATCCTGCGCATACACAGCCCATGTGTCCATCTTGCCGGCATTGGAAATCACATCGGTTGAGGTATAATAAATATCCTGGCCATTTACGCTGCCAAACTGGTAATCGAGCCCGGCAGTAAATACATGCGCCCTGCCTGATGGCATCACTGCATTAACGCTGGCTCCGCGATCAATCCTGTTTGATTTGACCAGATAGAGACTGTATTCTGTCTCTTTCATATATTCATTCAACCGCTCAAAATGTTCATCCTGGTTATAGGCCATCACTGTCCAGCGAAACGATCCTTTCCCTCCCTTATACCGTACATTTGCCTGCCAGGTATCATGTTGTTCAAAGGCTCCGTCCACTTCATAGATTTCAACCCCGCGACCACGTTTGTCATTGAAAAAATTGGCGCTGGCTTCAATTGTGTTCAGCGAATTGAACTGGTAACCGAATTTAGCACCGATGGCTGCTTCCCGCAGATAATTATTCACATAAAACGTATCGCTTTTTTCAAGGTATTGAGGTATTTCTGGATTATAGCCGTCGCTTCTCCTGTAAAAGCCATTCAGTCCATAGTAAAATCCCTTCGCGGCATTTTCGGGTTTGAGTCGTCCGGCAAGCTGATAGCGAAAACCAGCTGTATTAAAGGTTCCGTAATCGAGAGTTGCCACTCCGGAAACAAGCTTCGCAGGCTGTTTTGTGTGAATGTTGATCACGCCTCCCATGGCGCTGCTGCCATATTTTGCAGATCCTGGTCCCTTCAGAATTTCAATTCTTTCGACATTGTCACGATTTATAAGATTCCA
>CAISJJ010000178.1 GCA_903885595.1 uncultured Bacteroidales bacterium
CCGCTTTTTATAACGAGGTTATCGACAGAGACAAGGGTTGTTCCTGATGCGACCTTGAGGGTAGTGCCCGTGGTAATCACGTTATCAGCCTTGGCATGACATGGTGGCAGAAAAAGAGACATGATCGTTGCAAAGCAGACCATGAGAATAGTTTTGTCCGGGATGTAAGATATTGATTTCATAATGTTTCAAATTATATGATGAAATTTTTAAAAAGCCCGGATAGCACGCACATAGATTGATGAAATGCCCTTGTTATTGTATACCTGACTGCCATTCAGGAAACTCTGGCTCCAGGAGTTGTTGGCATTATATTGTGATGAGCTCCAATAGGTGTAATTGCCAAAAGTGGCCATCATACTCTTTTGAAGATATATCAGGTTTAGCTCATCTTTCGATGGCAAAAACCAGTCATCGTAGGTAATTCCATCAATTGTTACTGAGTATTGGTCGCATAAACGGGCTGCAATTCCTGTCGTGCTGCATCCATTTACAATAGCGGTCGTATTTGCTTGCCCCGTACCAATGGCTGCAGATGTCGAAATTGATGTTCCGGGACAGCCCCAAGTGGCTCCTGCGATTACATCGCTGGTGGCACAAACAAGTCCGTGCTGGCCTGTGGCATCAAGATAGAAAACAATGCCACCTTCAGTGCTTTGGCCTATGTAGAATGCGCCGGTTCCTTCTTTTATGCAGCGCAGCGACATGCCGGTTGCCTTGAAATAGTCGTTGCCTGTATAGCAGCTATAACTATGGAACTCAAGACGCCAGGCACCGTACTGGTTTCCCTGTCTGGAGCCATAATAGAAACCACCTGAGCCTCGGTTGCCCAGTCCGCCATTGGTGTAATTAAGCGCCCCGGCGGCATGGAGCTTCAAACCAGATTCCCATGGACCGTTCCAGTTAGTCCAGTTTCCACCTGCATCCACATTGATCCATTCTGAACTCATGGGGACATGCCAGCCACCACCAAGCTCAATGCGACACGGGTCATTGGCAGTTGTCCAGTCAGAACTTTCCGTGATACTGGTAATCCAGGCGCTATTGGGCGTGCGGGTTGTTCCATCATGCTTGTACCCCTGCATACGGTTAAACTGCCAGTACCAGCCTGCAGAGGGTTCGGTAGCATCGCTTACAGCGATTGCCTGATGGTCAGAACCAAGATTGCTTGTAATCCAGCATTTTGAGTTTTCACCGAGGATATCCGTAACAGTGCCGTAAGTAACCGTTTTATTAACAGGTGCTACGGCTCCTGCCACATGGTTAATTGTGATGGAAGAACCGCAAAAAGAATAACAAGCGGAGGTTGTTTGGGTCATTGCTACCGGTGTTGAATACCCGCAGCTCATATATGCCCAGGCATAGCTTGTGTAAGGGGTGTTACAGGTTAATCCGGTTTCTGTTTTTGATGTACTTGTCATCATGTCTGTAGCGGAAGCGTAGTTATTAGTGGAGCTCCACTTGTAACCTGTGGCTCCGGTCACGTTATTCCATTTCCATATGATTTGGGTAATAGATGGAACATGGATTCCTTCAGTTGGGGATGCAAGCATATTTGATATCAGTTGGTACCATCCTGAACCATTATAAAACTCTATTTTGTTTGTTGAAATATTATAAATGACAAGTCCCGTAACAGGCAGTATCGCATCCCGCTGTGTATTTGTAAGCCTTGGGATTAAAACCCCTTTATCTGCTGCAGATACATCGAGCATTGCAGAATGGTGAGGTGTTGAGTTGTCTGTTTTCATGGCCATACCCACTGAGGCCTGACTTCCAACAGTCCCTGTAATTCCTGTTGAAATGGCGCATAGCGCTATCCATTGGGAACCATCATAATAATTCAGAAGATTTGTAGTGGCGTTATAAATTATTAATCCGGTAGCAGGGGTTGTGATTAATTCTGGTGTTGTCCTTGGTATCAAAACGCCCCTTGATGTATTATTTACGTCCAACATAGCAGAATTTTCAGGAGGTACATTGGGTAAAGTATTTATTGAACTGCCTCCTCCCGGATTGAGGTTTCCAATTGTTGCGGTAATAAAGGAAGTTTCTAATTGATACCAGATGCTGCCATTGTAGAAGTCAAATCGGTTTGACGTCGTATTATAGATTAACAGACCGGTAGCGGGTGAAGGGATTTCGTTGCGGGATGCCGTTGTAATGCGTGGAATCAACAATCCGCGATTTGTTGCTTTGACATCCAGCATTGCGGAAGGGTCTGGGTGGCTGCCATCTGTGTTAATCCCAAACTGTGCAGAAATGTTAATACTCACAGTTAATAGGGCAGCCACTATAAGGCAAAAAAGTAAATGTTTTTTCATAATCTTTGGTGTTTAATCAATAATATGTTGATAATTGTTCCTTGTAATCGAAATTAAGTAATGACTTGATAGTGAAGAGGCACGCATGCCATTTGTAATGGCAATACCATAACGCTTTGGTGTTGATAATGAGGACATTGAATATAAGGAGAAAAGGAAGGCTGTCAATAGCCTATAAGTAATATATACTTGGTCTAAACAGATGGCTGGAAAAATTCCACTGTAGACCAATTACACCCGGGAAAATCATCTATCTGGAATGTAAATTGTTTATAAGTGCTTTACTGGATTGACATTACTGTTTAATGATCTTAAAAGTTTCAGCTTTATCACCGGATATCACACGAATGAAATAGACACCTGTGGGCCTATCAGATAGCGAGAACTCGTGTTTGCGTTCTCCACTTAGGACTTTGGAAAGCAATTTTTCTCCCCAAATTCCATGGATATCCACCTGTACCTTGTCAACAAGTGATTCCCCGGTTAACTCAAGTATGAAGTTGCCGGTGGTTGGATTCGGGTAGACTTTGAAGTATGATTGTACTATTCTCTTGGGTATTTGATCGTCAGACATAGCAACTGATGGAATTGATGGAGTCTGGCACCAGGGGCCACCGGGTGCAATATATCCCCACATAAATCCTCCGGGTTCAACTTTCGCACCAGGCAAATATTGAATGACCTGTCCGGAAATCATGGTTGCGCTTCCTCCGGGTTGAACAATAAACGTTGTTCCGTTTCCGGCAACAGAAATGATCTGGGTGGCATTGTAACACCTGGTTTGTCCGACGGGTATTGTGGCATTCTGAACGGTCCTGGTTGCGGGTATGGTTACATTGCCCAGGGAGAATGATCCGATCCTTGTCTTCCAGTTTGTACTTGAAGTAGTAGCATAATACTCCTGGGTGTACCAGAACTTTCCAATTTCAGCAGGATCAGCAGCCATGGCACTGTAATCTCCCCATCGGCCGTCACTGGTGGTCTGGGACCCACCGCCATTGAAAATTCCTTTTTCAGCTATGGTCATAACTCCCGGCGGATCGCCATTCAACCGGCCGGTA
>CAISJJ010000179.1 GCA_903885595.1 uncultured Bacteroidales bacterium
AATCAATCCATCAATCAATCCATCAATCAATCAATCCGTCAATCAATCAATCCGTCAATCAATCAATCCATCAATCAATCAATCCATCAATCAATCCATCAATCAATCCATCAATCAATCCATCAATCAATCCATCAATCAATCCATCATTCAATCAATCCGTCAATCAATCATTCAATCAATCCGTCAATCAATCATTCAATCAATCCGTCAATCAATCATTCAATCAATCCGTCAATCAATCAATACACCAATGCATCCATCCGTCAATCCGTCAAACCATCAGTCAATCAGTCAATCAGTCAATCCGTCAATCCGTCAATCCGTCAATCAGTCAATCAGTCAATCAGTCAATCATTTATTCCACATTCATAATTTGTTGATCGATATTCGATATTCTTTCAAACCTCTTCATATTCAGTCCTGGCAATAACTTCATCCTGGATCTGTTTGCCAAGTTCAACCCAGTATTGGGTAAAACCAGCCACACGGACCAGCAAACTCCTGAATTTATCGGGCTCTGCCTGGGCCTGTTTGAGCATGCGGGAGTCGACGATGTTGAATTGTACGTGGAAACCTCCTTTTCTCAAGTATGCACGAATCAATTCCAGGAATTTCCGCGATCCTTCACGGCCTTTCACTACCGAAGGATGTATTTTCATATTGAGCTGAGAATTCTGCGATTGAGCATGGTTCCAGCAGGTTGCCGAGTTAAACAGGGCGTAGGGCCCGTTTTTATCAGTACCAGGATAAGCTGATACCGAACCATCGGAAAAGGTAGTACCGCTTAACCTTCCATCGGGACTGGCAAGTGTTACGGCGCCCATGGGTCCATGAGTGGATACGGAGATCTGGCAGGCATACATAGGCTGGTCGTAAAGTGAACGGTAGTCATGTGCCATGTCGCAAAACCAGTCTTCCCATTCTTTCAGGATATCATCAACAAAGGGGTTATCATTCCCGAATTTGGGTGCATCAAGGCTCAGGCGGTGGATCTTTTTCCAGTTAGGATAATCTTCCGTAGGAACCTGGTCGATCAGGGAATAGGAGCCGGTTTCCTGGGCAGTCTTGTATCCGAAATTCGCCAGGATGGCTTTCCGGTATTCGTCAAGGGTGTAATTCTTTTCCGTAAAGACATTCTTTTTGAGCGATCCAAGTGAATTCACCAGGTTTGTGGTACCGCAACTTTCAATATTGAATGTTGTGTTATAACGGCAGCCCATTTGCCCTATGTCCTTTCCTTTTGCCAGGCAATCGGGTTTCAGCATAGAGTTGACCAGCGAAGGAGAAATCTTGCGCCAGGCGTCATGCTGGATATTATTGGTGAGTGTCAATACATGACATGCCCGGCTGAAATAATCTTTAAAAGCCTGCCAGATTTCATCATAAGTTTCCAATGGATATCCATGGGATGGAAAGATTCGTTGTCCGGTTCGCATGTCCATCCCATCGAAAAGGGCAACCTCAAGCAATTTCGGCAGGTTCAGAAAGTGGACGCCAACACTGGTTGCAGGAGCAGAACCACCTGGTATCCAGTGAATTTCATTGTCAAGTTCCAGGGGCATCCAGCTTCCGGGCGATGTTTCAAGGCATCCGCCGATAGCCCAGGCACGGGCTTCTTCCAGATTCATCCCCTCGTGGGCATAATTTCCAAGCAGAAATTCCATGGCGACCTGATTGTTTACCCAGGCGGGATATCCGGTCCCGATCTTGGTGCATTCAATGCCTTTGAGCAGGAATTCCTCAGGAAGTTTTTCATCATATAGCAGAGAGAGTGTAGGTTGTGGTGTGTCGCATGTAATCCCAGCTTCGAGAATCAGTATTTCAAGTTCATTGGCAGCCGGGGTTCCATCTTTCAACAAGCCGCCGAGGCAGAGGTTATTAAAGGTATTGCCCGACAACACCCCGCCAACCACTCCCATAGATGCAAAGCAATCAATCTCTGTAAATTTTATTCGCATGCATTCGAGCAGTTCAAGGCTCTTTTCGCGGTCGATTGCACCGCTCTTCATATCGCGCTGCCAAAATGGAAATAAAACCTGGCCAACCCGTCCGGGTGATAATCCCGAAATGGCATCTTCGTTCAGCACGGCCGCATGGAAGATCCAAAGCATCTGCAGGGCATCATGAAAAGAACGGGGCGGTTTGGCCGAGATCCATTCGAGTCGTTCGGCCATCTCAAGGTATTCGGTTTTCTGTTTTTCTTCCGTTTCAATTGAAGCAAGGAATTCAGCCTCCTCTGCATAATTCCTGATCCACGATTTAAGTCCTTCCAGCATCACAATAACGGCCTGGTAAAAGTAAAGGCGGTCCATATCGGGATAGCCAGCCACATCGGCTATTCCATCCTGGCAATTCTGAATAATACCGTCGATCCCAAACTGCAGCGGGTAATAGTAATTCATCACTTCACGCCCCTGCGGAAGGGTATAACCGGAGTCGAACATGCAGATTACCGAGCGCATCAGGGCCTCTTTTTCCTTGTAACCGGGGACCAATTGTTCATATTTATGACCAACATCGTCAACAGATTTGTCTTTCCATTTTTTTGCAACTTCAAGCATGATGGGCATCTCTTCGACACGCAGCCCGAATTTTCCGGCGATGGAGATAATTTTTCCAACACTTTTTGTAACGTTCCCACCGCCTTTTCCCATGGTTGTGAAGGTATCGGCTGTCAGTTTCCCTGATTCCTGCGCCTCTTTGTAGAGCTTATCTTCGGCAGCCATGAAAAAGGCTTCAGAGAGCCAGGGCATTGGATAGGAGCCACGGAGGTAAGAGGCTTTACCCATGACGAGTAGTTCGCCGGGATAAATTACCGGTGTGAGATGTGCAAAACCCGATTTCAGCGCTTCGGCACGGCGGATGATGGGAATTTCACCTTCGAGTTCTTCCCACCTGCGGGTATACCAATAGGGGAATTCCATTGAAACCGATGATTTGGCTTCAAAATAAAGCTCTCTTGCTGCGTTTGCGCGTGGAGATGGTTGCCGCTTGACCTCACGCGAAGTAACCTCCGCTCCCGGTTCAGTGCCATAATAGTTTATGTGGGATTGGGTTTTAGTTTCCATGGTTTTATCATTTTTTCGGACAACGCTGTTACAAAGTTAACTATTCGTTGAATACTTTGCATTAACTTGTCGTAAATCGATGAAAAAAATCGATTACAGTTACACTTACAGCAGGAAGAACATTGATTTCAGAGCCGTTTCATCTGCATCATGCTTGCCAGTGAAAGGAGCACGCCAAGTATCACGCCATACGCTGCAGCCACCAGGATGCGATATCCCTCAGGGAGCATAAAATTGAGGGTTTGCGCGGGAATCCAGAAAAGGGGGATGGTTTTTTTAACAACGAAATTCCAAAAGGTAAGCCAGTCGCCATCCTGGATGTACCGGCCCACCGGAATTGGCGTGAAAAAGCCTTTCAGGGTTCCGCCGGTTTTCATGATGTGCATGTCGGTAATCTTATGAAATGCCATGAAGACCGGGGCAAAAAGTAGGTTTAGTGATGTTCCGACAGTAAAGGCAGCCATCAGTTTCAACGCCGAAAATCCGGATTGTTTTAATACATCAGCGGGATTGGACATGGGAAAATGGACCCCGAAGGTTTTGAGCATGACCGGAGCACCCTCGCCAAAGATGACAAAGGCGATTTTTATGATAATTCCGAGGAATCCCCATACCAGGGCCCGCGGAAGGAGTCCAAATCCTTTTTTATTGTAAACTCCTGTCCGTAACCTCAAACCAAGGCTCTCGCCAAATGTGGCTAGGATGGCGAACTTTATAAAGCTCAGGATGTATGCATGGGCTGCATTCAGATCTTCATAAGCATTAAGAACGGATGGAAAAATAAAAAAGGGGAGTAAAATCAGGATGATCACTCCCAGAACTATGATGTCAGATCTTTTCATATAGATTCATTATCTTGGCGCTCATTTCTCAGGCGTGACACGTAACGATAAAAGTCTGACTGTCGAAGAAGATTCAGGTAATTCAGCGTGGTGGACAAATCTGGTGTTCATAAAGCAATTTCATCCTGCTTATGCCACTTCGATTTTGGGTGAAGTGATTTCTGTTTATCCAAGTACTCTTTTAACTGTTCGTAAGACATATCCTGTATTTCCAAACTTAATTTATCACGAATGTCACGCAGTTGCTGCAAGACAGATTTTTCTATTGCTTTCATAATTCTAAAATTTCCCTGGGTGTACGTATTTCTAACATTTTGTGTCCGTGACGGTAATTCACTGAGTTGTACCCTCTGATGCGATTTACATTTACTATGTGTTTAAAATTCCAGCTCACTAAAATGTCTGCGTTGTTAATTGTCGCAATTGCAATGTGTAAACAGTCGGCACGGCATGTTTCGCCAACAACGTTTTCCTTGATATAAGTGTCTGCAAGTTCAGTTGCTTCATTGGTCGTTTCTAAAAATTCAATTTGTTTGTCAGGAATTGAAATGGCCAGGTCTTTAACATATTGCGGTGCATTGGTCAACTCAATGTCAATTACCTTTGAAAGCAGCAACTTGTATTGTCCTTTAATAATTTTATCAAAGAGGGCTTTTGACCACAATTCAAATTCGGGTTCAAAGAAACCGCCAAACACTGATGTATCCACATAAATCCTTTCCATGATGCAAAGATAATACAATGCGAAGATAATTCGATTGTCCCAGGTTTTTATGAGAAGGTGAAATCCCTTTGCCTTCAACCTCTGGTTTGAAAAATGTGTAAATGTTAATGATTAGCTCTATTGATTCGTGCGGGCGCAATTAATTAAACGTCGGATCGGCCGGGAAATTGGCCCAGATTGCATAATCCTGTCCCATGCTTTTGAGGTAGTTGCTCCAGAGGGTTTCGGGGTGGTCGTTGATCACTTCGCCGACCGTAGTTTGCGAGAGTACCCATGATTTTTCGCGCAGTTCGCGATCGAGCTGATTGGGAGACCAGCCTGCATAACCAAGAAAAAACCTGATTTCATTGGGGAGCATGATTTTGGTTTTCAACATGGCTTTTATGACGTCAAGGTCGCCGCCCCAATAAAGGCCTTCCATGATGGGAATGCTCATGCTTATTTCACTGTGTGTATGTATGAAAAAAAGGCTGTCGGTCTTAACCGGACCTCCCAGGTAGACCGGCAGGTTATATCCTGAAAATCCCTTGATGATGTCCCTGAGCCGGGCTTCGATCGGTTTGTTGATGATAACTCCGAAGGTGCCTTCCTCATTGTGTTCGGCAAGCAATACGACCGACTGCCGGAAATAGAAATCGCGCAGCGACGGCTCAGAGATGAGGATGCTTCCCTGTTTTGGTTTTATGCGTGGTTTTTCCATGGTGTTTGTGCAAATCTTAGTATTTTTGTGTCGGGCGCACCCGACAAATATAATACCAAAACATGGTCAGGTCAAGCAGACAGCAGAGTTTTTTACAATTCCGGGAAAAATTTCCATTTTTTGTCTTCGAAAGACAGGAATATGCGATAACCGCGCGTGGACTTGATATAAGGTTTACCTTCAACCTGGCTGATCAACACCAGTTTTATCCCACGCTGTTTATCCCCGGGAAATCCTTCTTTCTGCCCGATGCGGACCTGGCGGGGCGGCTTGACAATATTGTCTTCAACATCGGGATGATTGAGCTGATCAGCTATTGGAAGGCTGCCTGCCCGCCAACGGTAATCATCAAGCCATTTGCTTTACATCCTGAACAGGTTATATGGTGGAAAAAGCTTTATTTTCATGGTCTTGGTGAATTTTTTTACCTGAATTCCTTAAATGTTACCCTGGATGATTTCATGCACCTTGAAAACAGATCAATTGATCACCTGCCAGCCACTGCAATTACCGGCTACGAATTGAGGGGACCTGCCAATGCCAGCCTGGAATTGCCTCTCCGTGATAAATTCACACCGGATGACTCCATAATCATACCCATAGGCGGCGGAAAAGATTCGGCCGTAACGCTTGAATTGCTCGGAAACAAGTCAGGGAGCTTGCCGTTAATTATGAATCCTCGCGGAGCCAGTCTCGAAACAATTTTTGCAAAAGGGTTTGCCCGGGATCAATTCATTGACATCCGGCGCACGATCGATCCGGAGTTGCTGCGATTGAACGACCTTGGTTTTTTAAACGGCCATACCCCGTTTTCTGCCATGCTTGCTTTTGTGACGGTGCTTGCAGCCATTGTGACAGGCCGCCGGAACATTGCCCTGTCGAATGAATCGAGCGCCAACGAAGCCACCATCGAAGGTACTGATATTAACCACCAATATTCAAAGTCGTACCAATTTGAATCGGATTTTCGGGAATATGTGAACCGGTGGATATGTAAGGATGTCAACTATTTCAGTTTTCTGCGACCGCTGAATGAGCTGCAAATTGCCTCCATTTTTGCCAGGTTTCCGAAGTACCATCCGGTTTTTAAAAGTTGCAACACAGGAAGTAAAACCGATTCATGGTGTGGTCATTGTGCAAAATGTCTGTTTACCTATATCATTTTATCTCCTTTTTTAGATGAAAGTCAACTGGTGAAGATCTTTGGAAAAAACCTTTTTGAGGATGGATCCCTCAAACCATTCTTCGATCAACTGACCGGTATGGCCGATGAAAAGCCTTTCGATTGCGTGGGAACGATCAATGAGGTGAACCTGGCGCTGTGTGAAACCATCAGGCAGCGGAAAAAAATGGAATTGCCCTATTTGCTTGATTACTACAAGAAATCAATGACATACACGCGATACGAACAGATTGATTTTACAACCGAACTGGTACATTTATCAGGAGAACATCACCTGTTGCCGGGGTTTTCGGGAATTTTACGGGACTGGTTTTTAAGGGTGAACGGGTGAGCGTGGAAATGTAGTTCTGATTACAGCCTTGTCTATTACTTACATCTATATTTTATCTCCAAGCCTCTCTGTTTCAAGGGAAACCTCATCGTTTTACGTTAACCGACATCTAGATTCATTATATATTGTGAAAATTATTTGACAATTGAAACATAGATGTGTATATTTGTTATGTTTTAATCAGCATCGAAGTATACATAACATATATATACTTATTTAAACTCACTTTTAAACAATAGCGATTATGCCTTTATATATGAGTTTATTATTCGATGAATAAACTTTATTAACCACAAAAATTCTCTTGTCATGAAATTTTACAGCAAAATTGGATGTGTTTTTCCAAAGATTCATTGTATTCTGTATTTCACAATCGTAAGTTTGTTTTTGAATTCAGGTAGTTTACTATTGGCACAGAGTGTTCCACCGCAATTTGATTTTTACCAAATCAGAGATGCAAAAAAGGCCTACTATGATGCAAATCCTTCACTAAAGAGCACTGCGGGAAGTGGTTACAAAGATTTCCTGCGATAGGAATATTTCTGGAAGACAAGGATTGGAGGCGCCGACTCCTCAACAAAAGGTGATATGAGAACTTATGGGATTAACCTTGAAACACTTCAAAATGAATTTCATAAAAGTCAACTGGTGGACTTAACATCCAATTGGCAATTTTTAGGACCAAAAAATATATTGAACTCCAATTCCCCTTATCTTCAATGCATTGGAAAAGTCACAGCCATTTTTGTTGATTTGTTGATCGATCCTTCCGGTAAAACAATATATGCAGGAACAGAATCATCGGGGTTGTGGAAAACAACCGATAAAGGTTCTCATTGGAAGAATATTTCTGATCAAATCCCTCTTCTCTGTGGTATAACGGGAATTTCAGGCGATCCATTTCAGGAAAATACCATTTATATCTCCACCGGAACAAACCCGATGGGATTATATCCCTATAGCTTTGGCATTTATAAAAGTCTTGATGGTGGTTATTCGTGGAATAATATATGTCCGCTTGCGCCCTGGATGGGGAATATCATTGCGAATGTAGTTTGTCATCCCTCAATACCGAATATGGTCTTTGCTTTATTTGATGATAAAATCATCCGTTCAAAAGATGCGGGGGTACATTGGGATACAATTTTCGGGAAAACAAATACTCCATTTCGTTTAACCCAGGATTTTATTTATCGAAAAAAATTTCTGATTGATTTCGAATTCAAACCTGAAAGTTTAGATACCCTGTATATTTGCAGCAATGGTTTTAAAGGTTATGGCCCCGATACCAAATGGCATACTGCCGAATTGTGGAAGACCCTGAATGCCACCGAAAGCGATGTTACCTGGACCAGACGTGACACGAGTTTTGCATCGAGAATGGTTTCATGGTGTTATGAACTTGCTGTGACCCCGGCTGATAAAATGAGCGTTTATCTGATCGGAGTTGATACTAATAATAGGAAGCGTCTCTATAAATCCCGAGACAATGGGGTATCATTTATTCAACGTGAAATTGTTGATATTTCTTTGGCTGATGAAAATAGACTCGAATTATTGGTTTCTCCGGTTGATACAAGTAGATTATATGTTGGAGGTGGGTTTATGAACCGTTTGGTCGGGTTTGGGATGCCACAGGTGCTTGAGTCCGGACATTATGATGTTCGGTGTTCCTATATTTATAATTCAGGAGAATCTGCATCCAGCGATACTTTAGTTATAGGGAATGATGGGGGTGTGTCTTTTTCTCCGGCAGGAGGTGGTTCTTTCGAAAATATTAATGGTGAAGGTTTAAACATAACTCAGCTTTATGGCATGGGAACTGCGAACTCCTACTCGGGGTTGATTAGCGCCGGAGCGCTTGATAATGGGTTATTCGTAAGTACGGATGGGGGTTGGAGTAACCCACTTGCATGCGATGGTGGAAATGTTGTAGTCAACCCTTCAGACCCCCAAAAAATGTTCGCGAACGTATGGGGTTCGATGGATTTTGGTTATAATATTATACACACAACAGATGCATGGCAAACATCTAGTGGATTTGGTTCTGGTTTCGCCCAAATATTTCACCATGAACCGTCTTCGTATAATCGGCCCCTGCTCATGCACTTATATAATCATGAAACACTGTTTACCGGTTGCCGAAATGTTTACAGAACAATAGACGAAGGCGATAATTGGAGGAGAGTTTCAATATTTGAACTGATGAATAATCCCGTGGATAGCGGAGCAATTTTATCCGCAATAGCCATTGCCCCATCAAATGACAGTATTGTATATGCAGCATTTGAAGGTCCGACATGGAGCTCAATTATCAGGAAAAAATTGTATAGAACCACCAATCAATGGAAGGATTCCATTGCCGATTGGGTTGACCTGTCATTTGACAATATCAGCCTTGGTTGTTTGAGTTACCAGAGTATTACAGATATTGCGGTGTGTCCCACCAATCCCGACAGAGTCTGGATTACCATGAGCGGATTTGGGTTGAATAGAGTCTTGTATTCAAATGATGGAGGTCACGTTTGGACAAATATTTCTAATGGGTTGCCCGGGCTGCCAATTCACAGTATAAGATATTTAAAAGGAAGTAACGATATGTTGTTTGCAGGAACCGATGGGGGTGTGTATCGACGGACAGCCACTATGAACGCTTGGGAACCATTCAATAATAATTTACCCTCTCCCATTATTTCCGATATTGAAATCAATGATTCATTGCAGGTTATCCGGGTTTCAACATTCGGAAGAGGGATTTGGGAGTCACCCTTACAATGTGATTTCGTGGATGATACCTTAAAAATAACAAGAGATACGATTTGGAGAACTCAAATTAAAATGGATCGGAGTATCCTCGTTAAAGCCCCTGCTCATTTTACAATAAAAAATTTAGTGCGCTTCCCATACCAGGCAAAAATAATGGTCGAACCTGGCGCACAACTCATTGTTGACAACGGAACACTTTCAAATGGATGTGGCAGTCAATGGCTTGGTATAGATGTTTGGGGTAACAGCTCAAAACCGCAAAACAGTGTGAACCAGGGTTGGGTTTATTTTCGCAATGGCGCTATTGTTGAACATGCACGTATTGGTGTTTCAACTTGCAAAGTTGATGTTAACGGTAACATACTCTGGAATACAACAGGAGGTATTATTACAGCAACAAATTGTACATTCCTGAATAATTATAAAGCAATCCAGTTTCTTTCATACTCTTACCGGCAATATAGCAAATTCGAAAATGTCGCCTTTCAATCTGATGGCGGGGAATTAAATGATATTAATCATTCTAATTTGGAATTTGTCAGCTTGTTTGACGTATATGGGGTGAGATTTTCAGGCTGCCGGTTTCAAAACCTGAATATTGACACAGCCCTGTTTTACCATTTTAATACTGTTAAACGATACGGAATATATGGTATCAATGCTGCTTTTTCTATTGGTCAACTGTGTCTCAATCAAACAGTGCCCTGTAGTCAATTGATTTCGTCAAAATTCAGCGGATTGAATTATGCGATATATGCTGAAAACTATGATCCATTGCGGTTTGTTGAGATAAATAAGTGTTATTTCTCAAACAACTTTCGCGGGGTGTATTTTAGTGGGATGATTGGGGCATCTGTGACAAGTAATACTTTTAAAATACCCCGGGTGAATGCGACATTGACAGATACTCTTTACAATCTTTATCTAAATACTTGTTCCAGATACAAGGTCCAGGAGAATTCTTTCACATCAAAATCATATTATCCATATTATTATAACGCTAATTTTATCGGGTTAATAGTGAATAATTCAGGAATTGAATCAAATGAGATTTATAACAACCAATTTAGCATATTAAAATATGCCATACTTGCCCAGGATCAGAACCGTTCTACAACCTCAACAGATGGGCTTTGCCTTAAATGTAACGATTTTTCCTTTACGAAATTTGATGCGGCAATACCAATAAGTGATCCTTCTCATTATTCCGATTGGGGCATCGCACTCTATCAGGGCGACTCGCTCTCGGTGACCGGTCCGGCCGGAAATACATTTTCCCCACAGCACACCAGCGGCGTAAGCGATCTGAATAACTTAGGGGCAAGGTTTAAGTATTATCATCATACTGAGCAATTAATGGATCCTCGCTTACAACCTGATTATTACACGAATGTCGCGGTGAGGCCAACAATTTGGACATATACAAAACCAACAGGCTGCCCATCAAAACTCGTTGGAGGGGGATCAATTTCTGGTATCAAGGATGCAATGGCGTACGAATCGGATACAATTATAGCGAAAGAATTACAATTAAGTGCACTGATCGATGGAGGTAACACTGAATCTCTGAATTCCGAAATTCTGACCAGTACGCCTACTGAAGCGGTGGTACTCCGGGATCAATTATTAAGCAAATCGCCATTTCTATCCGATACCACTATGCAATCGGCCATAGCGAAGGAAAATGTCCTGCCCAACGAGATGATTCGCGATGTTCTGGTAGCCAATCCTCAATCGGCCACTTCAGACAAGGTACTTGAAGAACTCAATAACCGGTTTGTCCCCATGCCTGATTCAATGATGGCAGAGATCCTGGTTGGAGAAGAGATTGTCTCTACAAAAGAAATGCTGGAAGCAGAAATAGCCTCCCACAAAAATAAACGTGTTGAGGCGCTCTATGAGCTTATTCGAATTTATAAGAATGATACGGTAAGCCCTTCCTCACATGATAGCCTGATCGCCCTGTTACAAAACCAGCCGGACCTGCCTTTAAAGTACCTGCTTGCCTTTGAATACCTGAATACAAGAGATACAAGTAGTCTTAACAACACGCTGGCGGCCATCCCTTCATCTTTTAATCTGAATCCTCAGCAAAGCAATGCACACAACGATTACCTGGCCTATTTTTCGATCATGAAGGAAATGGTTAAGCATGATAAAAATATCTTCACCATGGATTCCTCCTCAATTGCGGTTGTTGAGAGCATATACAATACTGCTATTGAACCGGTAAAAACGTATGCCCGCAATATCCTGATCATCCGGGAAGCGCTGACTTATCATGAGCCGATTCTTCTACCTGACAATGTAAAATCATCAAAAGAGAAGAAAACAATTAAGATGGGAAGATTTGTCGAGAAATCTTATATGAAGGTTTTTCCCAATCCTGCAAAGCAGTATCTTATTGTCGAATACAATTTAAAAGACAAGTTTAATACTAAAAACGAAGTTACTTTGATTGTGACAAATACAAATGGCCACAATGTATTACAGAAAATACTGATAAAAAAGCAGGACCAAGAGTTGATACCAACATCTACATTTTCCACCGGCACGTATTTATGTTCGATAAGTATTAATGGTAAAATACTTGATACCAAAAAATTTGTTATTGTCGAATAAACCAAAATCCCCGGGTGAAAATCCGGGGATTTTTTTTACCTTTATCCTATGGTTAGAGTGTTTGTTTTTATTGTAACATTTTTTATATCAACATATTCTGTTTGCCAGACCTGGGTTAAAATATATGGCCAGGGCCAGAATGCGGTTGCAATTCATGTTATTGCAGACTATGATAAAGGATTTACTTTCTTAGGTGACTTGGATTACAATTATTCATGGATATTTAAAACAGATGTGAATGGGGATATACTTCACGATAAAAGAATAGGCTCTGTAAACAATACAGTTTGGTCATCAAACATAGAGAGAACAATTGATAATGGGTACATCCTATCCGGAACATGGACAAAATTCAATAGTTCATTTGATGCGTTTATTATCAAGTTGAATTCCTGTTATGAAATCGAGTGGTGCAAGACCCTGATTACCCCTACAAATTATGATATGGGGATACGGGTAAAACCTACACCTGAAGGTGACTTTCTTCTTTTAGGGGGGTATTTTTTAACGAACCCTGTTTCAAATGTCTCCCTATTCAAATTCAACAGTTCCGGAGACCTGATCTGGCATCAGTTTTATCCATTAGATAGTTTGTATTATGATGATCAGCCAACTGATCTTGTTATAGATAATGACGGGTATCTAATCGTTACACGTCGGTATTATCCTGATCCAGGACAATATGGCGGCGGGACATTACGAAGTAATTATATCAAGACAGATACTGCCGGAATTGAAATATGGAATACGGTATATATCGATAATGGCTACTATTACAGCCGACCATGGGCCTCAACAAAAAATCAATATGGTCATTATTATACTACTTGTACTCATACCATCTATAGTTCTGGGGATAATCCTGCGTTAATTAAGGTGCTTCATAATGGGACTCAATCATACAACCATGATATTATAAATACTGGTACTTTTAATTTAAGCGGGATGGGTACGGTTGACATTTTACATGATACAAACTTCGTTATGTTCGGAGTTTGGACCATCTCAGATGTAAAAAGTAATGTTGTGGTAAAAACTGATACCATTGGTAATCTAAGAAAAACAAAAGTGTTACCTCAAACAACAAATGCCTTTATAAGTGCAACTCAATCAATTGACAATAAATTTGTTTCCGTAGGCAACGATGCCACCGGTGGTTCCTGGAAGATCTATGCGGTGAAAGTCAATTCCGACCTGGAGTACGATACCATTTACACCCATCCCTTCACCTACGACAGTCTTTGTCCGCATCCTATTGTTTCTGATACGATAGACCCTGAATGCAGCAATGTTTATGTGGGAATTGAAGAACCTTTTACAAATCCGGAAACAACACGAATGAAGGTATATCCCAATCCTGCAAAGGATAAAATCACCCTTGAAATGCCGAAATACCTTGTGGTTCAAAATAACACCAGCGCTGTTCCGTCAACAACAATTTATCATCAATGGGGGTCGGTTATGCTTGAAGCATATGACCTATATGGGAAAAAGGTGTTTGAGAAAGAGGTTACCCGTGCAGAAACAGAGGCCAGCCTGGATGTTTCACAATGGGAAAATGGCATGTACCTGTTCCAATTGATATACAACAAACAAACGGTAGCATCTTCAAAAGTTTTGATTCAGTGATGCTATCGGATTTTCATGTCAAGGCGATTTCTTAAATCCGGAAATGCTGTTCCCTTTGAGCCGCAAAGTCCTATATTTGCAAAGGAAAATGTTGGCAAGTCTTGGTATATGGTTAATCTGATCCGTGAACGGTTTGAACACAAATCGATCGTTCTGCTGGGTTTTGGCAGAGAGGGGCAGTCGAGTTATTCCCTGCTGAGGAGGGTATTCCCCGGCAAGCAACTGGCAATTGCAGATGCAAGTGAAAGTGTGCGCGAAAACCCATTGATCAGGGAGGATAAATCGGTCAGTTTCATTACCGGACCCGACTATCTCAATAAATTGAATGATTTCGACGTGATTTTCCGATCTCCGGGAATCCCTGTCTGGCAAATTGTCCGGGAACATATTTCAGCCGCCAACTCCCCCAATCACTCAATCACTCAACCACTCAATCACTCAATTCTTCGAGAAAAAATCACATCTCAAACAGAATTATTCCTCGAATGCTATTCAAAACAGGTGATCGGCGTCACCGGAACCAAGGGTAAAAGCACTACATCCAGCCTGATCCATCATATTTTGAAGACAGCCGGCAGAGATGTGCTTCTGGCTGGCAACATCGGAAATCCCGTTTTTCATTTCATCGACCTCATCACGCCTGACACGATCATCGTTTTTGAAATGTCATCGCATCAGCTTGAATTCCTGAAGCTGGCACCTCATATTTCGGTGCTGCTCAATCTTTTCCAGGAACATCTTGATGCCTATGAAACTTATGATGCCTATCAGCTTGCCAAGCTGAACATCACAAAATATCAGCAGCAGCGCGATTTTATCATTTTCAATGCCGACGACCCCCAGGTTGCCAAACTGGTAGCGCCATATCTGAAAAACCGGTTTGCCTGTCCGTTTTCTTTGAAAGAGCGGTCACGTCCCGGTGGATTTATCCGGGACGGCTTTGTTTGCTTTGCCGATGAAAATCAAGTCGTCCCGGTGTGGAAGATTCATCAGGACCGGTTTTTACGCGGTGAGCACAACCTCAAGAACATCATGGCTGCCGTGAATGTGGCCATGATCTGCGGAATTGAAACTGAAATGATCGAAGATGGCATCGCCACCTTCAAAGGACTTGAACACCGGCTGGAGTATGTGGGCGAGTTTGGCGGGATCCATTGTTACAATGATTCAATAGCCACCATTCCTGAGGCGTGTATGGAGGCCATCAAGGCAATTCCCAATGTGGATACGCTAATTGCCGGAGGGTTCGACCGCGGAATCGACTATGCTGAACTGGCCCTCTTCCTGAGCCGATCGCAGGTGCGCAACCTGATTTTACTTGGCGCTGCAGGAAAGCGCATCGGGGAGCGCCTAAGGAATTTGGACCTTTCCGAAAAAAAAATTTGGTATATCAATCGTTTTGATGATTTTTACCCTATTGCTTTTCGCGAAACAAAGGCGGGCTGCGCTTGTCTATTATCTCCTGCTGCTGCCAGTTATGACGAATTTAAGAATTTCGAGGAAAGGGGAAAGCGGTTCAGGGAGATGGTGAGAAGTGAGGTAGCGAGGTAGCGAGGTAGCGAGGTAGCGAGGTAGCGAGGTAGCGAGGTAGCGAGGTAGCGAAATGGCGAAATGGCGGAATTGTGAAGTGTTTTGGAACACCCGAAAAAATAAAAGTGATTGTGAAAAAGGTGAAATGGCGAAAAACAGTTTAAATATGAGAGAGGTTTTTGGGTTGCTTTGTTACTTGTTATTCCTGGCTGGGCAGGCAGGCGCCCAAAAGGCTGACTACAACACATTGGTTAATGGATATATTGAGAAATACAGGGATATTGCGGTGAAGGAGATGATGGTATACCGGATTCCGGCGAGTATCACGCTCGCCCAGGGTATCCATGAATCGGATGTTGGCCGCAGTGATCTTGCTACAAAGGCAAACAATCATTTCGGGATTAAATGCCACAAGGAATGGTTCGGAAAAACTTTTTACAAGGATGATGATGCACCAAATGAGTGTTTCAGGAAATATGACAATGCAATTGAGTCTTTTCGTGATCATTCCTATTTTCTTACCCAGCGTGATCGTTACAAGGGGTTATTCGATCTCGATGTGAATGATTATAAGGGATGGGCAAACGGGCTTCAGGCAGCGGGGTATGCTACAAATCCCAGTTATGCCAAAAAATTGATTCAAACCATAGAATCCTTTTCCTTGTTCAGGTTTGACAATGCCAATTTCATGACGGCATTTGGCGATATGCTTGAGGATCTCGATAATCCTGAGAAACAGGCGTGGCTGCGCAAGTTTATTGTCGTGAAAAAAGGGAAGAACAACCGGAATATTTTTGAAAATAACAGGTTAAAGATGACCATTGCCCGCAAGGATGACAATGTATACCAGCTGGCCCGTGATTTTAAGACCTCTGTGGACGATTTATTGGATTACAACGATCTTCCTTATGCGACGGCGCTCAAGCCGGGGCAGATTGTTTACCTGGAAAGCAAACGCCGCAAGGGTGCCGCAGAAAGTCACCAGGTTCAGAAAGGGGAAACGCTTTATACCATTTCCCAACTTTATGGTATCAAACTCAAAATGTTGTATAAGCGAAATGATCTCCGCGAAGGTGTTGAACCGGCACGGGGAATGGTATTAAGGCTGCGGTAAGCGGTAATTTTTCAGGAATTTTCCGGCTCCCACCACGAGGTTCATCTGTGTTGGATTTCCAAGATAGCCCAGGTCGAACGGCGTATTTCCCCTGATTCCGGACTCAAGTTCACAATTGCCATTTTCGTCAAACAAATATAATTCATTGGTTTCGGGGACGACAAAGCCGATGAATGCTTTCCCGTTGCGGCCATGAATTACAAAAGGCGGATTGCTGATATCCCGGCGAAATGCATAGGAGTATATCAGTTTGTAATTCCGGTTGTAATAAAATATCTTATTCCGGTCGGTATAGATGAATTCAGGCTGACCATTTCCGGTGACATCTTCGTAAAAGAAATGGTGGGCAGGTGAAAAAAGATTCAGGGTAACTTCGGAAGTCCGGCCATTTCCCTGGATGAATATCACCTTACCATAAGGATCGGTGGTAAGCAAAAGTCCTTTTTTATTGGTTTTGTTAATATAAAATCCGGAGGTCGGGGCATGCATGAATTTCGGCCCCGGAGTAATCCGGGCTTCACCTTTGGGGTCGACGATGGTGGTAATGCCAGTGGTGCCGGAAACCAGAATAAAATTGTTATTTCCCACCTGCCGGATGGTTACCGGATCAACAATCTCTTCACCAAGCCTGGGGCGTTTCCAGTTGATAACGGATTCGCCGGCGAGGTTAAAGCAATAAACGCGGTTATCCTGGAAAGCGACCAGGATGTTGTAATCCCTGTTTTTATCCCAGTCGGTCACAGTAATCCCATTGGTGGCATGCAGCGGAAAACGCATCGGGTACTTGTTTGCAAACTGCCCGTCGATACTGAGCATGTATAGATGGGTGTCGGTGTTGAAAAGCAGGAAGAGAGAATCACTTCCGTTCATACGGATGGGATGAATATCGCCCAGCAGTTTACCCATGATATGCAGTTTCCAGGCGATATGCCCGTCGGAAGTCACCAAATAAAGGTTGTTCGACATATCCATGGCCACCACTGCCTGATCGCCTGCAATGGAAGTTGGGATGATTTTTGGCTGTCCGACCATTGTTGTATCAAGTTTTGTCTGCCATTGCAACGGACCCTCCTTGTCAAGATTCGGGTTATAGCGCAGGAAAATGTTGGAGTAGAACATACCATCGACGCTGCTGTACTGAAAGGCTACAGATTCGAATTTCCGCAAACTGTCGGTAACCGGATTTATTTGATCAGAGAGATCTTTGTTCAGCATTTCCTTTAGTGAGTGTATTGCGTCGCGGGTATTGAAGTAACAGAAAACATTGGATTTTTCTGAAAGGTTGCCTTCAAAATCAAGGTAAACTTTGTCATTGCTTAAGGTGGCATTTTCCGAAACGGCTTCAATCAGCATTTTGAGGTCTTTGGGTTGGTTCGCAAAGATGATATATCCTTTCAGGAAAGTAAAGCATTTTACCTCTGCCTTTCTGAAAAGTTCACCAAATAGTTCCGGTAAAAAGGCAGGCAGGGCCATGGTGTAAATTTTGTGCTTTTTGTAAAGGGCCGAATCGTATTGTATGTCCAGTGTGTCAGCCAGTGCAAACAAAGAGGCAGAGGCACGCACAGTGTCAGTTGTATTGAAGGCCAGGAAAGGTACCTCCGTGGGTGAATCAGGGTCTTTCATCACAAAGAGGCAAGCTTCATTGCCCATCCACGGAAGATAATATTCACTGATGTTAAGCTGATATTGCGCAATGATAGCCAGTGCATTATTTTGTTCCCCGGTGAAGTTTTCATCCCGCTGGTTCCGGCTTTGAAATCGCTGGCAGAATCGCGAAGGATCACTCCATCCGTAGGCTGTGAAATAGAGTGTTCTGGCAGGAATGATGCATGCAATCTCCTTTTTCTGTGGTTTCTGATCGGTAAAAAGCGCCAGGAAATGCTGACTGCTGTCGGAAGCCACTGTGATGCCGTTGAACAACAGTTCATCTTTTTTAATAATAAGATCAAGGCCGCTCCAATCGGCAAAGTTGGAGAATTTCAGCAGATCGGGAAGGTTTTCATCCCGCGTAATCTGTGAAAGGACAAGTGAGAAGAACCGGTAGTTTACATATATTGTGGCATCGACCTTTTTGCCCGTGGTTGCCTCCACTTTCCTGAATCCCGTGGAAGTAGCCAGGGGGGTATTCAACGACAAGCGATCGATTGCCCGTTTAACAAGGTCGGCATGAAAACTTCCCAGGAAAACCCCTTTGAGCACGGCAAAATAAAAAGCTTCGCGGCTGCCTTTCGACTGTATCCGGTGTAATGTTGTAGTGAAATAGGGCGTTTCGGAGAGGATGGTTTTACCAGCGCCTATTTCGTTGATGAAATCAAGAATGTATGATTCGGGATCCGATCCTGTAACTTTGGCAAGATAAAGTGCGCCGAAATTGGACCGGCCGCTGAGGGTGATGGAGACCAGAACATTATATTGCTGAAAGATTTTACCTATTTTTTCATTTTTCATGCTCGCCGAATCCACATAATTGAGCTCATTCCGCACTGAATTGATACCAGGGAACCTGGATAATGCTTTCCATAGCAGGTTTGACCGGTTGAGCTCTTCAAGCAGGTTGCCGGCTTTGTTGAGTTGTATGATCAGCGCAGTATTCCCTGGGATGGCATTGAATGGTGATTCGGCCGGACGCTGAAATTTATAATAAAGCGTATAGCCAAGCCATGAAAAAACTGCTGCGGCAATGACAACTGCGAGGGTAATCAGAACGATGCGGGAATGTTTCATGGTTGGTCTTCGTTTGAAAAAACCGGCGCAAAGGTATACCGAAGATTGAAAACCAACGGAAAAAGTTATCAATATTTATTTTACCATCCTGAAAGTCTTTCTGTGGTAAGGTGTAACACCGAATTCCACAATTATCTGCCGGTGCATTTTTGATGGATACCCTTTATTGTTTTTCCAGTTATACATCGGAAATTCCAGTCCGATATTCAACATATATTCATCCCGGTAGGTTTTAGCCAGCACGGATGCAGCGGCAATTGAGAGGTATTTCTCATCACCTTTCACAATACACTGGTGGGGAATTTCAGGATATGTATTAAACCGGTTTCCATCAATCAGGAGCAGCTGGGGTAGTTGACTTAGTTTTTGTATTGCCCGATGCATGGCAAGGATTGATGCATTCAGGATATTAATCTCGTCGATGGTATTGGCATCTACTAAGGCTACCGCCCATGCAACGGCCCTGGCTTCAATAACCAGGCGAAGCTTGTTACGCTGTTTTTCGGTCAGTTGTTTGGAATCGGTCAGGACATCATCGCTGAAGTCGCGCGGAAGGATCACTGCAGCGGCAAAAACCGGTCCTGCGAGACAACCCCTGCCGGCTTCGTCACAACCAGCTTCAATAAGATTACTGGTATAATGGCTTAAAAGCTCATTTTGCATCATGGGAGTAACTAATAGACCAGGTTGTGGATAATCAGGTTGTTGATTAATACGGCAAAAAAATATACCAGGAGGATTATCTCAGCGACTTGTGTTTTTTTCAGGTTAGTCAGAGTACCGGTAATCGCCATGGCGATTGCAGGCATGGCAAGTGCAGGGTGGTAAATGGCCATTGAACGGGTATATATGAATGAAATTGCCGTAAATAAAAGCGTCCAGATCAGAATATTGGTTTTCGCCCTTATCTCGACAGTTTTTTCAGGACCACTGCTGAAAGAGAAAATCCCCCATATGGCAAGTACGAGGGTACATCCCGAAAGGATCCAGAAATCGGTATGAAATGGATTCGGAAAAACCAGGATGTGACTGAAAAAAGCAAAATATTCCAGGCCCCGGATATATAATTCATCAAACCAGTAATACCAGACTATCAGGTAGATAAATGGCGTAATCAGCCCGATAACTGCTGCCATCCAGGCTCTCCAGTTTCCGGCACGAAATACAAGAAAACTGACAATGACAAAAAAGAACCAGAGCAGGAAGGGCAGATAGAAGAGGCTGGCGATTGAGGTGAAAAATCCGGCTGCAAAAATCCGGTCGAGGTGTTCGGGTTTGTTGTAGGAGATCAGAAGGTGGTAAAGAATCAGAACCATGAATCCCAGCGATATGTTGATTGGATTGAGCGTAAGCTGTCCGGGAAGAAAACTCATAAGGACAAGAAAAAGAAGTGCGGACAGGGAGGAGTTTTTAAGAACAAGCTCATGGAGGGTCAATATACGCGTAAGCCAGTATGTTTCTGCCAGTACGATTATAAAACCGATGAAGGCAGCAAGCCTGGGAGTGTCCTGAAGCAGGAAAAATAACAACGAATACAGCGGAACGGGATTCTCCGGTTCAGGCATAGCAGGCGGGTTGAAGAATGCACTGAGCCAGAGGCTGAAACCAATGATCGCAATTACAAGATATTGGCTGAAGAAGCTGGATTTGAAGAATTTGATGAACACGTTTAGTGAATAGTGATTAGTGAATAGTGAATAGTGAATAGTGAATAGGGAATAGTGAATAGTGAATAGCTGGTAGTAGTGTTGAGGAGGTGTAGGGGTGAGATGGTGAAAAAAAAAGGGTACACATTTATTTGTTAAAGGTCGAAGCCGATGTCGGTTCTGAATCGTTTTCCTTCATATTGAATTTTCGCTGCATTTTCATACGACTTTGCAAGAGCTTCTTCCATGGTTTTTCCATATGATGTAACAGCAATGACGCGTCCGCCGTTGGAAACCGTTTCTCCGGTATCCGGTTTAAAAGTTGTCCCGGCATGGAAGATGATACTATCTTTAATTTCTTCCTCTCCTGTGACAATCTTCCCTTTTTCATAGGCATCAGGATAACCGTTTGAAACCAGCATTATGGTTGATGTAAATTGTGGGTCAACCATGATCGTTTCAGTGTCAAGCGATTGCCTGGCAACGGACTGAAGGAGTTGAACCAGGTCGTTCTGAAGCCTTGGAATTACAGATTCGGTTTCAGGATCGCCCATCCGGCAGTTGTACTCAATGACGAATGGTTCGTCGCCGACCTTTATCAAACCAAAGAAAATAAAACCCCTGTAGTCAATCCCTTCTGCAAGGAGTCCTTCAATTGTTGGACGGATAACCTGTTGTTCAACCTTTTCCATGAATGCCGTTCCGGCAAAACTTACCGGCGATACAGATCCCATTCCCCCGGTGTTTGGCCCTGAATCTCCTTCTCCGATCTTTTTATAATCCTTGGCCTCGGGCAGTAATTTATAGTTTTTTCCATCGGTTAAAACAAAAACAGAAAGTTCGATCCCGGAGAGAAATTCCTCGATCACCACCTTCGCGGAGGCGGCGCCAAAACGTTCTTCTTCAAGCATGCCGGTAAATTCTCTTGTGGCCTCCTCAATGGTTTTACAGATGATGACCCCTTTCCCGGCAGCGAGTCCGTCGGCCTTGAGCACATAAGGGGCTTGCAGCGATTTAAGGAACAGCAGCCCATGGCTTATGGTTGAGCGGCTAAAGGTTTCGTAACGGGCTGTAGGAATGTGGTGGCGGATCATGAAGCGTTTGGCGAAATCCTTGCTCCCTTCAAGCATCGCAGCCTGTTTTACCGGGCCTATAACAGGAATATGCCGGATATCAGGGTCGGCCAGGAAAAAATCATGTATTCCATTTACCAGCGGATCTTCGGGACCAACAACAACCATATCAACCTGGTAGTCTAAAACGGCAGTTTTGATGGCTGAAAAGTCGTTCACCGAAACAGGCAGGTTTATACCCACTATGGCGGTGCCGGCATTGCCCGGAGCGATATAGAGATTAGTCAGCAGGGGGCTTTGGGTTAACTTCCATGCCAGTGCATGCTCCCGGCCGCCTGAACCAAGCAGAAGGATATTCATAAAAAATCAGGATTTAACAGCTTTTTCAATCGATTCCCATAAACGGTCGGCAGTTTGCTGCCAGGAAAACATATCCTTGCGACGGCGGCCACGCGTAACCAGTTCTTCGCGGATACTATCGTACTGGTAAGCTTTGTAAAGGGCCTCAGCGATGGATGACGGATCAAAAGGATCGACCAGCAGGGCTGCATCGCCGGCTACTTCAGGCATCGAGGTGACATTGGAGGTAATGACCGGCACATTACAACGGAATGCCTCTACAATCGGAATGCCAAATCCTTCAAAATAAGAAACATAGGTAAGGGCAAGCGCAGCACCCAAAACGCCGGCCAGTTCATCAATGGTCAGACGGCCGGTGAAAATGACGTCATTGGAAAAGTTCATGCGATTATAGGCAAAATCAATATCACGGGTCCACCATTTCTTTGCCCCGACAATTAACAGTTTGATGTCAGATGGATTTGACTTCTTGAAGAGATCAAAGGCCCGGAAGAGGTTGACCAGGTTTTTCCGCGGATGAAGTGATCCGATAAAGATAAAATAGGGAAGCCCCCCTGTATATTGTTTGCGAACCTTATCTTTTTCTGCAATGGTCAGCGGGTGATAAGCATCGTGCGCCCCGTCGTAAACCACATCAACCTTTTCGGGATGTACATGGTATTGCTTTACGATATCATTCCTGGAGAATTCGGATACGGTGGCAATCCTGATGGCTTTGGTTGCATATTTTGGAAAATACTGGCGATAATAGCGGCGGGTCCAGAAGGGAATGTCCTGAGGATAGTGTTCGAAATTAAGGTCGTGGAAAACGGCCATTGATTTTACCTGGGTCTTCAACGACAAGAACCCGTCGGGCGAAAGAAACAGATCGGGTTTAATCCGATCAAGGAGTTTTGGGATCACCATTTCAAACCAGGTGTAATAAAGCACCGGATGACGGGCATGCGGGTATTGAATGATAGGGGTGATGTTATCGGAGAAGAGAAATTCCGGATCATATTCGCGATCGAAAATAAAATAAAAGTGATGTTCAGGATGTTGCGTGGTGATCCGTTTCAACGATTCATAAGTGAACCAACCGATCCCTTCGAGTTTATTCTGGATGAGCAGACGGGTGTTAACAGCGATGTTCATTAATTTATTTAACTTTGTAGCAAATATCTGAATATTTTTTGAGTTATAAATAAAAGTTCCCGCTCCCGGAAACTTTTATCTTTTTTTCATGCAGCGAAAGTTTCTTACAAACCTGGGTTTACTCCTGTTTTTGAACCTTCTCATAAAACCTGTCTGGATTTTTGGGATTGATCTGAACGTACAGCGAATTGTAGGGGTTGGGGATTATGGTTTTTATTTTGTCATCCTTAACTTTTCATTTCTTTTTAACATAATCCTCGACCTGGGCATTACCAATTTTAACAACCGTAACATTGCGCAGCACAATCATCTGCTGAACAAGCATTTTTCAGGGATACTGGTGGTTAAACTGTTACTTGGCCTGTCCTATATTGTTGTCGCATTTGTCGTTGCATTGATACTGGGCTACAGCGCCGAACAGTTCAGGCTGCTGGGCTGGCTGGCGCTCAACCAGTTCCTGCTGTCATTTATACTTTATCTCCGTTCAAACATCTCGGGGTTTATGATGTTCAAGACCGACAGTTTTTTATCAGTGCTTGACCGCTTGCTGATGATCCTGTTTTGTGGAATGTTGCTTTGGGGTCATGTCATCTCATCTCCTTTCCGCATAGAATGGTTTGTTTACTCCCAAACACTGGCCTATTCGGCCACGGCAGCCATCGCCTTTCTGATTGTGGTTAAAAAGGCCCGTTTTCGCAAGATGAACTGGAACTGGCCGTTTTTTCTCATGATCATCAAGCAGAGTATGCCGTTTGCATTGCTGGTTTTATTGATGACCCTTTACAATCGCCTTGACCCGGTTATGCTGGAAAGTATGCTTCCCGATAAAATGGGAAATGAACAGGCGGGTATTTATGCTTCAGGATTCCGGTTGCTTGATGCTGCTAATATGATCGCCTATCTTTTTGCTGTGTTGCTGGTCCCAATTTTTTCTAAGATGATCAAGAAAAAGCAGTCGATTGAACACATGCTGAAACTTTCATTTACCATCATCATTACCCTGGCCATCATTGTCGCATTTGGATTGTTTTTCTATAGTTTTGAGGTAATTGATTTGCTGTATGATGCTCATATTGAAGCCTCCACTGAGGTGTTTCAACTTCTGATTCTTGGGTTCATTGCTGTATCAACCACCTATATTTTCGGAACCCTGCTAACGGCCAACGGTAATCTTAAGCAATTAAATATAATCGCCCTCGTAGGGTTGGCGATCAATTTCGGACTGAACTATCTTCTGATCCCCCGTCTCCTTGCTTCCGGTTCTGCGATATCCAGCCTGATCACACAATTTACGATGGCGGTTCTGCAGGTGATCATGGTTCAACGGATTTTCAAATTCAGGATCAACTACCGGTACCTTTCCACCCTCGTTTTATTTATCATTGGTGTTGTATGTTTTAACATACTGTCGAGCGCTTATATCATTCATTGGCCATTTCTTCCGGACGGTAAAGCGTGGCTTGGAAATTTTGGACTTATGCTTTTAAGCTCGGTTTTACTGGCAGTTTTTTTGCGGCTGTGGAGTTTGAAGGCACTGTTAAACATCCTGCATCAGCAGCGATGAAATCTCCCGATCCGGTTAACATTCTTTTGGACTTTCAGAATAATTGTCTATTTTTGAAAAAAAATTGATTTTTCTGTTATGTTCAATGAAATTAAAAGAGATGAAGAATTCGATTCCTCCAATCTTGTAATTTTTTTATACAAATGGCGTAAACCTCTCTTCATTGTTCTGTTAGCCGCAGTGGTATTTTCCTGGTTTTTTTCATTACCAGTATTCATTACCCCGAAATACAAATCGACAGTAATTCTGTTTCCTGCCAGTTCCAGCTCTGTTTCAAAGGCCATCCTGAGTGAAAATGGAGGAATAAAAGATGATCTAACCTCTTTTGGTGAGTCAGAGCAGGCTGAACAATTGCTACAGATTCTCAATTCCAATAAAATCCGTGACAAGGTTATCCGGCAGTTTAACCTGATGGAACATTACGGAATTGATAGTACATCCCACTACAAGATATCTCAATTGTATAAGGAATACGAAAAAAATATCAGTTTCCGGTCAACCGAATACCTGGCTGTTGAAATTTCTGTTTATGATGAAGATCCGCAAATGGCTGCCGTTATTGCCAACACGATCTCTGATTTACTTGATTCAACGAAAAACGATATGCAACGTCAGCGGTCGGTTGCAGGTTTTAAAATTGTGGAGGCAGAATACAACGAACTGGACCAGGAAATTAAAACCATTGTGGATTCATTGGTTACCCTTGGAGGTCTGGGAGTAAATGATGTTGAATACCAGTCGCAGGTACTTAACCAGCAAATGGCCATTTCGATCATGAATGGAAACAAGACTGCGCAGGCTGCCCTGCAGAAAAAGCTCGATATTTTAGGAAAATACGGGGGGATTTACATGATGTTAAAAAACTCCCTTGAATTTAAAACGGAACAACTCACGCTCCTTCAGGCTAAATATAAAGAGGCCCGGGTTGATGCCCAGTCAAACCTGCCACAAAAGTTCATAGTGAGCGATGCCTACAAAGCCGAGCGAAAATCGTACCCTATCAGGTGGCTGATCATCGTGGTATCCACTTTATCAGCACTGTTCCTGGCAATCATTGTGATTATGGTCATGGAAAAGATCACCAACTATAATTCACATAAGAAATTTAAACTTGAACAATCCTGAGTAATCAGAAGAATTAATTAGTATTAAACGAAAAATCAACCCAATGGATAATTTTTTCAACAGCAGGCATATCATCGAAATATTGATCAAATGGAGAATCCAACTTGCAATTGTGGTAGTCGGTACCGTGCTGTGTTCGGCAATTTTTTCAAGCCCGTTTTTTATCACGCCGCTTTATAAATCGGATGCTGTGATTTATCCATCGAACATCTCTCCCTATTCTGACGAAAATGTAACGGAGCAATCAGTGGAGCTTCTGCAATCGCGCGATATCCGCGACAGTGTTGTAAAGAAATTCAACCTGATTGAACATTGGGAAATCGATTCGACCTCCAAAATTGTGAAAACTCTGATTCAAAGAGCCTATAAAGATAGGGTCGTATTTTCTACCACACCTTACGAGGCAGTCAAAATCGAAGTCTGGGATCCCAGCCCCCAAACCGCCAGTGACATTGTTAATTCCATTCTCGATTATTACAACCTGAAAGTCAGAAAACTACAAAAAGACAAATTCAAGGAGGTTCTGGGTAATTTCGATTTCGTTTTGAGTAAAAAGAAGGCCTACCTTGATTCGTTGAAACTCCGCGCCGACGAACTGGGAACAAAATATGGCATTCTTGAATACAGTAATCAAACCCGCGAGGTCATGCGGGCTTATCTGAGCGGGGGAAAAACCAACTCCCCTGAAGTATTGCGGCTAAAGAAAAATCTTGAAGAAAAGGGCATTGAAATGCTGCTTTTACGTGATCTGATGGGGATGGAAGCTGGCTCATACAGCAACTTGAAATACGATGCCGATAAGGCGCTTTTTAATTACAACCGTAATTATAGTTATGTAAACGTACTGAGCAAACCGATTACACCTGATAAAAAGGCTTATCCGATCCGCTGGTTAATCGTATCCCTCTCAACAATAACCACCTTTGTTTTATCATTGTTAATCATCGGGCTCATCGAGAACCGGCATTTCCTAAAAATTCCAGCGAAGAAACATGCGGTATAAACTGCAAGAACTGAAGGGGTTTCTGACCAGCACCAAGGGCATGTATGCTGTTTTGTATGTGCTCAGTGCGTTATTTGTCGGGTTGAACTGCCTGCTGATTTACAATGAGATCTATTGGCTGCTTTTACTGCCTTTGCTGATGATCATTGTCTATTTCTATTTTTTTCACCTTGATAAGATATTGCTTCTGATTACGCTGGCAACGCCCCTGGCCATTAACATCACCCAACGTGAATTCAGGGTTGGGGTTTCTATACCAACAGAACCACTGATGTTCGGAGTTCTCTTGATTTTCATTTTAAAACTCATTCTCAATAATGATTTTGATCGTAAGATATGGACCCACCCGATAACAATCATTATTATTTTGCAACTTATCTGGATATTAATTACGAGTCTTACCAGTGTGCGGCCCATGGTTTCCTTTAAATTCTTACTGGCAAGGCTCTGGTTTGTTATTCCGTTTTACTTTTTCGGGATTCATCTTTTCAAACGAACACTCAACATCCGCCGGTTCATGTGGTGTTATGTAATTCCCCTGGTCGGCGTAATATTCTTTACTACTTATAACCATTACCTGTGGAACTTTGAACAGCAGCCCGGGCATTTCGTCATGGAACCATTCTACAACGACCATACAGCCTATGGCGCGGTATTGTCCATGTTCATCCCTGTTTTTTTTGGTTTTGTAATTTACAGGAAGTACTCAAAGATTACACGGTTTTTTGGGTTTATCGTTTTGCTTATTCTTCTTACAGCCCTGGTCCTTTCATTTTGCCGTGCAGCGTGGATAAGTCTTGCAATGGCTATTGGTGTACTGGCGCTGGTTTTGTTAAAGATCAAATTCCGGTGGATAGCCCTGTTAGCAATTTCAGCTGGAGTTATCTTTTACATGTTTCAATTTGAAATTCTTACGACACTTGAAAGAAATAAGCAGAGCAAGGCTGCTACACTGACTGAGCATGTCAGATCAATTTCCAATATTTCAACTGATAATTCCAACCTGGAGCGTATTAACCGTTGGATGACGGCATTCCGCATGTACCGGGAACATCCCTATTTTGGTTTCGGACCGGGAACCTACCAGTTTGAATATGCTCCCTACCAGTTGTCGGATGAAAAGACCCTGATCAGCACCAATGCAGGGGATAAGGGAAATGCACACAGTGAGTACATTGGTCCGTTGGCCGAGCAGGGATTGCCAGGGATGCTGATCGTATTAACACTGGTGGTGACCATGGTCATTACCGGGCTGAGGGTTTACAAACGCACCCGTGATCCTGAATTGAAATTATTGAGTATGACCACCATGCTTGGATTAATAACCTATTTCATTCACGGACTGATGAATAATTTCCTGGATACAGATAAGGCATCGGTACCGGTTTGGGGATTCATGGCAATACTGGTTGCTATGGATATATATTCCAGGAATTCAACAGATGAAGTGACCGATAAACCTGTAACTGGCTGTTAGAGTTTTTTCTCCCTGATTAATTGAGGTAATTGCCGCAAGGCAGCCATTTCTTTCCACTTTGTTCGGGGATCATCGGCAGGCACACCCCAGTATGTTTTACCTCCTTCGAGCGACTTATCCACTCCTGACATGGCAAGAACGATGGCTTTTTTGCCAATGATAAGATCTTTGTTAACAGAAACGCGTGCCCACAGGATTACATCGTCTTCGATACGTGTAACGCCGGCTATGGCGCAGTGTGCCCCGATGAGGCAGTTTCGTCCAATAAAAGTGTCGTGCCCGATTTGAATATGATTGTCGAGTTTGGTGCCGGATGAAATAATAGTGTCGCCTGAAACACCTTTGTCGATGGTTGTAACGGCGCCTATTTCTACATGGTCTTCAATGATGACCCTTCCGCAGGATTCCAGTTTCTTCCAGCCCTCGGGCCTGCGCTGAAAATAATATGCATCAGCTCCAAGAACAGCGCCTGAGTGAATGATCACATGATCGCCGATCACCGTATGGTCGTAGATGCTGGCATTGGCATGAATAATACAATGATTTCCGATCTTTACATGGTTCCCTACGAAAGCGCCTGGCTGAATAACGGTTCCTTCACCGATTTCGGCGCTGGGACTTATTTCTGAAACTGCTTTCTCAAAGGGTCTGAACTTCATGGCCAGCGAAACATAAGCATCGAATGGCTTTTCGCAGATCAGTAAACCTTTTCCTTCCGGACAATCGACCTCTTTGTTAATGATTATGGTAGTGGCCTTTGAATTCAGGGCTTTCGTGTAATACTTCGGATGATCAACAAAAGTAAGATCACCTGGCTCAACCATGTGAATTTCATTCATTCCGGTCACAAGAAAATTGGGATCGCCTACTGGAATTGCGTTGAGCATTGCTGCCAGTTCAGACAGGGTCAATTGATTTGGAAATCTCATAAGTAAATTTTTTGTCACGCGTCACGTGTCACGTGTCACGTTTATACTTTCACCCTTTCCGAGTAATCCCCCGTACGGGTATCAACCCTGATTGTTTCACCTTCGCTGATAAAGAGTGGAACCTTTACAATGGCTCCGGTTTCAACTGTACAATCTTTAAGGGTATTGGTGGCGGTATTGCCGCGCATTCCAGGTTCAGTATAGGTGATTTTAAGAACAACAAACGGGGGGAGTTCACATGTAAGCGCGGTTTCGGTATCGGCATGAAAGAGGATTTCAACCTCCTGTCCTTCCTTTAAGAATTGAGGGGCATTGATGAGAGATTCCGGAACATAAATTTGTTCGAATGTCTCCACATGCATAAAGTGGTAATCGGTATTTTCCTTGAAAAGATATTGGTATTTCCTGCGTTCAACACGGGCGATTTCGAGTTTTGCACCCGAATCAAATGTGTTGGCAATGACACGGCCGTGTTTCAGACTTTTTAATTTTGTCCGGATAAATGCCGGTCCTTTGCCGGGTTTTACATGCTGAAATTCCACAATGCTGTACAAGTCGTTGTTAAATTCGATGACGAGGCCATTTCTGATATCTGCTGTTGTAGCCATATTGATTTATTATTGTTTGATTTTTAAGGGACTGCAAAATTAGTTAAAAAACTTGATTAAAAATGTTAATTTTGCGGCTGTTTTGAAAAACATGGTCTACTCCGGCTGATGAAAAAACTATTAAAACGACTCCTTTGTTTACTGCATATTTCTGTAACCCGAAATCAGAAATACGATGCCTTTACTCATAAAATAATCAGGCGAAGCCTTAAACCGGATTCGAATTGCATTGATATTGGTTGTCACAAAGGTGAAATTCTCGACCTGATGATCAAAGGCGCTCCCAAGGGTAAAAAATATGGATTTGAACCCATTCCTGAATTGCATCAGGCTCTGTCATTAAAATATACGGAGGATTCGACTGTTTTCATCAGCCCGATTGCGCTGTACGATAAAACCGGAACAACCACTTTTCAGCATGTGTTGAATGCTCCTGCCTACAGTGGAATTAAAAAACGAAAATATGACGGGAAGCAGGTAGAGATAGAACAAATCTCTGTACAAACAGATCTGCTCGACAATATAATTCCTTCCGGTATTTGTATCGACCTGTTGAAAATTGATGTTGAGGGTGCCGAATTTAAGGTGATGAAAGGTGGCGCCCGCATGCTTAAACGCTGTAAACCGGTAATTATTTTTGAATTTGGGCTGGGAGCGGCCGATTTTTACGATTCAAAGCCCAAAGAATTGTATGCCTTTTTGACAAGGGATTGCGGGATGAAAATTTCCACCCTGAAAGGCTATCTCGACTTAGCGCCTCAATTATCTGAAGCCCGGTTTTGCGATATGTTTAACAAAGGAACCGAATATTATTTTGTCGGACACCCTTGATCAATTACAAATTACGAATTACAAGTTAATCGGGACGCGGGACACGGGACGCGGGACGCGGACGCGGACGCGGGACAAGGAACACGGAAGTGGGACGCGGGACACGGGACACGGGACACGGGACACGGGACAAATGACGATCCCCGTAATTCGTAATTTTTAATTTTTAATTGTATCTGGTCACCAACTTACCAGTTTACCAGCTTACCAGCTTGCCAACTTACCAGTTTACCAGCTTGCCAACTTACCAGTTTACCAGCTTGCCAACTTGCCATCTCATTTAAACTCCTCTATCTGTATTGCAGTATTTGCAAACGCCGACTCTGTCTGATGCAGGTTTGAGCAAATGATGATGGTCCGGTTTCCCGCGAAATTGTTGATGAGATCAAGGTACCAGGTGATACCGGCTTTATCCAGGTTCATGGTTGGTTCGTCGAGCAGGATCAGGGGAACATCGCTCAGGATGGCCGTAACAAGTTTCACACGTTGCTTCATCCCGGAAGAGAACTGGCGTATTTGTTTATGCTCGTTATGGACAAATCCCAGGAGATCGGAAATGGCATGTTTATCAAATCCAGGCAAATATGATTTAAAAGAGAAGTGGAATCCGAGCATTTCGCTGAGCGTGAAGTCCTCGATCAATTCCATGTAGGGAGCCACCAGGGTAAGATGATGAAAAATATCATCGCTGTTGATCACAGCGCCATTGTGGATGTACACTACCTGTCCGGCAGTAGGGTGGAGGTTTCCCGCAACGACCTGTAAAAGCGTTGATTTCCCGGAACCATTACGGCCCAGGATGGCCGATGCCGATTTTTCCTCAAAGGTGAAGGTGACATTCCGGAAGATCCATTCTGTATTGAATCTCTTCCCGATATTTTCAAGCTGTATCTTCATCATGCGGGTTTATCACCATAGTGGGCCAGGTCAACCCACTTTACGATTTATTTATCCCTGACCTTGGAATAACCTTTCATGATTCCACGGCTGGAATTGGCGATAAACGACAGAATTTCATCGCGTTCGGGCGTCGCCTCCACTTTGGCCTCTATGATTTCGACCGCTTGTGAAACATTGTATCCCTTGAGAAATATGATGCGGTATATCTCCTGGATTTTATTGATCACCTCTGGCGAAAATCCCCGCCTGCGAAGTCCGATCGAATTTACCCCTACATAGGATAAAGGATCCCGGGCGGCTTTTGTGTAAGGGGGTACATCTTTTCCAACCCCCGATCCTCCTGCAATTATTGTGTGGGCTCCGATTTTACAAAACTGAAGAACAAGCACGCCTCCGCCAACGATTGCCCAGTCATCAACGATAACATGCCCGGCAAGCATAGCTGCATTTGCCATGATGACGTTGTTTCCAACAACGCAATCATGCGCAACATGAACATAAGCCATTAATAGGGAATTATCGCCAATCACTGTTTCATAACTGGCTTTTGTGCCGCGGTTGATCGTTGCAAATTCGCGGATAACGACATTGTTCCCAATCTTCACGATGGTATCTTCACCGGCAAATTTAAGATCCTGCGGAATTGCAGAGATTACCGCTCCCGGGAAGATTTTACAATTCTTTCCGATTCGTGCACCTTCCATGATGGTCACGTTTGATCCGATCCATGTACCCTCTTCGATGATAACGTTCTTATCGATCGAAACAAAGGGCTCAATAACCACATTGGCAGCCACTTTAGCCTGTGGATTTACATATGCTAATGGTTGGTTCATGATACCTTGTTTATTTGCGTTGAATCTGGGCCATCATCTCTGCTTCCATCACTATTTTGTTACCTACATAAGCAACACCTTTCATGCAGATCAATCCGCGGCGCATGGGTGCGGTGAGCTGGTTAAAGAATACGATGGTATCGCCCGGCACAACTTTATTCCTGAATTTAACACTGTCGATCTTCACAAACAGGGTGTTGTAATTCTGGGGATCTTCGACCATATTTAGGGCAAGAATCCCTCCGGTTTGGGCCATCGCTTCGATCTGGATTACACCGGGCAGCACAGGTTCGTCGGGAAAATGACCTACAAAGAAAGTTTCATTAATCGTAACGTTCTTGACACCAACTACATAGTCCTTTCCCATTTCAAGGATCTTATCGATAAAAAGAAAAGGTGGCCGGTGCGGAAGGATGTTTTTTATCTGGTTGATATTATAAAGAGGCGTTTTATTCAGGTCAAACTTAGGTCCCTCTTCGGGTCTAAGCTCTTTTTTTAATTGTTTTTTGATCATCTTGGCAAACTGCACGTTCGAATAGTGGCCAGGACGGGTGGCAATAACGTGACCCTTGATGGGCATACCAACCAACGCAAGGTCGCCGATAATATCAAGAAGTTTATGCCGGGCTGGTTCATTGGCGTATTGAAGTTCCAGGTTATTGAGAATGCCTTCCTTTAATACTGAAACCTTTGGTTTATTAAAAAGGTGCGCCAGGTGGTCGAGTTCCTTGCGCGACATTTCACGGTCGACAAACACGATGGCGTTGCTCAGATCCCCTCCTTTGATCAGGTTGTTATTTACCAGATATTCAAGTTCATGTAAGAAAACGAAGGTGCGGCATGTAGCAAAATCATCCTTGAACTGGCTGAGGTGATTGAGGCTGGCATTTTGCGACTGGAGAACCTTTGATTCATAGTCGATCATAACAGAAACCCTGAATTCCCTGGATGGAATGACAATCATCTCCACTTTTTTTTCAGGGTTGAGGTAGGTAATGTTGGAATTAACCTCAAAATACTGGCGGAGCGCTTTTTGTTCAACGATTCCGACCGAAAGCAGGGCTTCAACGTAATACTTTGAACTGCCATCAAGAATCGGGGTTTCCGACTGGTTCAGCTCAATCAGGGCATTGTCAATTTCCAGTCCTGCCAGCGCTGCAAGCACATGTTCGACAGTATCAATGCGTACTCCGTCCTGCTCAATACTTGTTCCACGGGAGGTGTCGACAACATGTTCAACATCAGCATCGACAAGGGTTCCCGTGTTTAGATCAACCCTGCGAAATTTATATCCATAATTTTCAGGTGCGGGTTTGAAGGTGATCACAACTTCATTCCCTGTATGCAAGCCTACTCCGGAAATGCTTACCGGAGCCATAATTGTTCTCTGTTTTTCACTCATGCTGTTTCTTCAAAAGTTTTTCGATGGAGTAAACCTTTCTGACGATTTCGTCGAGGTTACGCCAATGTATAAAATTACGCCTGGCTTTATTAATTTCGATAGCCGGAGCGCCAAGCATCATGGCTCCTTCCTGGGTGATACTTGCCTCAACACCTGAACCGGCGCCGATTTTTACATTATCGGCAATGGTTATATGGCCAACAATGCCTACCTGTCCGCCGATCATACAGTTTTTCCCTATTTTGGTTGAACCGCTGATGCCAGTCTGTGCAGCAATGACGGTATTTTCTCCAATTTCAGCGTTGTGGCCTACCTGGATCAGGTTGTCAAGTTTCACGCCATTGCGGATAATGGTTGAACCCAAAGTAGCCCTGTCGATGGTTGTATTGGCCCCGATCTCCACGTTGTCTTCAAGAATCACATTTCCGAGCTGGGGAATTTTCTGATAATTATTCCCGGATACGGGGGCGAAACCAAAGCCGTCGGAACCGACTACCACCCCCGAATGCAAGGTGCAACGGGCCCCTATCACACAATCGCGATAGATGCGAACGCCCGGGTAAACCAGGAAGTGATCGCCGATGGTAACATTGTCACCGATGTATACCTGTGAGTGGATAACTGAATTTTTTCCTATCACCACATTTTTCCCAATGACGGTAAATTCGCCCACTGAAACATTTTCGCCCAGCCGGGCAGTGGAGGCAATGGATGCCTGGGCTGAAATACCGGTAAGGATCGATTTTGACTGGTCGAACATTTCCAGTAACGTAGCAAAGGCTGAATAGGCATCGGCAACCCGGATCACTGTGCCTGTAAAAGGCTGGGTTGCGGCGAAATCGGAGTTGACAACAATCACCGATGCTTCAGTGGTATAAACAAACGGTGTGTATTTTGGATTGGCCAGAAAGGTCAAAGTGCCCGGCTTGCCGTCGTCAATCTTCGACAAGTTGGAAACCTTAATCTCCGGGTCACCTTCAACGGTACCTTTAAGAAAACCGGCAATCTGAGCGGCAGTAAATTCCATTAATAGGATTTCGTGAATCTTTGCTGGTTAAAAATGCGGCGCAATTTACCAAAAATTTCCGTAGTCCGGCACCTAAATTTTAAACAATCAGCAAGACAGGGAGTTGCTAAAATAAAATTACAAATTACGAATTACGAATTATGAATTTTGATTTACATGAGGTCTGGTTCTGGCTAATGTTCAACCATTCAATCGCAATTCGTCAATTTTTGTCATATCGTAAATCGTAAATAATTCATAATACCTCTTTCGGGTAACAAAGAAGGTACTTGCTTACGGTGGTTGGCATCACAGCGTTGTTAAGCTGTTCGGAGGCTTCGGAGATATCGGTGAGTTCGTTTTTTTTATCTTTGATCATGATACGGTCATGGCGGGGGTTGTAGGCCTTATTCTCCACGCGATCGCTGGTGAAGAAATAATCAATTTCATCCGGAGCAAGCTGAAGCTGTTGTATCGTTTTTTGCCTGATGAGTTCCACATAGGCCGGGTCAAAAGGTCTGGACTGCATTTCAACCCGGAACAGACGGCGGTTCACCAGGTTATAACAAAGGGTCGAGAGTATCGGATCAGCATGGAATGCCCATACTTTTAATGATGCAAATACATCAAAATCATCAAGCAGGGCAAAGTCAGCAAGCCATTTCGGATTGATTTCAAAGTCGTTTCGGGTTGGATTATTCTGTAAAAACCGGTCGAAAGCCGGGGTTGCATGGAGGAGCGCCCCTTGTTCACGAAGGTATTTTGCACGTTTCAGCAGTTTCACCAGCAATTGATCGGCAGCAATAACTGTTTTATGGAGATATACCTGCCAGTACATCAGGCGGCGTGAAATCAGAAACTTTTCGATTGAATAAATCCCTTTTGCCTCAACAACCAGTTCATCGTTGCACACGGTCAGCATTTTGATAATCCGGTCGTAGCTGATCACCCCTTCGGCTACCCCGGTAAAAAAACTGTCGCGGGCCAGGTAATCGAGGCGGTCCATATCGAGCTGGCTTGAAACCAGCTGGTGAAGAAATTTCTTTGGATATTGATCCGTGAAAATAGCATAAGCCAGGTCAAGTAGACCCCCTGACTGCCTGTTGAGTTCGGCCATAAATAATTTTGACAAGTCCTCGTGGGTCAGGTCCCTGACAATGGTCTGTTCGAGAGTGTGAGAAAATGGCCCGTGCCCGATGTCGTGCAAGAGTATTGCAAGATTAAGTCCCCTGACCTCTTCATCCGTGATATCGATACCCTTAAGGCGCAATACTCCGATTGCCAGCCCCATCAGGTGCATGGCGCCCAACGCATGCTGGAACCTTGTATGCATGGCCGAAGGATAGGTATAGTGTGTAAGTCCGAGCTGCTTGATCCTCCGCATCCGCTGGAAGTATGGATGCTCGATTACATCAAAAACCGCAGCATCCGGAATTGTGATAAATCCGTAGACCGGATCATTGAAATTCTTTTGTTTATTGGTGGTGAACAAAATCGGGTAAATTTGTTAAAGAAATATAAAACATGTCTGCCAGGCACAATAAAAGCAAACTTACGACATTTATTAAATCAAACTTAAACTATGGATAAGATATCAATTTTGTGGGTTGATGATGAAATTGACTTGCTGAAACCCCACATTATTTTTCTAAAAGAAAAGGGCTATGATGTTTCCAGCGCCAATAACGGTCACGATGCACTCGATATGATAAAGGCTAAACCGTTCGATATAATTTTCCTGGATGAACAGATGCCCGGCCTGTCGGGTATTGAAACCCTGTTGCGGATTAAGGAACTTTCTCCTTCGCTGCCCGTGGTAATGATCACCAAGAGCGAAGAGGAGAGCATTATGGAAGATGCGATCGGCTCAAACATTGCCGATTATCTGATAAAACCTGTGAAGCCAAACCAGATCCTGCTGTGCCTGAAGAAAAACCTGGAAAACAGGAAACTGGTGAGTGAAAAAACAACCCACCAGTATCAGCAGGAGTTCAGGAACATCGGTATGGAAATTTCCAACCGTCTGAATTTCAGCGAATGGGTTGAGGTCTATAAAAAGATAACCTATTGGGAACTGAAACTGGGACAGTCGATGGACGACGGGATGAACCAGGTTCTGAAAATGCAAAAAGATGAGGCCAACCAGGTTTTTTGCAAATTCATTGAACGCAATTACCAGGATTGGGTTAACGGGAAGGGGCAGGACAGGCCTGTTCAATCGCACAACCTGATTAAGGAAAAGGTTTTTCCGATGATGAACGATACCAGGCCGGTATTTGTCATCCTGATCGACAATCTCCGGTTTGATCAGTGGAAGGTATTGCAGCCCATTCTCGAAGATTATTTCAGGGTTGAAAAAGAGGAGGTTTACTACAGTATTCTGCCAACTGTCACACAATTTGCACGTAACTCATTGTTCAGCGGCCTCCTTCCTACGGAGATCGAGAAGAAATACCCGAAATTATGGGTCAATGAAGATGAAGAGGGACCGAAAAACAACTTTGAAAGCGAACTGTTGGGCGAATTGCTTAAACGGTACGGTCGTGATGTGAAATATTCCTATTACAAGGTGCTTAACCAAACATACGGCAAAAAGCTGGTCGAACTGATGCCTAACCTGATGGTCAACAAGCTGAACTTTATCGTCTATAATTTCGTGGATATGCTCTCGCATGCCCGCACTGAAATGGAAATCATACGCGAACTTGCCGATGATGAAAAGGCATACCGGTCGCTGACGATCAGCTGGTTTCAGCATTCCCCGTTATTTGAAATCCTGAAATACCTTGCTGATAAAGATGTGAATGTGGCCATAACGACCGACCACGGATCGATCAGGGTCGACAATCCGGTGAAGGTGCTGGGCGACCGTAATACCAACACCAACCTGAGGTATAAGACAGGCAGGGCACTAAAATATGAACGCAACGAGGTGTTTGAAGTTCGTAACCCTTCCGATATTTTCCTGCCGCGCACCAGCGTCAGTTCATCATTTGTGTTTTGCCGCAGCAACGATTTCTTCGCCTATCCAAATAATTATAATTACTACGTGAACTACTACAAGAACACGTTTCAGCATGGCGGGATTTCAATGGAAGAGGTGTTGATTCCGTTTGTGGCGCTGAAGCCGAAAGGATAGAATGAGTGACGAGTGACGAGTGACAAGTGACAAGTGACAAGTGACAAATCACAAGTGACCAATGACCAATGACGAATTACGTGGTAGCCAGGTGAAAAGTTGACGAAGGAACAGTGTGCCAGATTTGCAGGCTTTTGTGTAGAGCTAGCGTTCAATTACCAAATCAATCAATCAGTCAATCAGTCAATCAATCAATCAGTCAATCATTAATTCATTAATTCAAACAAGTGCAGCTCATTGTTAAATCAGAGGCGGATCTCATTCCGGCGGCAAAGCAGTTAATTGAGGCTTATCCCGGATCAAGGGTGTTTGCTTTGTATGGCCAGATGGGTGCGGGAAAAACAACCTTTGTCAAGGCTCTTTGCCATGAATTGGGAGTGACGGATATCGTGCAGAGCCCTACTTTTTCCATCATCAATGAATATACGACAACAGGAGGTGACCCGATATTTCATTTCGATTTTTACCGGATCAAAAAGCTGGAGGAGGTTTTTGATATTGGTTACGAGGATTATCTCTATTCGGGAAGTTACTGTTTCCTGGAGTGGCCTGAACTGGTTGAAAGTCTGCTTCCTGAAAATACCATCCGTGTAAGGATCAACGGGAATGAGGAGAGGCTTATCGAATCATTCGCTGCCGGTATCTAATTTTTTTCGTACTCTTTTTGTGAAATAAAGCGATGCCCCCAAAGAGATGATTGCGAGGAACAGGAAGGCAAGCACACGGTATCCCGTATCGAGATTTGATAGATCCACGAAAAAGAGATAAAAGCCGGTGAACAGAACCGTTGCAATAGCCATCCAGCGGTATTTCATATTCTTTAGGATCAGGCTCATGACAAAGTAAAACACCGCTGCAAATGTCCATGAGAGTGTGACATATTGCCTGGGAACGACATGGTACAGTGCAAACAGCATCGTAAAAAACAGTACGCTCAGGTAGGTATTCCTGATCATTTCGGTTTTCAGCGTCAGCCGCTCTTTTTTCCAGTTTATAATACGGGCACTGACAAATGCCGTAATGACAAATGCAAAATTAACTTTATCTACCGGAGGATATAATGCTATATAAAACAGGATGATCCCTATGAACAATAAAGTGTTCATCACAACGATGATCTTTGAGCGGAACCACAAGGCCCAGGAAACAACCAGAAGACTTTGCAGTGCAAGAAGCCACAAGGCATCAGGAAGTTTCGAATAACCATATACAGCGACACTCAGGGCCATGAAGCTATAAATTGCATAAAATGCAGGATCGAAAATCCGGTTTGTCCTGAATTTAAGTAAAATTGAATAGAACAGGCATAATGCGGTGATCGCCGTAAAGATCCAAACATAACTTTCAAGATAGAAGGATGCAACAACAAAGAGCAGAACAACCGAAAAACTCATTCCATTGATCAGGATTGTAGCAGGATAAATTCCGTTGGGCCATCTGCCTTCAGCCCTGATGAGCGGAACGATTGAATAAATGGCGCCATAAATGAACAGACACGCCAGGTTGAAGGGATGTGAGCCAAAAGCCCCTAATGGATTTCCCATCACAGGATTATTCAACAACCAGATAGTCTGGGATATGTAGACCAGAATCATGGTTGCGAGCATTACCCTCCACCAGCCAAACCATATGAAAAGAAATAAAGAAAACAGAGCTGTCAAGATGATCAGGGGCAGGCTGAAAAATGAGGTATCGGCAATTATGGCTGTTGCCAGAGATAAGATCAATGCGATAATCCCAAGTAATTCTGAATTCCTGCGGATTGCATAGTAACACTGAATAAAAATAATGCAGACCAGCAAGAACAACACGATACCTTTTACCGGTATTACAGCCGGGTTGATGAAGAAAAAGAGTCGTACAGTTATGTAATAAAGCAGCAAATGGGCACTCAGGAATAACATGAACGACAGGTGCGTGAAGGAATTCCGCAGGTACCAGGCGAGGAAAAACACCCCGGCCACTGCGCCATAACCTACCGCAGTTGCCAAAGGCCCATTCAGATAATTCCGGGCGAAGTTCGACAGGAATGCGATCCCGAAAAACAATACAAGACTGCCGAACCACGCAAGTCCGTATTCGAAGATGTTCGACTCAATCTGGCCTTTATCCATAGCAACATCTTCCGATTCCCGGCTATCTGCCTGTACAGGCTGGTATCGGGCCGGCTGAGCCGATCCCATTGCCTGAAGCGCATTGTCAATTTGTCCCTCCATCATGCCAATCCTCAATTCAAGGGAAGTTAACCTATCTGTTAATTCCCGGATGCCGGTCGATTGATCCTGATTTTCCAGTGACATATTGTACATCCTTATTTTACCGCCTGGGTCCTGATGTAATTTACAACGGCCCAGCGTCCGTTATCCTCGGGTACGTTTTTCTTAAAGGCAGGCATTTTCCCTTTCCCTTCGGAGATTTGGAAGAAAATTTCACCATCCGTCTGCGCCTGGAATTTTTTGGTTGAAAAGTCGCTGCACGATGCATCCAATGTCGCAGCTTTAGGTCCGTCGCCCAACCCTTTTGTGCCATGACATGATTTGCAATGCTTGCTGTACAAGTCTTTCCCGTCGGCCACACTTTCTTTACTTACGGCTACCGGATTTTTCAATGTTTTATATTTGGCAGGGATGTTCCAGGCGCCTGCAGTCTGGGCCTGAAGCATGGTACTCAGTGAAAATATAAAGAACATTCCCACCGAAACAGTCATCAATTTGAATTGCAATGATTTCATAAAACCTCCATTTTAGTTGTTGTATACATTAAGATTTACTATGATTTACCCAAATGCCTGATCCTGAAAACCGTGAAAATTACATACATGTAATGAAACCAGACCAGCGACAGTAAAACGATCAGGGTGTAGACCATCCAGAGCGGGGCATCGGTGTCGCCCAGTCCGCGTTTTACAACCTTTAGCGGCGGAAGGGGTTTACCCCAGTTAATTGTTCCGCTTACCTCTGCATTGCCATATTGTTCATGTTCTTCCACTTTTGCCACCAGGGTCACATAACCCAGTTGATTACCAGGTACTGAAGTTGGAAATTCGAAACTGGCCGATCCGTTTTCAATGCTGGCCTGGCCAACTTTAAGCAGGCTGAATGTTCGGGGAACATAAAAAACAACATCGAGATTTTCAACCGGGCTCCATTGATTATCTGCTCCCAGCTCATCGACCTTGAGGTTAACCATTTTTTCCTCCTCTTTCTGAAAGAATGACATCTCCATTCGCAGTGGTTTCATGGCTGTGCCTGCTGAAGCCGCAGTGTACAAGTCGTTACCTGAAAACGAAGCTTCAAATGAATAAATCCCTTTATCTCCCCCGGTGGTGATGATTTCTTCGGGAATCGTGAAGGAAACTTTCCCTTTTTCATTGGTAAGTGCCGAACCTAAAGTTGTTTTCTTTCCGCCCTGAATAACGGTGGAATTTATTTCCATATCCGGCAGGGGTCTGTACCTGCCTTCGATTTTGGCTCTCAGTGTGGCGGTGATTTTATGAACCGAATCAGCATGAAAATAAGCCAGGTTAAGCACTGGCTCAATCTTTTCGTCCTGGGCCATTATCGCCGGTGTGGTTCCCAGCATAAGCAGGATAAGGACGATAGTTGAAGCAATATCACTTTTTTTGTGCTGTTTGATCACAGTTTTCATCTGTTTTTCAAAAACGATTTTCCTCAGCCGCGAATAATCTTTTTCTTCACCGCTCCGAACAACAGGGATGATTGGTATAAATTTCGAAAAGAGGTAAAACAAAAGAATAAAAAGGGCAATACCTGCGAATGTAAGAGCCCATTCAACCCAGGTGGCCGAATAGTGGACATATTCAGGCCTTAGATCATGAATTGGCAGCATGGGAGTTTCGAGGGTGGGGATGATGATCAGGTAGCGCTTCACCCAAAGGGCCAGTACGGCAATGCAGGCAGCGAATGCGATTGAATTTATGTTGCGGAACCTTGGAACTGTGACGATGATGATGGGAACCAGCACACCGAAAAAGACGGCAAAAACAAACAGGTGCCAATATTCGCTGGGGTTAAACAGCCGGTACAATACCTCCATGTCCCATTTGATGGAGCCATACCAGCTTGTAAGGTATTCGCTGAAGGTAAAATATCCATACATGGCACCGAGTACGATCATGATGATGCCCAAATAGTTGAAGTGTATTTTTGTAATTTGCGATTCAAGATGATAGATTTTTCTGAAAACCCACATCACGATGATCAGAACCCCGGTTCCGGAATAGACGGCTGCAATAACAAAATAGGGAGCGAAGATGGTGCTGTGCCATCCCGGGCGGAGTGTCATCCCGAATATCCAGGCAAGAACGGAGTGAACAAGGATGGCCAGGGGAATGATTACGATCGATAACAAATCTGTTGATACATTTAACAGCTCCTTTTGTTTGGTCGTGTCTTTATAGCGGACTGCCAGGAAACGGTAAATGGGATTTCGCCACCTGGCATTTTTCACGGGGTTATCTCTCAGGATCGCCAGATCGCGGATCATGGCCAGGTAGAGAAAAATAATGCTGCCCGACAAATAGGTGGTTATTGCAATCACATCCCAGATGATGGGGGACTGGATTCTGCCGAACAAAACCAGATTCGGCAAACGGTCAAGGCGCCCGATACATAATAATATATATGCCGGCCCGATCATGGTTGAAATGACGGTGATCATCTCTGCCATCCGGATGATGGGTGTTCTCCAGGGAACTCTTAACAAATGCAGTATCCCTGAAATCAATGCCCCGGCATAACTTATCCCGATGAAGAAGATAAAATTGACGATATATAAACCCCACACCACATTGTCGCGCATACCGGTTACGATATGCCCATCAGCAACCTGGATGTACAAGGCATACATGCCAAACCCTATCACCAGCAAGAGAAAAACAATCAGGGCGATTCCCCATTTACTCATTTTCTCCAGCTGGGGTTTGAAGGCATAAAGATTTTGCTGTGTTTTTTCGTCTTCGTACATAGTTCCTAATTATTCAGTTATTTCGGCTTCGGTTTTATACAGGGCAATCTCCTCTTCACTTAATCCTTCGAATCCTACGGTATAATCAAAGGCACGGTCAACCGCAGGCAGGTAGTATACACTTGGCTCAGTGCCAAGTTCTTCCATAAAACGATAAGCTGCCCGTGTGGCAATCAGTTCGCTGAACCGCACTGTGTCAGTTCCATTGGTAACTGCATCTTCGTTTTTGTCGCCGTAATAGAAGACACCGTTGGGACAGGATGCCACGCAGTTTGGCAGTTCTCCTTTTCTGACCATGTCGGGACAGAAGTCGCACTTGCTCACAGTTCCCATTTTTGGCGGATTACTGGTTTCGGGCGAATAGGCTGCCGGGTTTAGGCTTTTATCGGTTTTTGGCTCTTCCCAGTTGAAAACCCTTGATGAATAAGGGCATGCAGCCATACAGAATTTGCAGCCGATGCAACGGTCGTTATCAATCAGAACAATTCCGTCGGTACGTTTAAACGTGGCGCCAACAGGGCAGACCTTGACACATGGAGGATTATTGCAGTGCAGGCAGGGCTTTGGGAACCAATAAGGGGCCATCTCCTCCGAATCGCGCATCAGGTAAAATTTGATCCATTCCATATGGGGTGGAAGGTGATGCATTTTCTGACATCCTTCAAGGCATTTCCTCGCATTCCGGCATTTCGCAAGGTCGATTACCATGACCATTTTCTTGTCGGGTAAACCCTGGCGTGATTCCAGGTTAGAAGCAGGCTGGCAGCACATATGCCCTTTGTCAACCTCGACAAGTTTCCCATCGGGGGTGAGTACCTTTATCATTTCACCGGTTTCTTTATTTTCATTACCCGTGATTGCTGATAAAACGCTGCCGCCACTGGCAACCAGCGCTGTGGCTCCTGCGGCAATTCCCAGTTTCAGGAAATTTCTGCGGTTAGATGAACGACTTTTCATATGGTTTGGGATTCTGTATTTCGGATCGTCAAATCTACCAGTATATATATTCAGTTCTTGCGATATGATCCGTCAATAATGATGTTTTAAACAAGAAATTTTGATTTGTAAATATGGAATTTAACTTTAATGAAGATTGACATATATCAATTTTTACATTACTTTTATGCACTGATTCAGCACTGATAATTCTTCCCTGATGAGTGAGTATTTTGATAAATCGACAAAGCGGTGTGCTGATTGCCAGAGCATGTCACAGTTATTTTGTTTATTGAATCAGGACGAACTTGCAATGGTTGATGCAAATAAGATATTTGTGCGGTTCAATGCCGGGGAGACCATCAAGAAGCAGGGCACCTTTATGTCGCATGTACTTTCTGTAAACAGTGGTCTTGCCAAATTATATATTGAGGGTATCGAAGGCCGTTCAGCTATCCTGCGCATTGTGAAACCTACAAGTTTCATTGGTGGCCCGGGAATATACTCTGACCAGCGTCATCATTTTTCAATTACAGCCCTTGTGGATTCATCTGTTTGTTTCATTGATCTCCAGGTATTTAAAAAGATTCTTAGCGGCAATCAGCTCTTTGCTGAAGAGTTTCTCAAGGATTTCAGCCAGGATGTTCTGAGTGTTTATAACCGCCTTATTTATCTTACTCAGAAACAAATGCCCGGGCGAATGGCAGATGCGCTGTTATACTTGCATGATGCTATATTCCGGAAGCTTAAGTTCCCGATGATACTTTCGAGGTTTGAACTTGCTGAATTATCGGCGATGTCGCGGGAGAGTGCGGTAAAGGTTTTACGCGATTTTCAGAAAGAGGGACTGTTACGCATATCAGACCATGAAATGGAGATCCTCGACTTGGAGGCATTACACAAGATAAGCCGCGTGGGATAATTTCGCTACCTCGCTATTTCGCTACCTCGCTATTTCGCTACCTCGCTATTTCGCTACCTCGCTATTTCGCTACCTCGCTATTTCGCTACCTCGCTATTTCGCTACCTC
>CAISJJ010000180.1 GCA_903885595.1 uncultured Bacteroidales bacterium
CCGTTTTTTTCATCCTGAGATCTTTCGTATAAAAAATTCAAAATCCCCATTCCAAACGGCGAAAACCAAATACCTCCGCCGTAACCGTGATGCCATCTTCCTGATTTTTCATTTTGATACCAAACCCTGCCAACATCGTTGAACAGAATAATTCCGAAATGTCCTTTCGATATATAACTCTTGATTTGCAGCAACTTGATTCTGATTTCTGTATTCTGGTAAAAAGCAGCATCCCCTGAAAAACGGGTATCACGGAAACCCCGCAGGTTTTCTTTACCGCCAAGGCTGTTTGCCTGAAAAAACTCATAACTGCCAACATTTATACCTCCGCCTGCCCTCAACCCAACAACAAAATTGAATGGTCGTCTGAAACTCAAAAAGAATGAAGATTCTGAAGAAAGGTGAACAAAAGAGCGTTGGGGATCATGTATTTTAAAGAAAGATTTCAATTCGGCGCCCCAATGAAAGCCACGGGTGGGAAAGATTTCATTATCCCTGCTATCCCATGTAAAACCAGTGTTAATGCCTGTGAATTCCATGCGTTGATAGATACCAGAATCCAACCCGTTGATTGAAAAATCGGAAATATATCTTCCTTCTGTATTCTCAACCTGAATATTCTGATAAAACAATCCCACAGACAGTTCTCCATGGCGGCCGAACGCTTTAACCAGTTGCGGATTTATAAAAATCTGCCCTATCCTCACACGATTATAATCCTTATCGACGGCAGCCCTAACTGTTTCATTGCCCATTCCGAAGTAGTTTTGCGAATATTTCGGATCCCTGAAGTCAAGATACATGTTGAAATTCAGATCTTTAAACACATCAGTGAAAGTTCCGGTATACTTAAATTCCAACGCTTTTGTCGCGAAGGAATAGTTAAATACCACTTTATGCTGACTGGCAAAAGGTTCTTTCATAAACCCATGAGTCTTCCACAAGGCGCCTGCGCCCATAAAGATGCCATCGTCGGTGTTGTAACCTGCAAGCAGCAGCGGGAAGAATTTATTATAATCAAAAGCGTCGTAGCGATAAACAAATTTCCCGGGATCGTTGGTTGTGATTGATCGCGTTTCTTTTCCTGAAATAGATGTATAACCATTTTTCACATCGTAAATGATCGTCTTACGGGATATTCCCCTCACATGTGAGCTGTCCAGAATCTGATCTTCTCCATTTTCTCCAATAATTCTCACCTTCAATCCCTTATTGACCAGCCCGGTAATCCGGAACTCATCGTTCCCTTTTCGTCCATAAAGCCTGATTTCATGGGTTTGTTCGTGATCAAATGTTCGTTGATAACAGGGAGCGGAAAGGCTGCCGTTTTTAGCTTTGCTGAAAACTGTGACTTTTGTTTGATTATCGTTAATTCTTTCTACCAAAAAAATATCGGGTTCATCTGTTCCGATAATGTCAACTTTGCTGTTTATAATGTTAAAATAGGATACCGCCGATTGTGTTAAATCATCCCGTCTGGATTTTACTTTAGCAATGATTTGATCCCCGTTTATTGCTGCAATCTGTTCAGGCATATCATGAATTGCATTCTCAATGACAGTGTCTGAAATTTTACTCCTCAGATAATCAGCAGTCTGTACCCATTCCTCCAAAGACAGTTCGTTCAATAATCTCCTGTCAAGATGCCTTGCCTGATAATTCAAGCCTTTCAAATCTTTTACATGATAGTCCAATCCCTGCATCTTTCTCAAAAATGGAGGTTTAGACGATAACCGAATCAAAAAACCTTCGCTTACATAAAATGCCATATCCCTGTCCCTGGGAATTGCCCTATAGATCGTTTTCCCATTTTTCTTAAATGTGGCCCACCGCCATTGATCTTCATGCCTGTCCCAGTCGCTGATCAGCATATCAACCAACCGGGATCTGAGGAAATGCTCCTGGTCCATGACATGATCAGGATCTTGCTGAATTTTCTCCATCATTTCATCAGCGCTAACAATTTTTTTTGACTGTCCAAAGCTTATTACATCATCTCTGTTTCCTTCAGGTCTCTCTTCAAACAGATAAAGTCCCTCCTTTACATAATCAAGGTATTCGCCCAGGAGTGGGTCCTTTGGAAGATAGACAACCCTGGGATTTGTATGATAAATCCCGGCAGCATCAGCAATCCCGGGTACGGCAATGGCAGCCCATGGCAAAGAGGCTGACATCTGGTCATTTACCACATCTTCAGCCATTCCCATCCGGATACTTTCGGGAATTACATTTGAAACATCTTTCTCCAATGAACGAAGCACCCACTCTTTTCCATTCCGGTCTTGTAACCGGAGAGATGCTGTTTGATCGCCACCGCCCCGTTTTACTACCTTGAGCCCTCCCTTTTCATTTGCGAGATCAAACACGGATACAGTTACAGGTGTTATCCATTCCTGTCGGTAATTTTTGCCAAACAGAGCCTTTTTAAACTTGCCTGCCTGAAATACTTCTCCATCAAGATGTGAAGTCACCAAACTGTCAAACCAATCTGGCCCAGGAAAGTCATCGCCATCTTTTAAAAAATTGAGTCGTACAAAACAAGATTTTTTAGTGTCTCCGATCTGGAAGTCCGAATACAATAATAATGAAGTATCTTGTGGAATGATTCCATCGTCCTGGTGGCTGGAATGGTGGTACAACGGCTCATAACTTGTGCCGGAGGAGACAATCCCTGAAAACAACAGTGCGAAAAGAACCGTTGGGATCATCAGTGAATATATTTAAATTTTAAAATATTTCCCCTTCCTCCATCACCTTCATTGGAAATAAAGAGATCACCCTCCGGAGAAAAACAGATTCCTTCAGGTTGTCTGAATATCTTGGGATCCAATTGATTGACCGAACGTATTTTCCCGTTTCGATCAAGAACCAGAAGAAGTTTCCCAATGTGAGATATGATATAGATGTCGTTCACAACAGGGTGAATGGCAATGCCCGATGGTTGAAAATTCCAATCTTCTTCTAAAAGTTTTAATGCTTTCCCAAGTCCGACAGATTGCTTTTTAAACCAGTTGGTTTCTTTCTTGTCGGAAAATCCTGCCAAATCAATACGAAATAAAGGGATGGCTGAAACTTTTTTCCCGGATAAATCAAACCGGTAAATCGCTTTACTACCGTCACTATGGTGGTCGGAACTTATAAATGGTGAACCCTTACAAACTATCCATAAAGCATGTGTTGCGATGTCAAAAGCCAACCCTTCCGTATCGTTTCTGCCTGAGAGGGAAGTTGCTATCTTCTTTATACTCCTTTCGGAATTGATGAAACCGATAACTTCGAAAATTACGCCATCGGAACGAAGCACATATGCCGTATCTCCAACAACAGCAATATCTTCATAGTCTCCGCTGTTGCCAAATTTACAAGTTGAAGCAATCTTTTTGCTTTTCACATCATAGAGATATATAAAACCTTTTTCATCCTGAATGCATGCTATTTTGTCGGGACTGTAATAAGAAATTCCGGAAATTTCGGTCAGGCTTCCCGGTAATATATATTTGGCTGAGGGCGCCCCAAGATCATATGGAATAAGGCCGGCCATGTCGAGGCTTGAATCTTTTCCGGCCCCAGGGGAAAAGGAATTACCGGTTGTTCCTGCGTCACGTTCCTGATTAGTGCAGGAGATAACCAAAAGGAACATAACCAGCGATCTGAGTATTGCATTACCGTTTAACCTAAACTTTTCCATTTGGTTGAATTATAAACAGTTACACATCTAATCAAAGGATATTACAGTGATCATGTGGCTATCCCGACTATAAATGAATGAAAACCAGGATAAATATTCCGACTGAAATAATCAGCCCGAACATAAAAACAAAGTAGGCAGCACGCAGCAGCTTATATTTTCTTGCCAGGACTTTCCCCAGGTAAAACTGGTCTTTTATCATGGTGGAATAGAGATATTTATCATTATCTATCATCTCTTTTATGGCCCATTCATAATCTTCCACCTCCATGTTATAAAAACTCCCAAAGAACAGCAGATTTACTTTCATCTGTTCAATATCCTCCTTCGTGAATTTTCCGCCGGAAATATGAGGTCTGGTTGAAAGGATGGCAAGAACAATGGTGGTCAGACTGAAAACAAGAAATACGATTGTCGGGAAAATGATCTCGGGTGTTTCTTCGAATTTTCTGATTAAAAAAGCAATCCCCAGAGAGATGATTATCCCATTCAGGGAGATCAGGATATTTGACTTGTTATCTGCTATTGAACTCAGGTTTATCTGGTTCCGGGCAGTCATCCTGAACATCGAATCAACTCCCCGTGAATAACCTGTTGATTCTTTACTTTTAGTCGTATACTGATCAGAAACCGGTTTTTTCTTTTCTTGCCGGCGAAGAATAATCTTTTTCAATAGTTCGAGATTTTTCTCTTTCAGTACGGCACAATGCTCCTGGCAGAAGGATGTATGATAGGTGTGTTTCTGGAAAATATCCAGTGAAACTTCTGCAAATTCTTGTTTTTTTAAAGGATTGACGCCGGTCTTTTTCCATTCCTGTCTTAATAGTTCACTTATTTCAAAATACCTGCGATCAGCGAGGTGCATGAAGTCGGCATCGCAAAGAGCCGCTCCGATCTTATTGGCAGGCTTATGAGGAATTTCCGTTGCCCTGATGGCATCCTGTATAAGATGGATACTTTCCTGATCAATTTTTTTGGCATTCAGGAAATCTTTGGCCATTTGAGCGCTGATTTCTTCATGCCCTTTGTATTGACTTATATATCCCACATCGTGGAACCAGGCTGCTATTATCAAAATGCTCAGCTCATCCTCGCTGAAGCTTTCTTTTCTGGCTATCTTTTCGGCATTTAATACAACGTTTTTGGTATGGTCGATCGTATGGTAAACCAAACCTGTCGGGAGTTCTTTTGTCAGAAGTTCGCTAACATGTTGTTTCACCTCCCTGATTGTTGATGAGTGTATCTTTTTCATTTTTAAACCCTGGCTTAAACTTAAATTACTTTTTTATGCAAGTCCGTATATTGAAATAGGAAGTTCCCTGCCCTTGACCATTACCGGGCCAATTGGAGATAACTGTTTGCGTGTTTTATCATCTAATTGAAAAAACACCTCTTCTGACATGAGCAAGTCAGATTTGTATTGTTTCGTTAACTGCTCAATCCTCGATGCAAGGATTACCACACTACCCGTGATGGAATATTGTTTCCGCATCGTGGAACCAATATTACCGGTAACGGCTACTCCGTAATGCAGTCCGATCCCGATGCGTGATGGATCAATGTGGCCATTTTTGGAATCGAAATCAGTTTTATTAATAATCTCAATAGCTGACTCAACCGCATCCATGCAGATATTTCCATGTGATATTGGCGCTCCGAATGTGGCCATAAACCCATCGCCAAGAAACTGGTTGATGATGCCATGATGAGATTGAACAATTTCAATCATAAACCCAAAAAGGGAATTCAAATAGGCTACCACCGCTTCAGGCTCTTTGTGTTCGACAAATGGGGTGAAATTCCGGATATCAAGAAACATCACACATACTTTTTTTCTCGTTCCTTTTAATTCAGTCGGGTTTTTCATGATCTCATTTGCGATTTGCTGCGAGATTTGCTGACCAAACAAATCAATGACCTCATTTTTTTCAGCTAAGTAATTGAAGGAAATTCTCATCTTCTTTTTTGTCAGATCAGCTACAAATCCTGCAGCAATACCAGCGGTAATCATGATTAAGCCCTGACCCAGATACTGGATTGGAGTCACCGACAACATAAGGTTGCCGGTGTTATCTAATTTCATCGAACAAACTATGGATATCAGCAAATACTCTGCAGCTGCCACAACACCTGTGAATACCGGCAACCTATAATCGATCCTGAGGGTTGATAGGATGATAAAGATAAAATAGGTTAAAACCGCCGGTGAATGTAGAATAATCGTCTGTTTTGAACTAATGATGATAAAGACGAGAAGGAGTGATAACAGCGTAACCTCTGAAAAAACTTTAATGTAGGCTGAAATCTTCATCAAGGGTTCAGGATATTTCGTGTGTTTTCTGATTAAAAAATGGGTAATTGTTTCATGGGCAATGATGATGACAACAAAGATTAAAATTGCAAAAATTGATAGATTTGTTTGAAACAAGCTCCGGTACTGATCACTGAATGACAGGTAAATCAATAGAAGGGAAATGCCTTCAAATCCAAGCAGTCCTATCAGGATGGCAGCCCTGATCCGTTTGCTTTTTTCAATTTCAATGTAAAATTGCTGTTCAAATTGATTTTCTACGCGCATCACTTTGGTGGTTTAATCATCGGTCAATTATTCTAAGGTATCTGTTAATAAAGTTTTTATATATCCGTTGCTTCATGAAAACCACTTCGTAGAAAAAGATCCCTGTCATGGCGCAAAAAATTCCAAGGATCACATCTATGGTATAATGATGACCTGAATAGATGGCCGAAAACCAGATACCAATCATAAACAGACCGAAGAACCATTTGGCGCGTCTGCAGCCGGCCTTTATTCCGTAATAAAGCACGATAACAGGGTAGGCACAGTGCAGCGAAGGGATCGCAGCAAATACATTTGAGTTCTTGTTATAGATTGAACCAAAAACATTCAGATGGATCAGCTGGTCAAACCGGGCCAGCCCGGCGGCGCTGCCCGGAGTATGCAGATTCAAAACAAAGCCATATTGACTGACATACCAGGGCGGCGCTGCAGGATGAATGTAGTAAATGGTGAATCCTATTATGTTTACAAGCAGGAAGGTGAGCGAGAAATGCAAAAATAACTTACGGTTGGTTAAGTAGAGGTAAACAGCGAACCCAAGTGGAACAGGCATCCAGTTGATATAGAAAAATCCGCTCATTAAATCGGCCAGTATATTGTGATTGGCCGCAAAAAATTCGTTGGGCGTTAACCTGGCAAATTGCGTGTCTATTCCAAAAAGTTGTTTTTCAAGGTGGTACAATGGGGCAATATCAACCGTATGGTATAAGTAATTTGGGAAGGCCCGCATTACATCGTAGAGCATGGCGAAAACAATGAAAATGGCAAAGCCAAGGACAAATTTGCGCGTTCCTTTCCCCGAATAGAAAAGGATGTTAAAGCTCAGAATGATCACCCAATGTTCGGGTCTCAGTCCGGTTAAAAAAAACATGACGAGCAGGTAGGCGGCCGATGCAAGCGCCAGTGCGGCTGCTCCTCCAGGCAGATTCTTCGTTGGCAGGATATTATTATTTTTCATGTTGCACTGATTATGGAATTACCCTTTCCAGCACAACTGCTCCTGTAACCGGATCAGTTCCGCTGATATCAATGTATTTCGCTGATGACGGAATTCCCATTGTATTGGTTACTGTGCAGATAAAGAGACTGGTCAGATTTGCTATTTTGCCATTGATAATGATCATTGCCCTGAATGTATTGTTCTTTTCGTTCCTCCTCAGATAGATGACCCGCTTGTTGTACGATCTGAAATGTATCTGCCAGGTATCTTTATCCAGTTGCTTCGCATTTAACCCGTAAACCCTGTTCTGGATGAAGGAGAGATTTTTGCGTACTCCCCCCTCCTCATAGCGGATCCACAGCGGATGCAGGGGTTCCTTTTTATCAATGTTTCCGTCAGCCTGGTAGTTCAGTTCATAAATAACCGTGTTCCGGTTATGGGTGCGCTGGACATAAAACAGCAATTTTTCATTTAGTAGAGGCACAGAATATTTGCCGTCTTCAGCCGGGTTACTGGTGACGTCATTCTCCGCAAGGCTAGGCATGGTGCAGCCAACCCAAAGGAGCAGAATCAGGAATTTCGTTTTCATGGCAGACAGGTGGTTTTGGTTCTTTTTCGAGTTGATGTTTGCTGTGGATCAGCCGGTAAACGGCTGTCATGTTTGAAAGCACAGCAACGGCTACCAATGGGTAGATAAATATGGAGATGGTCTCAATGATGGCAAAGGAGAACCAGGGAGCAAAGGTCTTTTGATTGCCACCCGACCAGTAGGAAACAATTCCGCAAACCAAGGCTGAAGTCCCAATGATGACTATACGTTCCGGCCTCTGCATTAAACCACCCTTGCATTGCACACAATGGCACTTTGAGTGTTGAGGGAACTCTTGCTAATAATGCCGGAACCACAGCTCTTATCATTAAATCAAATGTAAATGGAAACGGTTCCCTTATTGAA
>CAISJJ010000181.1 GCA_903885595.1 uncultured Bacteroidales bacterium
AATGACTTTTATAATCTCATTCAGGATATTGGTCCTTATGAAGAAAAAGATGCAAATGAAGTTTTAAGACGATTAAATGCTGTATTTGAAAAATAATGGAGGGAACAATAGTCCCCGTTTCACTCTATTTTATCAGATGTTTCTTCTCTGTAACCAAGTGCCCAAAGTCTTTTCAAACTAGCGTCAATTTTTTTACTACGTTTTAAAATCGCTTATTTTTTATTCTTTCCATTTAACTCCACTGCCATCCCGATCGTAATTCACCACGCTTTAACTTTAAAAACTGCCAAAACGAAATCATGAAGCGAGTAGTAGTCAAAGTAGAATAAATAATTTCCAATAAAAATCGGTTCAATGCGGTCATAATGCTTACAGCAGTAAAGCTCATTAATGCTGTGGCCTTCAATGTTGTCTTACCTACATTACCATAAATTTCAGTCCACACATTCCGCACGGACCAAAAGAATAAAAACCAACGGTCCCGACATTGATTCCAATATCATAAAACTTATCGACAATGACTTTGTTAATTGCCAGTAAAATCCCCCAGCCGTTTTGTTTCGGATTGGGATGGTTAATATAACCCTCTCTGCCATTATGTTTATCGCTTGATGGACGAACCCAACCAAAACAATGGCAGGTTATAAAATGGTAATCTGCATCATCGAAACGAAATACTTTGCCGATAGAGGTTAGCTTGAAATCTATCTCGCGAAAATCTTGTCTTGTCATCGCATAATTGATTATAACTATTTATACTTAAAAGGTTTGCGATCTATTACTCACCCTCTCTGACTATCCCCAACCTTGATAGTTCTTGTCCCAGTATTGTATCTGTTTCTTCCCCGTTAATCCCAGCTGATTTGAATAAAGACTGATATTTGTCATACTCTTTCCAATCTCCATAACATCGTAAAGAATTTTGAAATCGCATAATTTCGAAGATTGTCAGATCCTCCGTTCCTTTTCTTTTCCAATAGATATTTCGATATTCACCATCCCCGTCTGAAATCTCGCTTCCCATAAGAGTCGGCTCACCACAATTGTTGGGTTCACCGTGGTCGTATAACTTGGTACAAATGAAATTTCCGACTTCCGGGGATATGTAGTAAAGGTTTGTCGTATACAATTCGTACTTGAAAATTAAAAGGCCTGACGGACATTGGTGGTGAAAGGACTTTTTTATCCATAGGATGATCTTGGGGTCTTTAAACGGGACATCGTATCTCAGCCCTAACCTGTAATTTTTATACACTGCCATCCAGGAATCTTTTCTTTTTTCCTGCACTTTATCCAACTCTGCTCCCTTGCCTGCATTCTGTATAATCTGTTCTTCATAAACTTCAAAGAATTTAGGGCTGGCAAAAAATGATAACCGGTAATTTTCACTGACAAGTTCCGGAGTTTTTCCACGAGGACTGCCACCGTAAGCGCTGTAGTGGAACTTAAACAAGGTGTGTACCCCATTGATATAAAAGTTATAATGAACGCATCGGTCCTTTCCGGGAGGGGGATTAAAGGACCGAAAGTCGATCCGAATCTCATTGTGTTTCCACACAAACGAGATTTCATTCTTGTAGTCATTAGGGTTTAGTTCCCAATGGTGCGTAAGAAGTTTTATTCGATTGTCTTTTGACCTTTCTCTGGTTTCCATTGTAATAAATGATTAAAGGTTATCATCATAAGCCCGGGAAAACGCTATTTTTCACCCGCAGCGTAAAGCGTACTTGGAGAATGTTCCCATCCGTTTTGATTCAATCACAGAACGGCTTCCGTATCCAATGCTAAACCCAATTGCTGCCGCTGCTATTTATTTGGCGTCCTGACCCCGTGTTTTATTGCATTCTGCATAATCGCAGCCATTTCATTGGTTACCTTTAAAAATTGCATATCCTCATCGGTCAATGACTCCGCAAACCGCTTAACCTGACCCTGGGTGCTTTTTCTTTGAAGAATGGTCTCATTGACAACATTTGGCGTCAGTTTTCGTCTGCGAACGTATCTTTGGAATGCTTCAATGAAGTCCGGGTCAGCCTCCATTTTTTCAATACGCCAGAGAAAGTAGCATCGCTTCCCGGCGTAATTCAGCCAGTGATCCACTGTTCTCGTTCTGTCAGGACGTACAAGATGTTTTTTAATATAACCTTGAAATCCACCACCTTTGGTGGTGGTTATGTATAAATGGGCTGTGCCTGAAAAATTGTTAATTTCGTGGCATGAGCGAATATAAGAAATTAAGTCATGTAATTTATCGATGTACGTATCATATTGTTTGGACGCCAAAATACAGATTTAGAATACTTGACGGACTTGTAAAAGAACTGTTAACGAAAGATATAAAAATGCTTGTTGAATGGCAGTCTTGCGAATTGATAGAGATGAATATTCAAATCGACCACATTCACTTGATCATAAGCATTCCGCCAAAAATATCTGTTTCACAACTTATGGGTATTCTGAAAGGGAAAACGGCAATCAAAATATTCAAAAGTTATCCTCAGTTGAAAAAGAAGCCATATTGGGGCAATCATTTTTGGTCACGAGGATATTGTGTTGATACGATTGGTCTTGACGAAGACAAGATCAAGAAGTATGTTATATTTCAAGAAAAACAAGAACGCATTGAAGAACAACAGAGTCTCGAGTTTGGCCCCTTATAGGGGCTTTTCAAGTCCACCTTCTTAGAGGGTGGATTATTTAATTTTGTTTTTTGATATTTGAGTTTTGAGTTTTGAATTCACTTTGTAATGTATAACCCTTTAATACAACTAATTATGATCCACGAATTGCCAAAATTACCCTATGCCCTGGATGCGCTGGAACCTTTTATTTCGAAACGCACCATTGAATTTCACTATGGAAAGCATCACCAGGCCTATGTAAACAACCTGAATAAACTGATCGCCGGTACCGAATTTGAAAATGCTTCGCTCGATGATATCGTGCGCAAGGCAGGAGGCGGAATTTTCAACAACGGAGCCCAGGTTTGGAACCATACTTTTTATTGGAACTGCCTCAAGCCACAGGGTGGCAGTGAGCCAACCGGGCCCTTGGCAGATGCACTGCTCAAGTCCTTCGGCTCCTTCGGAGAGTTCAAGGAAAAATTCTCCAATGCTGCTGCAACATTGTTTGGTTCCGGTTGGGCATGGCTCATCAAAAATGATGACGGCACTCTCGGTATCGTCCAGGAAAGCAATGCAGGAAACCCTTTGAAAAACGGCGCAACGCCACTTCTTACCTGCGATGTTTGGGAACATGCCTATTACCTCGATAAACAGAATGTCAGGCCTGATTACATTGCCGATTTCTGGAAACTCATCGACTGGGATGCGGTTGCATCCAGATTATAAACAATAAAAAACGGGGTTAACAACCCCGTTTTTTATTGATAAATAGATAATTAAGTTCTGAATCTGTTTAGTAAACCTCCTCCAGCACCGCGGCTGTAAGATAATTATCGTTCATCTTCAAAAAACACTGCAATGTTGTCATGTGTTAATTGCAGAAATGATATTGTGTTAAAATGTTTCATGCCTATTCCTGCTTTTTTTTACCTGTTACAGTCCTTGAAGATTCAATGGTTTGACCTTGAGGGGTAATCATTCGTCCAATTTTAAAGTTGATGTTTCCATCAAAATCTATATTTCCATTAAAGAAAAAACCATCATTTTTTGTCCAGTCAGGAAATGATAAAACCCCATTTTCATCCACATTAGGAGAAATAGTATATGGAATAGTGGAAGAAGAATTTTCTTCCATATACCAGATAATTAACAGTTTTGAACTTATATAATAAGTGATTGTACCATCATAATGAATTACTGAATCAGGATATTCTGTGGTGGTGACGGTAAAAGAATAATTTCCTTCATAGTAATCCCTTTTGGAGTTGTCTTTCTTACATCCAAATATGAATGTCAAAGTGATAAACAGAATGACGATACAAGAAACGGATTTGTATTTCATAATGAATATCCTTTGGGAGAAATATCAGTATTGGTTGAATTCTACTCCACCGTTATAGGAACCCATTCAAAAGGGAACCGTTCACCGGTGAGTAAAATTAATAATATTTCTACTTCAACCCACGGTTATTCTTTACGAATGAACGTCCTTTTGGAATCATCGAATCTTTGGACTTCAACCTATTCACCCCATCAACAACGAATATTTGATGTTATCCGAAAACTTCATGTCGAAGATGGATGGAATTTCAAACAGATATCATCGTGGTTGAATGATAACGGATATTTGTCCACCCGGGGTAAGGTGTTCCGAGAAAATCACGTGTGGAGTATCTATATGAAGAAATTACGAAGTCTGGAACGGTTTGGTCGGGAGTTCCAACATAAGATTACGGAAATGAAGGTGGATGTGGTGGATTATGTCCCTACGGTGTGATATTTGGATATTTGGATATTTGGGGATGGGATGATACCGTGAATATTTGGACCTCCGGTAAACAGTTAAAATCATAAATATTTGAACATCAAATATTTATATCATACTTGGATATTTCAGATTAGTGGAATGGGTGGATATTTGGGGATGGAGTGGATCCTATCCAACACCGGATATTTGTACCTTTTGGAATGGATTAAATATTTGATCCTTAAATATATTTACTATATTTGGATATTTGGTGTCAGAAATTGAAGTATTACCCTTATCTTTGGGTGAAAACTATTCATTATGAAATACAAATCCGTTTCTTATCTGGTTGTTCTGTTTATCACTTTGACATTCATATTTGGATGTAAGAAAGACAACCCACAAAGTCCAACAGACCCAAAGGTTGAATATCCCGGAAGTTATTCTTTTACCACAACCCTTACCCAGTCCACAGTTCCTGACACGACAATTCTGTATGATGGTTCTGTAAGTTATGATGATTGGTCAAAACAATGGACAGTACGTTTCTTTCCATATCAGGAAATTTATCCTACTGTTGACGATAAAGGTGTCATGACCTATCCGGATTTTGTAAATAACAATCCTAATCATTTTTTCTCTGGGAATATTGATGATGATGGAAATGTAAACTTTATATATGGATATAGTATCGACCATCATGGTGAAACTTATATAACCTCCTTTATTGTAACAGGGAAAAAGAAGTAGATATTTCTACCCCATTCTTCTGTTTCAATTAACACAGAAGTGGTTTACAGGTTCTGGTAAACATCCCGGATTTCAGACTCCCTTATCCCCAAATAGATTTTGGTTGTTTTGATGGAAGAATGCTTGAAGATTTCATTCAACATTATCAACCCTTTTTCACTTCTTTCAGAATTTTCCCAAACCCTTCGTCCGAATGATTTTCTTATGGAATGGGATTTGATTTTGGTTGAGTCGGAATCAAATCACTTGGTACACCATCCGTCAGAAGATGGTGAAGAATAAGGTCACTTTGTACACTTCCAATGGGAAACATGAGACTACTGATTTCATGGAGAATATGATACTGGGTATTTTAAGTGAAGTATCACAATATGACAATCAGGTTAGGATGGAAAGAAGTCGACTTGGTAAAATCGAAAAGGTAAAGTTGAATTACTGGAGGGGTGGTGATTGTCCATTTGGTTACAAATTGGAATGGGACGGTAGGGGAAATCGGTTGGTCGAAAATAAAGATGAAAGTAAATGGGTACGATATATATTTACGGAATATTCGAAGAAGACTTCATTAAAAGACATAAAGTCGGTACTTCATCAGAATGGAATTAAGACACGAAGGGGTAATGATCTGTGGTCACTGGGATCACTTCAGGTGATGTTAAGGAATGAAATATATATTGGGAACGAGGTGTTTGTGGATAAAAAATCGAAAATTGTCATTCGTAACACCATTCCCCAATTGGTATCCAATACCCTTTGGGATGAAATACAACAAAGACGAAATTCGATTTTGATTAGAAAAAACCAAGTCAACAGGACTAAGAAATTTTATCTTTTCCGGGACTTCCTTATCTGTAAATGTGGAACACCGATGGGGGGTAGGATTAAAATTGATAAGGGTTTTAACCATTATTACTGTCCACTCCCAGAAAGAAAATTCAA
>CAISJJ010000182.1 GCA_903885595.1 uncultured Bacteroidales bacterium
TGATCGGTTTGAGCAGATAATCCACTACATCCAGCTCAAATCCTTCCAGTGCATATTCCCGGTAGGCAGTCGTAATAATGATTTTCGGTGGATTTTTCAGGGTTTTAAGGAATTCTATTCCGGTGATCTGGGGCATCTGGATGTCCATAAATATCAAATCGACATGCTTTTCGCGTAATACTGCCAATGCTTTCATGGCATCGCCGCAATCAGCGACGACTTCAAAATTCTCCAGTTTTTCAATATGTCCACGTATCAGGTCGCGAGCCAGTGGCTCATCGTCAACGATCATGCATTTTGTTTTCATCTGCTGCTCATTTTCTTTATTAGTATATGCTGATTTCTGCAAATTACAGACCAGCCATCCAATCAGGATAATATTTCCGGCTGTCATACCATGTTCCCTGTCAGGATCTTAGGGTTGAAGGAGTCTTTCGGGGTTGTATTTCACTGAAGGTGTCTGTTGGAATGAATCTTTTCAGTTGAGCTTTGTGCTGTCCTCATCAGATTCGCCAGATAAATAATTGGCAAAATAGTTGGGATTTAACGGTTCACCTGTGGCCTTCTCTATGAGTTGTTCCCAGGGAAGAAGATCTCCATATTTGTAAATGCGGGCTACAAGGAAGAGTCCGATATCCTTGTTATTCCGGTAGGATGGGTTTTCGCCTGTCAGTATGTTTTTATCAATATAATGTTGCAACTGCCCTGCAAACAAATCTGCAAGCACAAAGTTATGAACAGAGCACGAAAAACTTGTAAAATAACTTGTGGTTGCCCAGTCTGTCTCATTTTTTTCGTTGGGCGGACGTATTCCCAGATAATCCTCATTGAGCCGGTACCACAATGCCCCGAGATTTTGATCAGGATCACTGTAAATTTCACGCTCGAATGCCGACTTAACCAATAGTCTCCTGAATCTGAACAGGCGGTCGACCTGCATCAAATGCATGCAAAGTAGTTTGTATTCACGGTTGCTGATCGAATCAAGCTGAAATTCACCCTTCAGCCAGCGGTCATTGGATGCGAGATTTTCGAAGAAACCTGAAATTCCTTCCGCAACTACTGAATTCGGATCCTTGAGCAGATAGGGGATATCGTCAGAAATGTTGATAAAATGGGAGGCATGACCGCAAAGATGCATCATCTTCCTCATTCCGTCCATGTCGTTGCGGATGGTGGAAAGCAAACGCAAATCATTTTTGAAATCAACGTTGAATATATTCGTCCCATTCGATTTACCCGGCCTGTATTTCAGATCGCTTCTTTCAATGACATCCTGCACGGGCAGGCCGATCCCGTCAAAAAATTGTGAGGCAAGTTCTACCGGATCCGACTTCCGGTAAAGGGAATCCATTTTATCTGAAAACCTTCGGGGCAGATAGCTGGTCTGTTCATCGTTGTAGTGGTATGCCTTTAGTTCTGATACCTTGACGTGAAATTTTCTGGCCAGCACCTTGTCAACCATTAATTTTGCTTCAAAGAACTGTTTGTGGGTTTTCAGCTCAATGTCATCCGTCAGCTTTTTGATCTTCTCAGGAGTCTGATCCTTCGTCTCCAGCGCCAGCTGGTAATAGTTGGTATATCCAAAATCCCTGGCAAATTCATTTCTCATTTTTACCATCTGGACGATATCTCCGGCAATTTGCCTGCCTTTATCACGGTAGGCATTGTGAACAGCCTGCAGAACAGCCGTATCGACAGAGCTTTTGCGAAGAGAATCCAACTGGGCACCGGCATATTTGTTTTTGTCAATTACCACAGATATGCCGGAAAAGGACTTCCACAAATTGCTTTCTGCGGATCTTAATTTCTTATACCTTTCGGCTTCCACCTGAGGTCCCATGAATGACTGATACAATACTGTGAGTTGCCGCTTCAGAACGGTATCGGTGATCAAACCGGAATTCTTCAACTTCTTCAAAAGGAGAAAATCCTTTTCATTCGAAAAGACATTTTGCGTGAAAGTTGTGAACTTATCCGGAGAAAAATGCCCGGTTGTGTTCCGGTTTGAATTGTTGAAATCCAGCTCCAGATTAATCAGTTTCCTGTAATCGCTTTCATTCCCGGATAATTTGACATTCCACAGAGCGGCGGTACTTTCCATCGTATAATTTCTGATCAAATCCACGTTCTTATCTATATAATGACGAAGGATCATCTCAGATTGTTGCTTTTCATTCAGACAACCCATGGAAA
>CAISJJ010000183.1 GCA_903885595.1 uncultured Bacteroidales bacterium
GTGCCATGACTGTTTAGTTTCAAAGGCTCCGCAGATGTGGATTCCGGAATTGCCTTACCGGTTGCATCCCAGGCCGTAACGGTAATCGCAATACCACTGCTGGCAATTGCGCCGGACATATCAGTCACTTTAAGGGTATTTCTGGAACCGATGGAGTTTGAGACAAAGTTGCTTAGCCCGTTTCGATAAATGATGGGTACCCTAACTGCGCCATCAATGCTGTTATTGATATTGGTGATAAACATTTTCGAAGATTCGACCGAGAAGGTATAGGCCGCCGGAATGCCATCCGTGAATCTACCCTCAAGGTCTTCACCCAGAATGCTGGTTGTTCCATAATTGACAATAGTTAACGACGGAGCAGACCCAGCCGCTGTGAGCTGCTTTCCGTCTTTATCCCATGCCTTGACAGTGACAGCCTTACCGCCATCAGGAAGCGAACCCGACATATCTGTAATCTTGACCACATCCATCGCATCAATTGAATTTGAGCCGATTATGGGATTCGGATTTGGTGTTGGTGTTGGACTCGGAGTTGGTGTCGGACTCGGAGTCGGCTTTGGCGTTGGCGTTGGTGTCGGACTCGGTGTTGGAGTCAATGTTGACGCCTGTGTTACTGTCACATCTTTGGGGCTGCCTGTTGCACCGGTTGCTGTTACCCGTATGGTGGTGGTTCGGGATGTGGTGCCGGTATTGGCAGTGAAGCTGCAATTGATGGTTCCGGAATTGGTTCCGCTAGCACCAGATGTTATCGTCAGCCAACTGCTTGCAGGTGTTACCGCTGCCGTCCATGGCATAGTTCCAGTTCCAGTATTGGAAACGCTGAATGTTGTTGTACCGGATGAATAGTTTACATTTTGGTTTGAAGGCGTTACCGAAAGAGAAGCTGTTCCATCTCCAGCATACCAAACATCTTGATCCCATACTAAACTATCCCAGTTGCTGCTGCCCGCCCATACGATGCAGGGGCAAAATAAAATCATCAGAATTAAACATATTTTTTTCATTGCCGCCTCCTGTGGCTACTTGCAGATATCTGTATTAACATTTAGCTATTCCTTTCTCGCCGTTGGTTAATTTTAATTAAGAGTGATGCAGCTATCTCCTCACGTTTAGTGCCAGTACTCAGCGGGCGCGGCCTCGAACCACGAATTTGAGCAAGACCGCTATCCGCTCTCCACTGGGACGCAATGTTAGGCCAAGGTTCGAGTTGAACTGGACCCAATAATTGAGGCTGCCCCAAGCACATACCGCCCTCTGTGTAACCTACAACCCTCAGAACTCCACGATGGTAACCGAGTAGAAATCGTTAAAATCCGTGTAAGTGCCGTTCCAAGAGCTGAGTGTGACAGTGTGGTTTCCAGCACCGATTACGCCAACCACGAGAGGATTCATGACAAACGCCTTATGACTTCCGCCCTCATTCGTGAAGGACTTTGCATAGCCATGTACCGTCCCATCAATAGAAATGCTCATCCCGATTTGCGCAGCACCACTGTTTCCCCAGCCCGAACCACTGGCAATTACCATGAACTGTCCGCCATTACTTGAGAAGGTTCCCCTAACTGGCAATGATCCTGTTACCATATCGATAGCCTGGGTAACACTCAGGCTACTACTTTGTCGTTTTAACATATTGACTTCACTGTAAATCGTTCCAAAATTCTCATTTATTTCCGACGATTTAGCAGCCGTGCCTGGATAAAAGGTATGCGGAACGGTCAAGTCCGCAGCATACACACCCCCAACCAATACAAACATAACTGCCCAAATTGCCGCAATCTGTGTCTTTTTAAATTTCATTGTGATTCTCCTCCCGCGCATGATTGAACACGCCTAACACAATGTTCACCTGCGAAGTCAGGTGCAACAGATGGTTAGACTGGGTGCGTTTACTGGCATATACTTGCTGTTGGATGATCCGCACAGACAATTGCTTTTAACGCCTGTAATGTCTGGATTTGACAGCGCACTACATCAAAATTTGCATTGACTTCAGCAGCTTTAGCGGGTGTTCCGGCGGTGTACGTTACTATGTCATTTGAACATGTGCTTTGGCCTTGATTAAGTGTTACCTCAACTGTAAATGACCCTGAATTGTTATATGATCCCTTATCCATTGTGCCTAAGAAGAGGCGGGTTGCTCCAGCAGGAATAACAAACTTCTGTAAAGAGCCGCTTCCTGTTCCCGTAAGGCCATCCCCAATAAAAAAGAGTTGTTTAAGCGCTGGAGAAAGCGATCCAAATGAAAATCCGAGTACTGAGAAGTCTAACGCGGGTGGAGCTGAAGAGATGTCTGGTTGCTGATCGTTCAAGAATACTCCTGCTAATGCATCTAAAGGCATCGTTGTTCCTGATATCCCATTTTCCGCGTTCCAGATGTGTCCAGCATCTCGACTAAGTCCATCTGGTCCATCAGAGGACCCATAAGGGTCAAATTTGACGTTACCTGATGCACTAAAAACCAAAATTCCACCAGAGGCCAGTTGAGTCCCTGTCACCAGTATTGGTGATTGGGCTGGAGCTACGTCACCGGCGCTTGTTCTTGACCCACTTGGCATGCCAGCCAGCCATGGATTCGATGTACCTGGTACTGAGATAGTTACGGCAAACACTGGAATGGCAAAGACCACAGCCATAAACATAGAAAGAAAAACAGGGAAAAATTTGTTCAGTTTCATAGTGACCTCTCTTCCGTTGCATTAAACACGCCTAACACCGCGTTCAGCGGGCGCGGCCACGATCTCGAGTTTAAAGCAAGACCGTCCTCCGCGCTCCGCTGGAACGTATTGTTAGGCATTAAGTTTAGTTATATCCCACCATAAGGTCCAATAGTGAACACAGTAGGGATATTGATCGTTCCATCCTTACTTTTCGTGAGATTGGTGACAACCGCACTCGATGAACCAATGGAAAATTCATACGTAACAGGAACACCTCCAAGGAAACGATTCTTCAGGTCATCCCCTTCGATGGTGGTTGTGCCGTGATTACTGAGTTTCAGCGTAATGGCGCTTCCGGATTCGGCAATCGTATTTCCGTCCACATCCCTGGCCACAACAGTTATACTGGCCCCGCCTGTCGGGATGCCACCGGACATGTCAGTGATTCGAATGGTATTCATATCACTGACGTAGTTGGTCGTATATTTGGTTATCCCTATGGTGTAAACCGTTGGGATATTGATACTGCCGTCTGAGCTGCTCTTGATATTGGTGATTACGACTTTTGATGAATCGACGGTAAACTCGTAAGTCATGGGTGAACCGGAAGAGAACCGACTGGCCAGCTCTGCGCCATTGATCTTTACCGTTTCATAGTTGGAAATTATATAAGAACTGAGAGACCCAGACTCGGGAATTTCTGTTCCGGAAGCATCCCATGCCCTGACTTTGATAGCAGCTCCGCCTATATCAAGTGCTCCCGAAAAATCAGAAATATAGATGGTGTTTCGGAACCCGATGGAGTTTGCAACAAAACTGCTGACCCCAACCGTATAAACTGTCGGAATGTTCAGCGTTCCATCACTGCTGTTTTTCACATTCGAAATAACCAGTTTCGGGGAGCCGATGGCAAACTCGTAAGTCATTGGCGTACCCGTTGGAAAACGGGCGGGAAGAGATGAACCATAAA
>CAISJJ010000184.1 GCA_903885595.1 uncultured Bacteroidales bacterium
ATCGTTATTAATATTTAGTTTGATTGCATTTGTTGCCTTTTGTTTTTTCTCATCCACCACTTTTGCATAAATCTGAGTGGTTTTCAGGTCTTTATGCCCGAGGAGCTTGGAAACTGTGTAAATATCGGTACCCAAAGTTAACTGTAATGTTGCATACGTGTGCCTGGCGCAATGAAAAGTTATTGACTTAGTGATTTTTGCGTTCATGACCCATTGCTGCAATTTGAGGTTGTGCCAGGCGCTGTATTTTAATCCGACGAATACTCTGTCGGTAGGGGAGGTGCGATCACCGAGCAGCTGCAACGCCTGATCGGAGATGGGGAGTGTTTCGGCTCCCTTGGTTTTCTTTTGCCTGAACCGGATATAGTTACCGATCTCCTTTGAATGTTGGACTTCGGACCAGGTAAGCTTCTGTATGTCGGACCAGCGAAGGCCGGTTAACGCTGAAAAAAGGAAAGCTTGTTTCATGATTGGGAGTTCGCATTCAGTATTGGCCAGGTCTTGGAGTTCTTTTAGCGTTAAAAACTCACGCTGGGGTTCACCAGGTTTCACTCCGTCGACTACATCGGCAGGGTTCCGTTGGATGATGCCTTCTTTAAATGCCTCACGCAAAGCTGCTCTTACCTTATTATAATAGGAGGATTGGGAATTTTGTGAAAGACGTGTTTTGGAGGGTGTCTCAGCTTTATCTTTTAGAAATTCCTTAAACTCTTCAAGCCAGCGTTGGTCAATCTGTGCAAAAGTGACTTCGAAAGTGACAAATTTTTTCAGGTGTTTCAGGGTGCTATCCCAATTGCCATGATTGCCCTTGCTGGCACTACGTTTCTCGGTCAGGTATTCGAAATATCGGAGAAAGCTGCCCTTCAGTTTCCCCTGATCCTGGAATCCATAGACTCCATTCTGAAGTTCCAGGTGTCGCTTGGACCGGATCGACTCGGCCAGGGCAAGGTTGTTTTTATTCTCCTCCTTTTTGTCCTTGGGCAGTGAACCTTTTTTCGGTTCAGGGATGAGGTACAATTGCAGGTACTCATACTTTCGTTTACCCTGGTGATAATAGTCGAGGTACAAACTGATCTTATCACCTTTTTCGCGCTGGCGGAGTGTGACTGTCATAGGAGGTTAATTAAACAGGTTATCAATTTCGATTCGCTTGATGATCGTACGCCGGCCAAGTTTGGCGGCTTTTAAACGGCCATTGTCGATCAGCCGATAAATGGTCCATCTGCTTGCGCCGACGAGTTGGCAGGTTTCTTCGATACTCAGGAAGTCTTTTTGCTTGACGATGGGATTGAATGGGTTGACTTGTTTATCACGGTCGATGGAGGCCAAAATTTTTCCATCGCGTTTCCGCTTTTTATAGCTTCGTTTTGCACAGATATCACTGCAGAATTGGGTAACAGTGGTCTTGGCCGTGAAGTTAATTCCGCAGTATAGGCAGACTTTTTCGATGCGAATATTACTGCTCATTTTGTTGTTGCTGGTGGCTACATGTAGCTGGTTGTTGCTATATGAAGCATGATTTCTCTTTTTTGTTGCCCGGCAACAATTGCAACTGTACTGGGCAACATCCTGGCAACAAATATACGTAAAAAAGGAGGGTTTGGCAACAAATAAAGGAAAATAAATTACTTTATTATTAACAATAACAGGTAGTTAGAAAAGAAAGGAAGGATAATTACTTTCCCACGCAGAACCGGCTGAATATTGATCCAAGTATCTCATCTGTAGTTACTTCACCTGTTATTTCCCCCAAATGGTACAGCGCTTTCCTGATATCAATGGTTAACAGGTCAGGCGAAATCCCGGACTGCAGGCC
>CAISJJ010000185.1 GCA_903885595.1 uncultured Bacteroidales bacterium
AAACTTCCCTTGTAAACTGCTGTCCACCTGAATAAACCATTGCACGACCGCCAAGTGCAAACGAATTCCCGCTGGTCGATCTCAGAACCAACTTCAGATAGTTATTATTTCCGGGAAAGTTATTTTTGAACATGGTAAAAAACTTGTTAAACTGGCCGGTGACCAGGTCAAGTTTGCCAGCATTATTATAATCGAACATAAGGGCATCCTCTCCTGTATTATAATATTGGCTCGGCTGGAAATATTGAGTTTTCAGTTCAAACCTGTGATCGGGTTTCTGTATATACCGGTCTGAATACCGGCAGTTATAAAAGTTTGTGATATAAAAATCCAGCAAACCGTCGTTGTTTAAATCTCCAAAAACCGCACCGGCATGTGTCTCTTCAAATTCAATATCATCATCAAGTGAAGGAGGGCCAATGAGATCGGTAAAATTATAGTTCGGAGGGCCGCTGCTCTGATAGATAGTTGTTCCTCTATGGTCAGACAAAACAGCATAATCAGGGTGGGCAAACTGTGGCAAAAGAAGGTCCATGTCACCGTCATTGTCATAATCGGCCCAGGCAACGCCCGTTCCGTGATTTGACCCGGTGGCATTGGAATCAATTCCATTGGCAGCCACAATGTTGGTAAAGTTCAGGTTGCCATTATCTTGCCAGAATTCATCGCGTTCGAGGTAATAATTGGTCACGAAGAGATCCACGAAGCCTTCGTCGTTGTAATCAACAAATTGGGAGGCCCGGGTACGCCGGAGGTTCTGGTTTGGAGCAGGACACAAGGTTGTTGTGATATCTGTCAGGGTAAAATCCTTATTGTTCAGATAGAGGTAATTCGGAAGTGGGGTCGGATAAGTTTTCCAGAAACGTCCGATAAATAGATCGGGGTATTTATCGTTGTTTATATCGGCAACACTGAACGTTTGGGTGCCATCATAACTGTAGCTGGCATTTGATGTTGCGGCAGTGAATAGTGTAAAAGTTTCGTCGCCGTTATTCCGGTAGATTATAACGGAATCAATCAGCACATAAACTATATCGAGCAGCCCGTCATTGTTCATATCGGCAAATGCGCTGGCATAAGGATTTCCCGAAATGCCCGCAGATGTTGTAATATCAATAAAACTTCCATGATCATTTTTATACAACAGATTTCTGCGGATGAAATCATCCCAACCATCGTTGTTGAAATCACCAACTGATGCTCCCCGGTTTGAATAGGCATCAGAAAGAATTCCGCTGGCCACTGTATAACTTTCAAAATATGATGACAATGGAAGTAGCTCATAATCAATGATTACATCGATTTTAAATGCATTTGGTTTGTAAGTCGATGTGCCTGGACCTGTTTCGAGATATTCATAATATAAATCACCACCTGATGCTCCTGCAAGGCAGAAGGGTGGATAAACAACATTGTCTGATGCAAGTTTGGCCCCGTTCTGAAAATTTTCGATCCAGACAAAGAATTGATTGTTATTGCGAGCTTTTTCATGCTTGCACTGTCCCATAATCAGTTTTACTTTGTAGGCGTATTTGTAGGCGTATTCATAAAAAAAGGCTTCCATGATTTTTGGAAGCCTTGATTTTACTGGTGATCCCGGCGCGATTCGAACGCGCGACCCACAGCTTAGAAGGCTGTTGCTCTATCCAACTGAGCTACGGGACCCTATTCGGACTGCAAAAGTAACAAATATTAAGTTTTTAACAAATGATCTGCCTTCGGTGGGAAATCTTAATTTTGTTATCCGGTTCAAAATATATAAAATACACTCGGCAGGCATACAGATCACAGCAGGATTTCTATTGTGATCTTACTTTATTTTGGTAATAAATAACATCTTCAATATGAGAATCCTTAATGAAAAAGCCGTACTCCTTGTGATAGATTTCCAGGAGCGGATATTCCCGGCAATTTATGAAAATGAAATGCTGAAGAAGAATGTTCCCATTCTGATCGACGGGATGAAGGCACTTGGCGTACCGGTTATTGTAACTGAACAATATGTGAAAGGACTAGGACCAACGATCAGGGAGATTGCTGAGAAACTGGAGGGGATAGAACGGATTGAAAAGGCATCGTTCAGTTGTTGTGATGAACCGGCCTTTATGATGGAACTGGCCTCTTCGGGGAAAGATTATGTGATTATTACCGGTATTGAAAGTCATGTTTGCGTGCTGCAAACGGTGATTGATCTGAAGCAAAACGGGTACCATCCGGTCGTGGTTGAAGATTGCATTTCATCCCGCAAGGAAAATGATAAAAAAAATGCCATTGAACGAATGCGGCACGAAGGGGTGATCATTACCAGCTATGAAGCAATTCTTTTCGAACTGCTCAGGTACTCGGGAGGAGATACATTCAAGGCTATTTCAAGGCTGGTCAAATGAAAAGGAATGCAGGCAATGCCTGCATTCATTCCTGCATTGATTAACTGATCCCAAATGTCCACTGAAGAAACGAATAACGGAAACGGCGACAACCCCGAACTTGAATCGGGAACTTTACAGGAAACGGTTCATCTGTCGGAGATGTACCAGAGCTGGTTCCTTGACTATGCTTCGTATGTAATACTTGAGCGGGCTGTTCCGGAGATCACCGACGGGTTGAAACCGGTTCAGCGGCGTATCCTCCATGCGATGAAGGAGCTGGATGACGGTCGTTATAACAAGGTTGCCAACATCATTGGCCACACCATGAAGTATCACCCGCATGGGGATGCCTCGATTGGCGATGCACTGGTACAGCTGGGACAAAAGGATCTGCTGATCGATTGCCAGGGAAACTGGGGCAATATTCTTACCGGCGACAGCGCTGCGGCTCCCCGTTACATCGAAGCCCGTCCTTCGAAATTTGCGCATGAGGTTCTTTTCAATGCAAAAACGACCACCTGGCAGGCATCCTATGATGGCCGAAACAAGGAGCCGGTAGCCCTGCCTGCGAAATTTCCGCTGCTGCTGGCCCAGGGTGTTGAAGGTATCGCAGTCGGCCTCGCTTCGAAGATCCTTCCTCATAACTTTAATGAACTGATTGATGCTTCGATCAATATCCTTCAGAAAAAGGAATTTGAACTTTATCCCGACTTTCTTACCGGGGGCATGGTTGATGTGTCACGATACAATGACGGCCTCCGGGGCGGAAAGATCCGCCTGCGGGCAAAAATAATCCTGGAGGATAAAAAAACCCTCGTTATCCGTGAGATTCCCTATGGTACCACTACGGGTTCCATCATCGATTCCATCCTCACCGCCAATGATAAAGGCAAGATCAAGATCCGCAAAATTGACGACAACACCTCTGCCGATGTAGAGATCCTCATACATCTTGCTCCGGGAGTTTCACCTGATACTACCATCGATGCACTCTATGCTTTTACGGAATGTGAAGTTTCCATTTCGCCTAACGCATGTGTGATTGAAAACGGGAAGCCCCGTTTCATGGGGGTATCAGAGATACTCAGGGTGAATACACAGCGTACCCTCGATTTGCTGAAACTCGAACTCGATATCCGCCGCCAGGAATTGCTGGATCAACTTCATTTCAATTCCCTTGAGAAAATATTTATAGAAAATGAGGTTTACGAAGGGATCAAGAAATGTAAAACCACTGAAGAAATCGATGCGGCTATCTTCAGTGGTTTGAAACCCTTTGCAAAGCAGATCATCCGGCCGGTTTCGGAGGAGGATGTTCACCGGTTGCGTAAAATACCCATTGAACGGATTTCCCGTTACAATGCAGCCCGGGCCGATGAAGTAATGGCCGCTATCCAGGTTGAGATGGACGAGGTTGAGAATCATCTGGCTCACCTGGTCGATTATGCCATTGAATACTTCAGGCAGATACGGAAGAAATATGGCAAAAACCGAGACAGGAAGACTGAAATCAGAAGTTTCGATACCATCGAAGCAGCTAAGGTCGCCGCGGCCAATGAAAAACTCTATGTGAACCGCGAAGAGGGCTTTGCAGGAACCAGTCTGAAAAAAGATGAATTCGTGGGCGATTGCTCCGATATCGATGATATCATTGTGTTTCGCGATGATGGCACTTTCCTGGTCGTCAAGGTGGCCGATAAAATCTTCGTTGGCCAGAACATCATCCACATTGCCGTCTTCAATAAGAATGACAGCCGTACAGTCTACAATATGATCTATCGTGACGGGAAAAACGGGAAGATCATGGTCAAAAGGTTCAGTGTACTCGGGGTGACCCGCGATAAGGAATATGTTGTGACAAAGGGCACTCCGGGTTCCAAAGTATTGTATTTTACAGCCAATCCGAATGGGGAGGCTGAAGTGGTCAGGGTGGAACTCAAACCCAAACCAAGGCTTAAAAAGAATTCCTTTGATTTCAATTTCGCAGAAATCGCTATCAAAGGGCGCAGTTCGATGGGCAATACCCTGACAAAATTTGCAGTCAGAAAAATTGAACAGCGCGAAGAGGGCATTTCAACCCTGGGTTCATTGAACATCTGGTACGATGAAACGGTTCAGCGGTTGAATACCGATGACCGCGGGCTGCTCCTGGGTGCATTTTCAGGCGCCGACCGCATTATCACGTTTACAAACGCAGGTCAGTACCGGCTTACTTCATTCGATCTTTCGACCCATTTCGATGAAGATATGATGCGTATTGAAAAGTATGACCCTGACAGGGTGTATACGGCTGTTTACCAGGAAAATGAGTCGAAATTGTATTACATCAAAAGGTTTAAGTCCGAACTGACAGAAAAAAAAGTTGAATTCGTAGAGAGTCCTGACCGGCTCATTTTGTTTTCGGCCGATCCGTACCCAAGGCTTGAACTTTTATATGACATGAAGTTCAAGACCAAAGGGGTGGAACAGGAGGAGATCATCGCCCATGAATTTATCGGGGTGAAGGGAATAAAAGCCAAAGGCAAAAGGCTTTCGGTGCATGCATTGAAAAAGATTGACTGGATTGAACCGTTGCTCCCTGACGACACTGCACTGACTGATATCAATCCAGCACCGGAAGAAGAACCTGGTTCCCTATCAGCAATGCCTGTTACAATTGGACTTTCGGATTTACAGACGGATAGGTCAGCGCCGGATGAAGCATCGGGGTCAGCATCTTCATTCCTGCATATTCAGGCGGATGCATTGCCCGATGCAGGGTCACCTGAACCAGACCAAGCTGGTGTTGCAGGCAAACAGCGCAAAACCCGGTTTACACCTGGTCCCCCGTCGCAGAATGCAGGGAAAGATCCTGATGATGAGGTAAATAAAGCGAAAAAAGATATCGATGAAACCAAATCAGGACTGACATTCCGTGTAGATTCAATTGGTGTTGCCGATAAAATGCCTGAGGATGAATACACTGTCAATGAGGACATCACGCCACCGATCATCCTCCTTGAGGAACCGGTTGCATTATCAGATCATTCCAAAGGATCAGCAACCCACAAAAAACGGGAACGGAAAAAGAAGCAGGATCCTGCAGCCGATTCACAGAGGAATGAGGATGACCCTGGTGATGCCATACAAATGGAACTGCCGCTTTAGAAAGGAAAATGTGGCCAATTCAAACAATGCAGGTAATGAAAAATAATTAACCAATAATACTAAGAATAATTGGATTACCGGACAGATAGAATGGAGGAAAAAATGACAGACGATAAAGTTTTAAAAATTTCTGAGGATGTAAGCTGGATCGGGGTGCTTGATTGGGATATCGTTACGTTCGATGTGGTAATGGAAACGAAATATGGCACAACGTACAATTCCTACTTTATTCATGCGGAGAAAAAAGCGGTGGTTGAAACCGTGAAGGAAAAATTCTGGGATACCTATCTTGCAAAGCTTACAACCCTTACCGATCCGGCTGAGATAGAATACATCATTGTCAATCATACCGAACCCGACCATTCGGGTTGTGTTGCCAGGTTGCTTGCCATCGCCCCCCATGCTCAGGTTGTCGGAAGCGGTAATGCCATCAGGTATCTGAAGGATTTGCTGGGCTTTGATTTCCCGCACATTGTTGTTAAAGATGGTCAGACGCTTGACCTGGGCAATAAAACACTTCAGTTTGTGGCTGCAGCCAACCTGCACTGGCCCGATTCAATCATGACATACCTCCGGGAAGATAAAATTTTGTTTACCTGTGATATTTTCGGAGCACACTACTGCAATGAAGCTGTTTTTGATGATGCAGTGGGTGATTTTGATGATGCTTTCCGCTATTATTTCAATGTGATCATGAAGCCTTACAGCAGGTTCATGCTACAGGCTATTGAACGGATCCGACCGCTGGACGTTAAAGTGATTTGTCCGGGCCATGGCGCCGTTTTGAGAACGAACTGGAAGAAGTATGTTGACCTTTCAGAAAAGTATGCACGGGAAACGCTGAACGATCAAAAACCGAACCGTGTCTTTCTTGGTTATGTTTCGGCTTACCGGAATACCGGTATTATTGCCGGGATGATTGCCGAAGGCATTAAAATGGCTGGTGATATCGAGGTTGATTTATGTGATATTGAAAATATGGAGCTGGGGGCGATCGAGCAAAAGTTGATCCAGGCCTCTGCCATCGTTCTGGGAAGTCCTACATTCAGCCAAAACATACTTCTTCCGGTATACCAGGTTTTTGCACTCATCAATCCGATCCGCGACCGCAACAAACTGGCTGCTGCTTTTGGTTCCTACGGATGGAGCGGCGAAGGGGCTAAAATAATGGTTTCTGCAATGACCAGCCTGAAGCTAAGAGTTATTGACGAAGGGTTGATGGTCAAATTTACACCCCATAACGAGGTGAAGGATAAGTGCATAGAGTACGGGAGGAATTTTGGACAGAAACTCCTGCAGGGAGGTTGATTGATCAATTGCTGTCGACAGATTTGTGTGTGAAAACAAATACTAAATTTGTTATTTCTAAGTTATCATATAGTACAAATTTTTGGCTATAGTTGTGAAATTCAGATATCGTTCGCTTATTTATACAGTATGCGTTATTTCGGGCCTTTTGAGCCTGCAGTCCTGCATTCCTGAGCGAAAAATCGCCAATGGTTTTATTCAATCTTCAAATTCGCTGAATTTGCTTGTTCGTCCTCCGGAACTTGTTTTTAAATACAATCACAAAGGGGAGGTCATTGAAGGGTTTGACTCACTTTCTGCCGATCAGCAGGATTCTGCATTACTGGTCTCCAGCCGTTATGTGCAATTCCTGAACGACAGCATCCTGCTTGAGTCATACATGAATCAGTTTATCGGAGAACTGCGGGCTTCAGGGTTTAATGTTTACCTTGCAGATGCCATCGATTCCTTCATGACCGATAAACCCCAGTCCTATATTCTTGATATTTCGCAGATCCAGGTTGATGAGTATTTGTATCCTTTGATTGATGAGGAAGATTACATGGATACAACGTATTATAAGCAGTTTAATCTCAATGCCGTTGATTTCAGTTGCTGGTTTGAACTGAGCAAGGCCAATACATCAAACGCAAAGAAAATGCTGCTCTATTCAACCGGGACTGCCTATGACACATTTGATGGCCGGTTTTTCAATGATCCTTTTACAGGAAACGTGAGATATAAATACAATATTGACTCTCTGAAAACAAAGGATCTTTATACCATGGCCACCTACCTTGGAAAAAAACATGCCGGATATTTGTTCGATTATTTTATGAACCAGTATATTGCCAAACATCTGCCGGAGGGCATGAAGATGATGGATTATTTTCATTACGACCGGAAGAAGCAGTCATTTACCTCTGCGTATGATGAAAGGTTTGAGATACTGGGGAGCAGATGATAAATTTACTTTTCACCCCGTTACTCCTCGCATACGGTGTCGCCGACTGGCTCCCGAATTCCCCTTTCAGAAACTTAAAATATCCTGCAATCGCGATCATTGCGGCATTATCGGTTGAATACTGGATGGGGGGAATGAAGATATTCCATCCGAATTTATCACGGGCGTTTTCGAGCGCCCGGCGCAATCCTGAATTTGCCGAAACGCCACCGGCAATTGCAATATCGGGCCAGAGTGACATCGGATGAACCGCACGGATTTTATCCATCGCCATTTTGCATTTCAGCATCAGTATATCAACGATGGAGGACTGTATGGAGGCAGCAAGATCCTCCTTGTTTTTTTCTATGAAATCCGGATCTGTTTTTAGCTCGTCGCGGATAAAATAGAGAAACGAGGTCTTGAGTCCGCTGAAACTGAAATCAAGTCCCGGAATGTTGGGTTTTGCAAAGGTAAACCGCCGGGGATCGCCCTGCTGAGCCAATTTGTCGATTAAAGGGCCGCCGGGGTATGGCAATCCCATAATCTTGGCAGCTTTATCAAAAGCTTCACCGGCTGCATCATCAATGGTCTGGCCGATGATCTCCATGACGAAATAATCGCGGACAAGCACGAACTGGGTATGGCCTCCCGATACGGTTAAACAAAGAAAGGGGAAACGGGGGATGGGGTTCGTACGGTCGGTGTTCCTTATAAAGTGGCTCAGGATGTGCGCCTGCAGGTGATCGACCTCCAGCAGCGGGCGGTTTAGTCCGAGCGAAAAGGCTTTTGCAAAGGATGTCCCGACAAGGAGCGAACCAAGCAAGCCGGGTCCTCGTGTAAATGCGATGGCCGAAAGTTGATTTTTAACTATATTTGCCTTTTGGATGGCGGTTTCAATTACCGGGATGATATTTTGCTGATGTGCGCGTGAAGCCAGTTCCGGGACTACACCCCCGAATTTTTGATGAACATCCTGGCTGGCAGTAACATTCGACAGGATAACATCATCGAGGATTACGGCCGCAGAGGTATCGTCACATGAAGATTCAATGCCGAGGATATAAGTTTGCATAATTAAACGCGAAAGTACCATAAAAACAGCCTCAAAAATACTGCTTTATTTTGTTGTCGTGATTTTTTCGCTGCTGATCACACTCTATCTGATATTCAGGAGTGATGCAGTGCAAAATCTGGTGGTGCGCCTGGTGGCCGACCATTTGTCGATGGGAATGAAAACCGAAATCAGAATAAGGGGTCTAGCTCTTTCATTCAGCAAAGGGCTGGTTGTTGAAGGTATATCAATCCGGGATAATCGTAACGATATTCTTTTTTCGGCCACGAAATTAGGACTCAGACCAGGAGCTTTTTCCCTAAAGAAACGCAATCTTAACATCAACAAGGTTTTTATCGAAGAGGGGATTATCCAATTGATAACCCATCGCGGCGACAGTGTGATCAACCTGAAATTTATCCTCGACTATTTTTCTTCATCCGATACGACATTTATTGCCGATACCACAACATCCAAACCATGGGGGATCTCAATATCAGCGGTCAGTTTGAAGGACACGAGGTTTCATTTGCAGGACGAGAATGAACCTTTGACTCCGGAAGGGATGGACTACACCAACATTGATGTTTCGGAAATAAACCTTGATCTGACCGATATTGTATTCGATGCAGATACCATCAATTTAAATATTAAGCATTTGTCGGCCAAAGAACGTAGCGGATTTGTGCTTCACAACCTCAGCGGGGAATTCCAGGTTGGTCCACGGTTTTTAAAGGCGCATAACCTGAAAATCCTTACAGACCATTCTGATCTTGCGCTGACTTTCGACTTTTTATATGATCAGTGGAACGCGTATAACGATTTTCTGAACGAAATAACCATTCAGGCGAAGATAGAGCCATCGAACCTTGACCTGCAGGATATTGGTTTTTTTGCACCTGAACTTTTGGTGATGAAGGACCGGATACGCCTTTCGGGTAATATAAAAGGAACAGTGAGTAATTTCAAAGCCCGTGATTTTCGTTTTGAATTCGGGAAAAATACCTTTTTTTACGGGAATATCAGTGCATTGGGATTACCTGATGTGGAGGAGACATTCATCGACATGAATGTTAAAGCAATGAATACCAATAAGGAGGATATCGAATCGCTGCTGATCCCCGGGGATATGCGACGGATAGCGTTGCCTGCCTTGCTTGAAAATATTGGTGTGGTAAGTCTGAAAGGAATTTTTACCGGTTTTTACAATGATTTCGTGGCTACCGCAAAGGTTAACACCAACCTGGGCAGCATCGGGATGGATCTTTCGCTTAAAAAAATGAAGGGTATCAAACTGATTAGTTACAATGGCCGGTTGAACGCAGGTGCAGTCGACATTGGAAAACTCACCGGGAACCCTGAATATCTTGGAATTGTGACTTTTCTTGCCGATGTGAATGGAAAAGGCCTCAATCTGAACGACGCCGATTTGAAAATGAACGTACACATCGATTCTGCTTATCTGAACAATTATAATTACAAAAATCTGAATGTTACCGGTTCCCTTGTTGATAAAAAGTTTACCGGCCTGCTTAATGTTGAAGATCCAAACCTGCGACTTGATTTCAATGGGCTTATTGATATGGGAGACTCCATCCCCGATTTTGATTTCAGGGCGCAGATTCAATATGCCCAGTTGTTTAATTTGCACCTGCTTAAGCGGGATTCCATTGAAAATTTTTCAGCCAGTCTGAAAGTGAATTTCAATGGAACAAACCTTGATAATATTGACGGTTCCATCAATATAGACAGTACTGTTTACAATGAAGGAAATAAGCGGATTACGATGGATAAGCTTTCCTTACTGACCAGGCAGGATACTGCCTCCGGGAAAAGCTACCATCTTCAATCCGATTTCGTAGATGCCGACATCACCGGAAACTTTTCGTTTACCGCGCTGATTCCGTCCCTGACTGCTTTTTTTCAGAATTACCTTGCCTCCTTTAATATGAATGATTCATTGATCGCCCTCAGCGAATTGCAATCAAACCAAACGATGCGTTATGAGGTCCGCTTCGGCGAATCGGATGAACTAACAAAGGTATTCCTGCCATTTTTGCGCATTGCACCTAATTCTGAATTCGGGGGCTACTATGACGAAGAAAAGGGAACCATTGTTTTGAAAGGAAGCGCCCCGGCGCTATTCATCAACAACATCGAACTGACTAACTGGTATATTGACGCTGAGAACAGGATGAAAGATTTATCAGTTAAGACAGGCGCTTCGTCGGTTTACTTCAAAAAGGCTGATAAAAATGATTCACTTGAAGTTAAGATTGATTCATTTCAGTTGGTTTCCAATTTAAGGCAGGACAGTATTCTCTATAAGGTAAATTGGTATGGGAATTCTAAACCCAGTGAATTCGATGGATATGCCAGTTTCAGGAATAGCCCATTCATTCAGCTTAAATTAACTAACTGCAATGTATTTCTGAATGAAAAATACTGGGCAGTAGATCCTGAAAACTTTGTCAGTATTGATACTTCATCGGTCAGTATTTCTAAAGTGGCCTTTTTTTCCGGAGACCAGTACCTCAGGTTACATGGTAATCTTACAACTTCAGAAACGGATACGCTGAATATCAGTTTTAACCGGGTGGATATTTCAAAACTGGATCAGTTGATTGGCAGCGATCAGGTTGATCTGGATGGAATTCTTACCGGGCAGGTTAAAGTAACGCAGCCTTACTCAGATATTACTGTTCTGTCTGATTTACGCATCGATAAGTTAAGGTTCAATAAAGAAAGTCTGGGTGATGCAACCTTCGATATCAAGTTTGATTCAGAAGCATCCAGGTTTGATCTTTTATCACAAATCTATTATACCGGCAACAGTGGTACAAATATCCCATTTTCGCTCTCAGGCAGTTATTTTTTAGATAAACACAGTCCGCATTTCAACTTTGAACTGTCATTAAAAAACCTGAATTTACGGATGCTCGGACCATTTGTTTCTGACTTTATGTCGGGCGTAAACGGTTTGGTTTCAGGGAAGGTCAAAATTAAAGGGAGTCTTGAAAAGCCATTGATTACAGGTCAGTTAAAATTAATGCGTACCGAATTTAAGATTAACTACCTGAATGTTCCCTATTCCTTTGCCGATGTCGTCACGATCGATACGAACGGCTTCTTCTTCAAAGATATTATCCTCTATGATTCTCTAAGCCATCAAGCGATATTAAACGGAAGCATCACACATAATTATTTTCGTGACCTACGGCTTGGACTAAATATTGAGATGACTGATTTTGCCGCTTTCAACAATACCCGGCTGCAAAACAGCATTTTTTACGGAAATGCACGTGCTTCGGGTAGTGCAAGCGTTACAGGCCCGCCTGAGAATATCAAAATTACTGTCAAGGCAACAACCGGAGCCAAAACACATGTGGTGATCCCGATCGACCTTACACAATCGGTCGGGCAAGCTGATTACATTATCTTTGTCGAATCCGACAAAGACACGCTGGCTTTTGTGAAAGAAAAGCCGCCGCTAAATACGAGCGGACTCTCCCTTGATCTTGGCTTAAGGGTAAATCAGGATGCCGAAGTTGAAGTTTTTTTTCCAGATCAGTTAGGAAATTTGAAGGCGTCAGGCACCGGAAATTTTTTAATGGGGATGACTCCAACTACTCCCTTTACCTTATCGGGGACGTATACGCTCGCAAAAGGTTCATTTCTTTTTCAGTTTAAAAATCTGCTCAGGCTGCCCATGTCAATCAAGGAGGGAAGTACCATAAACTGGAGCGGCGATGCCGCGGATGCCAATTTATCGGTAAGCGCTGTTTATAAAACCAAAGCTCCGCTGAAGGGGCTTACGACAAACCCGGAAGAAGAGGGTATCCGGATCCCGGTTGAATGTATCATCAGGCTGGGGGGGAAGCTGTTGAACCCTGATATCACTTTTGCCATTAACCTGCCGAATGTGGAAGAAAGCATCAGAAACCTTGTGTATTCGAGTATTGATACTAACAATCCCACAGTGGTCACCGAACAAACGATCTATCTTATGGTATTGAACCAGTTTAAGCCGGTCATTGCAACTTCCAGCACGGTTGATGTGGGGGCAACCTCCATGTCGCTTGTCACAAACCAGATTAACAGCATGTTATCCCAGATTACGACAAATATAAATGTGAACATGAACTACAAACCCGCCTCCAGCACAACAGCGCAGGAGTTTGATGTAGGGATATCAACCCAGCTTTTCGATGACCGCCTGTTAATTGACGGAACATTTGGGATGAATTCATACACCAACTCTTCGGTTCAGCAAACAAGCACCATTGTTGGAGATATCAATATCGAATACATTCTTACCAAAAACCGGCGATGGCGGGTGCGGGCTTTTAACAGGACCAACACGTTGAATATCCTGAATAACAATGCTCCCTATACGCAGGGGGTCGGGATAAAATTCCAGCGGGACTTCATAAATTTCAAAGATCTCTTTTCGATGGGGAAAAAGAAGAAAGAGAAGTAAGAAGGCGCTCAATCGATTTAAACAATGATAATTATAAAAGTTGAAAAATGAAGAAGATTATTTTATTATTCACTGTGACAGGATTGATGACAGTGTCCTTGTTTTCACAGGTCGTTATTAATCAATCCGATATGCCGGCACCCGGGGATACCCTGCGGGTGAGTATTACCAGCTTGGTGCCGGCCGGGTTTGCCCAAACAGCAATGGATACGACCTGGAATTTTATCGATCTTGATGCGCTCGATCAGCGGGTCGATACTTTTGTAATGGCCACTGCAACCCCTTCGCTCTACCAGTTGATTTTTGTGTTGCTTGGCGGCGCCAACCTGGCTGCCCCGCTAAGGGATATTCCTATTCCGGGTTTACCCATCACACAGGGCTTTACTTTTTATAAAAACAGTTCAAGCGCTTTCAGCAATCTTGGTACGGCCTATACAATTCAGGGTTTTCCCCTGCCTGCCAAATATGATAATCCCGACAAGATTTATAAGTTCCCGATGCCACCAGGCGAAACATGGTCGTCAACGTCGGCTTTTTCCATTGCGGTCCCCGACATGTTGTATTACAGTACACAGCGGATACGCTCAAATGAGGTAGATGGATGGGGGAATCTAATAACCCCGTTTGGAACCTTTGCAACGGTCAGGGTGAAATCGACATTAAATATTCATGACAGCATCTATGTCGATTCGCTGGCTATCGGCTTCGGATTTGACCGGAACATCATCGAATATAAATGGATTGGAAAGGGATTTGGAATTCCATTGCTTCAGATCAATGAGGAGGGACCTCTGGTTACCGCTACCTACCTCGATTCATGCCGCATGCCTGCCCAGCCTTTGTCGGTCACCCTGGGGCCTGATACCACAGTAACAGTGGGGGCCACACTGACCCTTCATGCAAAAGTGAGTTACGGGACACCGCCATACCAGATAATCTGGAGCACACTTGAAATGGGAGATTCGATAACGGTTACCGTTGAGGATTCACAGACTTACAGCGCTGTGGTGCTTGATGCAATGCAGAATATCGCCATTGCACAGAAAGTGGTTTCTGTTTATGGTGTGGGAATCGGCGAGCGAAAGGAAGGCGAAATGAATATTTACCCCAATCCAACAGGCGGAACTGTCATCATCAGGTTACCTGAAAAGTTCGCGGAGGCTGATATGCAGGTTTTAACGATGCAGGGAAAAATTGTCAGAGAATCTGTCGTGTCTCCATCCTCAGGTGCATTTGACGCCGATCTCACCGGCTTGCCTGAAGGCGCTTATCTGATAAAGATTTCAGCAAAGAATAAAATCTATTTCGGCAAAATCCAGATTTTCAAATGATATTATTACTAGTCACTCGTCACACATCACCGGCCATTATTCTTTATATCGTAAATCGTATATCGTAAATCGTAAATCGTATATCGTAAATCGTACATCCTCACCAGCCACGATTTCATTTAGTTAGAAATCCTCTCATGTCCTTCACTGTCTATCGTTCTTCTGCCGGTTCCGGAAAGACCTTCACCCTGGTAAAGGAGTATCTCAAGATGATCCTGGTCAAACCTTCCGATTTCAGGCACATCCTGGCGATTACCTTTACCAACAAGGCTGCCAATGAGATGAAGGAACGCGTTTTAAAGGCCCTGACATCACTGGCGCAAGGAGATCAATCGACGGATAAGACCATTTCGGGGACACTTCTGCCATTATTGGTCAGGGAGACCGGTTTGACCGAAACAGAAATTGCACTGAATGCGTCGCAATCGATCGAAATGATCCTGCACAACTATGCCGATTTTGCGATCGGGACCATCGACAGCTTTTCGCATAAATTAATCCGGACTTTTGCCCATGATTTCGGATTGCCGGTTAATTTCAATGTAGAGCTGGATGCCGGAGAACTTCTTTCGACTTCCGTCGACCTTTTACTCGACCGGGTTGGGGATGACCGTGATCTGACCAGGTTGCTGGTAAAATTTCTGGAAACCCGCATGGATGAAGAGCGCGGGTGGAAAATAGATGAAATACTGACAAATTTCGCCGGACTCCTCCTTGAAGAAGAGAGCCAGTCAGGAGTAGGGAAACTGAAACATCTTACCCTGGAGAAATTTCAGGCAATTGCAGAGGCCTTGTTTTTGAGAATAAAGGAATTCGAACACAATATCAGTGAAATTGCAAAACCGGCCACAGCCTTGATCCATACTCACCAAATCCCGCCCGATGCCTTCTTTCAGGGAGCCAGTGGTATCGGAAAATACTTCGAGAACCTGGCTTCGGGGAAGCTCGATAAACTTGATCCCAATTCATATGTTCTTAAAACCGTGGAGGAGGATAAATGGTTTTCAGGGAAAGCTGATGCTTCAGCCCGTGCTGAAATTGATACCATTAAACCCCTTTTACTTGATATTTTCGAAAAACTGCAGGCAATGATCGCGCTTCATAAAGAAGACTATAGCCTGCGAAAACTTCTGTCAAAAACAATCTACCCGTTGTCGGTGCTGAATGAGATTGAAAAGGTGCTTCATGACTTCAAAAAGCAGAACAACCTCATCCATATCTCCGAGTTCAATTCCAGGATCGCCGGTATTGTGATGAACGAACCGGTACCCTTTATTTATGAGCGGCTGGGTGAAAAGTACCGGCACATTCTGATCGATGAGTTCCAGGATACCTCTGTACTACAATGGATGAATTTCATTCCCCTGATTGAAAATGCTTTGGCCGGAGGTTATTTCAACCTGGTGGTGGGCGACGGGAAACAAGCCATCTACCGGTGGCGAAGCGGCGATGTTGAACAATTCAACGCACTGCCCGTCATTCCCGGAAGCGACCTTAATCCCATGTTAAAACAAAGAGAACAAGCGCTCACCCGCTTCTTTGAGCAGGTGGACCTCAGCCGGAATTTCCGGTCGAAAACAGAGATCGTCAGTTTTAATAACCGTTTTTTCAGGGTAATTGCCGATCGCGTGCTGACTGCGGGTAAGGAGAAAATATTTGAGGGGCTTGAACAGCTGGTTGATTCAGGGAACACAGGAGGATATATACATCTTGAACTCCTTACAGGTAATGATGAAGAGGAAGATCTGAACTACGAGCTGGTCACGCTTTCCAGGATACTGACGATCATTCATGATGCGGCGAAGGATCATTTCAGATTACGTGATATGGCCATCCTTTGCAGGAGCAATAAAAATGCCAGCGCTATTGCCAGGTTTCTGCTTGAACACGGGGTGGATGTAGTGTCCTCAGAATCATTGCTCATCGCCGGTTCGCCGAAAGTGCGGTTCATCATCGCGTATCTGCGATTCCTGTTTCAGCCGCGGAATGATATTGTGATAGCCGAGATCAGGATGCACGTGGATCAAACCCGGCCGCAGGATTTGAAAAACTGGCAGTCGATGCGCAATGACCTGGCGATGCTGCCTGTTTATGACCTGTGCGAAGAGCTGATACGGAAATTCAGTCTCAACACGGAACCCGATATCTATCTGCAGTTTTTTCTTGATGCCGTGCTTAAATTCTCGGTGAAAATTTCCACGGGAGCTGTTGAATTTATCGAATGGTGGGAGAAAAACAGGAATAAGTTATCGGTCGTGGTGGCTGAAGGGATTGACGCGGTAAGGGTTATGACGATCCATAAAGCCAAAGGCCTGCAATTTCCCCTGGTGATTCTACCATTTGCCCTGGAGACACGCAAAAACACAAGGGATTATATTTGGGTTGACCTCGATCCGGCAGTTGCCCCGGGGCTTGATACGGCCATTTTGAGGAGTGAGAAAGGGATGGAATCAACGGTTTATAATCCATTGTATATTGATGAGCGGCAAAAGTCAATGCTCGACCTGGTCAATATCCTATATGTTGCCATGACCCGACCAGAGGAGCGCTTGTACATTCTGACAAAATTTCCTCCAAAAAAGAAGGAAGATCCTGATTCATTGCCCACTTTTTTTGATTTTTATCTGAAAAACGAAGGCTTATGGGTTGAAGACCGTCCTTTGTACGAATTCGGGACGAAGGGAATTCACACTCCCCGCACCACCGGCGATGAATCTGTCATTATTCATCCCGGCAATGTGATCAGCAGCGACTGGCGGCAGAAAATCGAAATCAGGATGCGTGCACCTGAAATGTGGGATCCGGAACAGCCTGTCGGAAAATCGCAATGGGGAAACCGGGTGCATACCTTGTTATCGTGGATTAAAACCGGCAATGATGTCAACGTTGCTTTGGAAAAGGGCACCCTGACAGGTTTGATTGAAAAGGATGACCAGGCAAATCTTGAGAATATATTATGGTCGGTTATCCACCATCAGCAGCTTGAAAGATATTTCAGTCCTGAGGTTGCTGTGAAAACTGAAGCTGAAATTCTGATTCCCGAAGGCTCGTTTTATCGTCCCGACCGGGTGGTGTTCGATGGCGACCGGGTGACCATTCTCGATTATAAAACGGGCAAGCCAAGGGAGAGCCATGCCGGTCAGCTGATTACCTATGCGGGTCACATAGCCGCAATGGGCTACAGTCAGATCGACCGGGTCCTTGTTTACCTTGAGCCTGAAGTTCATGTAGTTTATGTTTAATTTTGAAGAGGCAGCATGAGTTCCGTATGGAAATGTTAAAATCGTGAAAAATAACAGTGTGTCATATTGACCTCATCCCCTAGCCCCTTCTCCTGAAAGGAGAAGGGGAATACGTGCTCCTTTTTTTATTGTCTTAAATAGCTGATCAGGGTTTTTAAAAACAAACTCCATAATAGATGAAATCAAATTAATACCAGATGCTAATGTTGGATACCGGGAAAAAACTAAGTGAATTATACAAGGCCTGGAGCGGGGCGTTGCCGTTATCTGTAATCAGCCTGCCTGGTTCGGGATCTTACAGAACCTATTACCGCCTGCAGGGCGCGCAGGGTTCCGTTCTTGGGGCCCACAATGACGATATTATGGAGAACAATGCCTTTGTCTCCTTCACGAACCATTTCCGCAGGCAGGGATTGCCAGTTCCTGAGCTTTTGTCCAATGATCCTGAAAACCGTATTTACCTGATCTCCGATCTGGGCGATACCACATTGTATCAGTTGCTCACATCACACCGGTCGTCAGAAGTACCTTTCATACTACAGCCTGACGAACCAGGGAACAGAGATTCTTTTTATATAGCCGGGATTGGCCGTACTGAAGTTAATTTTCCTGTTGAAACACTTGAAATTTACAAGAAAACATTGGAATGGCTTCCCAGGTTCCAGGTAGGGGCTGCCAGGGAACTGGATTACTCCGTTTGTTATCCCCGTGCAGCCTTCGACCGTCAGTCGATGATGTGGGACCTGAACTATTTCAAGTACTATTTTCTCAAGCTGGCAAAGATCTCTTTTGATGAACAGGCCCTGGAAGATGATTTTTCGGCTCTTTGCGATTTGCTGCTGACAGCGCCTTCTGATTTTTTCCTGTTCCGTGATTTTCAGTCGCGCAATATCATGATCGTTCAGAACGAACCCTGGTTCATCGATTACCAGGGCGGGCGGAGGGGCGCTTTGCAGTATGATGTGGCTTCGCTGCTGTATGACGCGAAGGCTGACCTTCCTGCAGCGGTTCGCAGCACCCTGCTCGAATATTATCTTGATCAGCTTGAAAAAAGTTATCCGGTTGATCGCTCCGCATTCATGGAAACATATGATGGGTTTGTGCTGATCCGCATCCTGCAGGCGCTCGGAGCGTATGGATTCAGAGGATATTATGAAAACAAATCCCATTTTCTGCAAAGTATTCCCTATGCACTCCGGAACCTTCGTTCATTACGGGATCATTTCAGTATCGGGTTTGGCCTTCAAACGCTGATGGATGTGATCGACCGCATGGTTGATACTCCCGCTTTATATTACCAGCAAGCAGCTGAGGCTTCCGGCCGGAAAGGTAATCCAGGACACGAATTCCCGGTTAATCAGGTGGCTTTGCCGGCTGAAAAAACCCTGACCGTAACCATTCAGAGTTTTTCATATAAAAAGGTGATCCCGGCCGATCACAGCGGCAATGGGGGAGGGTTTGTATTCGATTGCCGCGCCCTGCCCAATCCCGGCCGGTATGATGAATATAAACCATTGAACGGCAGGGATCAGCCGGTTATTGATTTCCTGAAAAAAGAACCCGCGGTGGATGAATTCCTCAAGAACACTTTTTCACTTGTCGATCAGAGCATCAGCGCCTATGTCGCCCGCGGTTTTAATCATCTGATGGTCTCCTATGGCTGCACGGGAGGACAGCACCGGTCGGTATATTGCGCAGAGGCGCTCACAAAGTATCTGAAGAATAAATATGAAATAAACGTGAATTTGGTTCATTCAGAGGTTCGGTAAAAAATGCAAAATGCAAAGTGCAAAGTGCAAAATGCAAAATGAAAATTGCAAAATGAAAATTGCAAAATGAAAATTGCAAAATGCAAAACGCAAAACGCAAATACTCCTTACCTGCTTCACATTG
>CAISJJ010000186.1 GCA_903885595.1 uncultured Bacteroidales bacterium
ATAAAAAGAAAATGGAATTGTGGTTGATAAGAAATACATGAATTTTGCTGAATGCTTCTTGTTTACAATTGCATAAAACATTGTATCTACAGTCCAAAATTTAGCGTCAACATAAAGAGGTTTATCAATTGTACCTTTTCGGCCAAGAAGAAGAGCCTCACCGTCATGTAAATATTGTGAGGCATAAGCAAATTGCGGCACTGGTTCAGTTTGATAGACAAACATAACTTGTCGAAATAATTTTCATATATTAAGTATGTGATCGGTTAAGTATAATCTATTAATATCAATTTAATTTTTCAAAGGTTAATCGTATGAATATTTTAAAAAAAGTGTCCAGTTTGTAACCACACAGAGCAATATAAGAAATATCTGTATGGAACAAAAAATCATGGTCTTCGCACTATGCTTGTTTGTGCAAGCTGTAAATGTCTTTTCTCTGAAACTAAAAATACATTTATTCAAAATATAAAAAATCCTATCAGCAAGATTTGGGAGGTGATAAATAACAGAAATGAAGGCATTGGACTAAATGCAGCATCAAGAACATGTGGAGTTACTAAAAATACAATTATTTCCTGGGAAAACAAGTTTCTAAATATTTATAAAGTATTATTTCTATATGCTATTACGCATTGCTATTTGCAATTAACAGTTGAAGGTGATGAATTTTATACAAAGATTAAACAGAATCTTCCTTCTGATCAATCGACAGGTTGGACCATTGTACTTATGGATAGAGAAAGTCGATTTATCTGGGAGTTGAGTTGCGGCCAAAAAGATCGAAGCCTTTTTCGAAAAGCTATTAAAAAGATTGAGAAACTGATCAACCAAACTCAAGATTTTAAACTGATAACAGATGGCGAGCGGCGCTATGGAAACGTTCTTTTCGAGATATGTTACGAGCTTATAAAAGATGGAAAACCTGGAAGACCCAAAAAAACGCTGAAAAAAGGCATACAAGTTAGGATAAAAAACAAAGGGTCTCAAGCCCATAAGAAGGGGCGAAAACGCCCCAAATATCAGGCACCATGCCCGGAGCACCCAGAAACGAAACAGGAAATTGAGAATAAGGATATTCATGCCAATCATGTTGAAGCCAACAATAGTGCGATGCGGCGAAAGTGTTCGTCTTTCAGAAGAACAACAAACACTTATGCAAAATCAACAGAAGGTCTTCAGCGTATTCTCAATGTTTATTGGGTGGTACACAATTTCATGCGAACACATTTTACGACTAAAGAAGTACCAGCAGTGGCTATGGGCATAATACAGAATAGGCTTTCAATTGAAGATCTTTTCAATCTCCAGGTTGCGTAACAGCATGTTTTTGCTACCAAGGGAAAGTCTATCAAACTGAACCAGTGCCGAAGGGTGTACCATGTCCCATTGTGGGTAAAGCTGCTGAAGTATCCAACTTCGACAAGGAACCGTCGGACAGACGGGATTGAATACTGAAGTTCTTCGGCAAGCGGTGCAATCATCCAACATGGCTGCTCCGCAAAAAAG
>CAISJJ010000187.1 GCA_903885595.1 uncultured Bacteroidales bacterium
GGCCGTATTGTGTCCCCTGCGCAAGGCGGATAGCCTCGTCGAAGTCATGGTAGACCATCACGGGCGCCACCGGTCCGAAGGTTTCTTCGCTCATTACTTTCATTGAGGGTGTAACATTGATCAGCGCCGTGGGCTCGTAGTAGTATCCCTTCTGAAATCCCGCAGGCCGCTTGCCTCCGGTCAGTACGACAGCCCCCATCTTCCTTGCTTCCTCAACATGTTCCTCCACTTTGCGCCGGTAGGGATCGCGCGCCAGCGGACCTATATCGGTAGAAGGTTCGATACCGGGACCTATTTTAAGCGTGTTCATAAAGTTAACCAAAGCTTCCAGAAAACGATCGGCAATTGCGCGCTGTACATAAATGCGCTCGGAGGATGTGCACACCTGGCCTGCATTGAGGCAGGCCGCCCAGGCCACCGCCCGTGCTGCCACCTCAACATCACTGTCTTCGCATACTACGAAAGGATCCTTGCCTCCCAGTTCCAGTGTGACCTTCTTGAAACTTTCGGCACATTGGCGGGCGATCTTTCGTCCCGTTTCGGTGCTGCCGGTAAAAGCCACCACATGCGTACCGGGATGGGTAACCAGCCTGGCGCCGATTTCTTCGCCAGCACCGGTGACGATATTCACTGCGCCCGGCGGCAGCGCTTCGAAACACGCGCTTAAGGCCAGCGTGGCGAGCGGGGTAATACTGCTGGGTTTAATAATGACCGTATTGCCGGCGGCCAGGGCCGGCGCCACTTTCCACGCCATCAGGAGCAGCGGATAGTTATAGGGAACGATGCATACCACTACTCCGTAGGGTTCCTTAAGCACCATCGACAACTGGGTGGACTCGATGCTGGGAATTACCCGTCCCCGGCTGTTGCGGCCTAATTCTGCGTAGTAGCGGAAGCAGGCCACACACCAACCTACCTCGTCGATGTTTTCCTTTAATGGTTTGCCTCCTTCCATCGTCAGGAGGCGTGCAATCTCTTCAGTCCGTGCTTTCAGCCGGTCGGCCACTTCGTGCAGGAGTTCGCCGCGTGATACGGCGGTCATGCGGCGCCATATCCCGAAGGCTTTATTGGCAGCCGCAACAGCCGTATCAGCATCCTCGCGGGTGCCGTGAAGAACCTGCTCAAAAACCTCCTCAGTGGCAGGATTGATGATGTCAATGGGCTTCCTGTTAACTAGGCCCATCCATTCACCTCCGATCCAGTGTTGCTTCATGGTTTGTTTGTATCGTTTCTCTGATATTTGTTTTTATTCCGGGTGCGCCCAGCTTTTTTAAGGTTAGGCCTGATTACCGCGGCCCGCCTGCACCTCCAGGAGTGTCTCATGGAGTATTTCAAGTACCCGGCTTACGTCATCATGGGGTATGGTCAGTGGTGGCTCGATTCGAATCACCCGCGCATTGAGCATGGTCCCTGCAACCAGAACTCCGCGGTCGAAGAGGCCCCTGGCGACCTCAAAACCGATGGCTGTGTAGTCGTTGGAGACCGACTTGCGGTATTTCAGGAATCCCGGATTGACGTAGTCGTTGAAGTTACTGACCGCACTCTCCGAAATCCAGACCTTTTCTTCTTCTGTCAGTTCCGTCTTCTGTATGATGTCCAGAACGATGCGCGTGTCCTTTAAGACTTCCTCTATGGATTTCTTCATGTCAACCTCAAAAAGTTTGGCAGCGCTGTCATCGTTTATTCATTTCACACTTTAATCAGCCGGAAGACCAGGATCCTGCCACTCCGGCCTGTTACTTCAAGGAAATAGGCACCGGCCTTGCAGAATGAAAGGTCTACTTCAGAGGCAGCTGATCCGGTTTCATCCCTTTCATGCCTTGTTAAAACTACGCTCCCTGTAAGCGAACGCAATACGATCTTTGTAATTCTTTCCTGTGCCCTGCCTGATGTCACGATCACCTTGTCATGAACCGGATTCGGGTAAATAACAAACTGATCCAAACTACCCGGATCAGCGATACCAACCGTGATGCACGATTTCATGTGCGTAATGCGCTGGGAATACAGAAGGGAATCGTTGAAGATAGTCCATGCCAGGGGAATCTTTTTCAGGTGATAATCGAGGTAAGGAACCAGAAAGTCGATCACCGCATCGTGCTGCTGATCGCGGGTGATGGTAAACGATGACGAACAGCCGACCTCTCCGATCGAACAGATGAAGTTATAGTCAGCAAAGTAACAATGTCCGCCCCCCTTGATGTTGATGAAAACCTTGCAGTCTGATGCCAGGGAATCATACATCGGCAACTGGTTGGTAGCCGGAGGTGTTACACAATCCTGATCCGCAGAAAACACCAGTGAAGGAATGTTTATATTTCTGGCAGCGCTGATGGCTGATGGAGATGTTTCGGCGGCAGCAAAAGTGATCATCGCATCCGGAACGGGATTGTTTTCACATCCCAGGAACGATGCGCCTCCACCCATTGAATGTCCCATGATGGCTGATGTACTGTCGATGTGGTTATAGTATGCTGATGATGGGGCGTTACCCTCTGACTGCATCTGGTTTACAAGGAATGCAAGGTCTTTTCCGTATTCAAGATGATCGGGCAATATTCCGGTTTCCGTTTTTGCAAATGCAATGATGTACCCCAGCGGGACCAGTGAATCTTTCAGATACAGATAGGAATCATAAGCCATCAGGAAGCCATGCCCGAAAGAGATCACAGGGAACTTACCGTTAGCCAACGGGGTATTGCTTCCTGCTGTAAGTCCCGGATAATATACCTCGGCAGGGACAGGACGGTTGCTCCGGGCCGGGTCGGTGAAATTCATCGTTTGGTAGCCGATAGGAAAGTTCTGGGCTGACAGACTAACAGCAAACAGGCAAAAAAAATATGAAAATAATCTGGTTATCATCATTGTTTTTTTACAGAGCGTGACGTTCGATTTTGCAAAACCAATCAGGGTATTTGCTCATGATACAAATTTAAGAAAATGGCAATGCCAAATATAAATGATGCCATGTGCTGATAATATTCTCTTTTAATTCGCCTTCTTATTTCCTGAAATACTTTTGCATTAAAAGCATTAATTCATCCTGGTCAATGGGCTTTGAAAGATACTCATTGCATCCCGCATTTATTGCTTTTTGCCGGTCGCCTGAAAGTCCATAGGCTGTTTGAGCAAAGATGATCACATCTGTATTAAACTCGCGGATTTGGCGTGTGGCTTCATATCCATTCATATTTGGCATCCTGATATCCATCAGAACCAGATCGAGGTTGGGATTATTGCGACAGGCATCAATTGTTTCGATTCCTGTTTTTGTATGCAAGACTTCATGGCTGACTTTATTGAGAATTGAGGTGATGAGCAGATCAGAGGTTTCGTCATCTTCGGCAATTATGATTTTCAGTTTTTTAATCGGAACATCCATATCTTCCGCAGAAACAACATTTTCAATGTCGTCTTGTCCCTGCTTTTTTGTATTGTAAGGAATGGTGAAATAAAATGTTGAACCTTTTTCAAGCTTGCTCTCCAACCAGATTTTTCCACCCAGCATTTCCACATAAGCTTTGGCGATGGCCAAGCCCAAGCCAGCGCCCTCATAGGCGTGTTTATCGGAAATATCGGCCTGTATAAAACGTTCAAAAATAGCTTCCTCCCTGTTTTTGGGGACCCCGATGCCTGTGTCTTTCACAAAAAATTGCAGAAATTTTTCAGGGGGGGTATTCACTGACGATGGAGGATTCATTGATGCAGAGGGATTAATATCAGAAGACGCAGCATGCTGCGTTTCTACAAGGGTATACCCAAATTCAATTGAACCTTCTTTGCTATATTTAATTGCATTTTTGACGAGGTTGGTTAAGATGGCGTAGATTTTTTCACGGTCGGTTTCAATGATCGCTTCTTTTGCCGGCAGGGAATTTTTAAAGAAAAGATGCATTCCTTTCGCATCAACTTCTGGTTTAAAGAAGGCATAAAGATATTCTATCTGTTCATTAATATTCGACTCTGCTATGGCAAGGTCCATCAGTCCCGATTCAATTTTTGAAATATCAACAATATCGTTAATGATGTTGAGCATGCGTTTACCACTTTTTTCGATGATGCGAATATATTTTTGCTGATCCTCGCCGGTAAGATTTGGTTCTTTCAATAGTGAGGCAAAACCCAGGATGCCATTCATAGGGGTACGAATTTCGTGACTCATATTGGCAAGAAAAATGGATTTGAGTTGATCGCTCTCTTCTGCTTTCTCTTTGGCTTTGAGTAATTCCTGCTGTGATAGTTTTTTGGCAGTAATGTCAATATAAACAATGGCCACACCATATCCTTCTATCGGAATTGGCGTTGCGGAAACATTCAGCCATGTGGTTTGGTCATTGCCTGTAGCAATACCCATTTCCACATTTTCTATCTGACATTTTTCATTGAGCGCACGTACGCTGGCATACTCCGATGTTGGCATCGGGGAGCCATCGGGCCTGATAATCTGCCATTCTTTGCCATCAATCTGTCTCTGCTTCTGTTCGTCAGGTGAGAGTCCAAGCATGCGTTTGGCGATCGAGTTTGTTTCAATAATCTGTCCATGGGAATCAGATATTGTAATCCCCGCCGGGAATAAATCGAACAGTGTTTGGTATTTCGACAGGCTTAAACGCAGCGCTGAATTTGCCTTTTTCTTTTCAGTTATAACCGTAAAGAAAACCGAAATCCCCTCCGTTCCCGGATAAACTCTCACATCGTACCAGTTAATATAGGGTTCTATTCCAAAAAAAGTCTCAAAAGTGCATGTTTCCTTAGCAGTAAGTGCGTATGTGTATTTTTCTTCAAAAATGCTTCCTTTTGCCTCTTGAAATACCTCGTTGAATATCTTTTTCCCCAGAACATCACTGCTTTTTATATACAGAAGCTCTTCTGCCTGTTTGTTAAAGTAGGTAAATCTCAGTTCGTTATCGAGTGTGAAAAAGGCGTCACTGATACTTTCAATCGTTGTCCGGTATCGCTTTTCGCTTGATTTCACCACCCCTTGTGCTATTCTGAGTTCGGTAATATCAACAGCGGTGACATTGCACTGTTCCTGATTCTCTGCAATGATGCCGGTTAACAAAACATACGCCGGGATGTCGCCATGTGTTACGATTTTAACCTCGCAGGTTTCTTTGCTTTTGGTATGAAATACTTTTTCAAGAAAGAGACTGAAATTTGTTTTTGTTTCTTCTGAAACAAAAAAACCGAACAGGCTGTTTTTCAGATGCTGCCGGTCTTTCCCTAACATATTGGCCCCGCTGAGGTTTAATTCGATGATTTCACCTTTGACGGAAAGTGTAAAATAACCTGATGGCGCAAGATCGTACAATCCGATATACTTGTCATTTGCAGCTTCTGCCTTTGCCCATGCATGGCGGAGTTCCTCATTCTGCAATTCCAGCTCAATCTGGTGCACCTCCAGTTCGTGAATGAGTCTGAGCGATTCGACTTCAGAAAGTTGAGAATCGTGTTTTGATGGTTTGTTTTTTAGCAGCGCTTCTGCCTTTTGGCGCAGGAGGGCATTGTCAGCTTTATTCATATCATTCATTGCTTTCCTTGTTTTTCCGAAGTTCATCTTCTATCTGCTTTCGCGCGGTGAGGTCGGTATAAACAATGGCTACGCCATATCCTTCGAGTGGAATGGGCGTAGCTGAAACAGTGACCCACGTTACCAGGCCATCGCTCTTTTGAATGCCCATTTCCACATTTTCTATCTGGCATTTTTCATTAAGCGCACGTACGCTGGCATATTCCGATACAGGCATGGGTGTGCCATCGGGCCTGATAATCTGCCATTCTTTGCCATCAATCTGTCTCTGTTTCTGCTGTTCATGATCGAGCCCCAAAATGCGTTGGGCGATGCTGTTTGTTTCAATTATCTGTCCTTTGGAATCAGATATTGTAATCCCTGCCGGGAATAATTCGAACAGGGTTTGATATTTCATCAGGCTCACGCGCAGGGCTTCTTCCGATTTTTTGCGTTCGCTGATGTCGCGCCATACCGAATGCAAAAACGTTTTACCGCGCTCATAAATAACAGTCAGCAGTATATCAACGGGAAATTCCTCTCCGTTTACCCGGCGATGCACCCATTCATACCGGACACTCCCATTGGCGATGCATGCTGAAATTAAAGCCTCTGATTTTTCAGTTGACAAGCGGCCATCAGGTTGATGCAAAGGCGATAATTTAATGCAGTTGGTGGCAATCAGCTGTTCTTTGGAAACCATGCCCAGCATATCGAGCGCAGCCTGATTGCAATCGCTAAAGCCATGATCGATCCCATCGGAAAAATCGCTGATGATGTGGGCATCAGGCGAATTTTGATACAGCATGCGAAACCGCGCCTCGCTTTCTTTAAGGTCTATCTCCACCTTTTTAGCAAAGGTAATGTCGTTAAAGGTGATTACCAGTCCGTCGATACGATCGTCTAATGTACGGTAAGGCATGATGCGGATGTTAAACCACCTCCCATCGTGAGATGTAATCGCTGTTTCGATAGATGCAAGAGAGCGGAGTACCTGCCTTGCATGGCTTTCAATTTCAGGATAAATCAAATTGGAAACCAAATCGGTAAAAGGCCTGCCAATATCCGAATTTCGGATTTTTATGATGTTGGTCACCGCTTCAGTAAACCTGCGGATGTTCAACTCTTTATCAAGGAACAGTGTGGCAACCTCAGTGGAATTGAGCAGGTTTTTCATGTCGTTGTTGGCCTGTATAAAATCACCTATTTTGCTTTGCAGTTCAACATTCACCGTTTGCAGCTCTTCGTTCAGGCTCTGCATCTCCTCCTTCGATGTGGTAAGTTCCTCGTTGGTCGATTGCAACTCTTCGTTGGTTGATTGCAGCTCTTCGTTGGTCGATTTCAGCTCTTCCTGCGAGGTTTGCATCTCCTCGCGGGTGCTTTGCAGGTCTTCATAACTTCGTTGCAGTTTAACTTCCAACTCCTTTTGCCTTCCGGTCAGCCGTCGTTTACCGGTTTTCGGGTTCCCGTGATCATCGTCAACCATGGCAGGAACATCGGTAAACAGTACGATCATCATGCCTCGTATCGCGTCGGGGCTTTCGAGACGTTGAACGGTGATATCCACAAGCTGGCTTCCCCCGTTGGTACCTACCTTAAGATTGCGCACGATCACCTGTTCGAAATTTTGCATGGCTTTACGGAAGGCGCTTGGCAGCGCTTCACGCAATCCTTCGCGCGCCATGACATAAATGTTGAAGTTCGCCTTGCCGGCTACCGGTTCAAGGTATTTTCCGGTACGCCCGGTGATAAAAATGATGTCGCCTTTGTCGTTGATCAACGCACTTGCAGGTGCAAAACGCTGGATCATGAGCTGTTCGGTAATGGACTGCAGGTTTTCAGCGCTTTTCAATGGAGCAGGTTCCTTGGGCGCAACTCTCCTGGTGCGGGAAAATGAGCTGGGAAAGTCAATGAGCTCATGAGAGATGGGAGTTACGGTACGTTGGTAAATTTTCAACCTCGGATCAACCTCCTCAAATCCATCTTTATGGTTTCCAAGGGTTTCGGCAGTGCCGAGCAACATGATCCCACCCTGGTTGAGGCTGTAATTAAACAGCGCCATCAGCTTTTTCTGCAATTCGGGTTCCATGTAAATCAGCAAGTTGCGACAGGTAAGCAGGTCGAGTTTGGTGAAGGGCGGGTCTTTGATCACATTCTGGGGGGCAAACACCACCATCTCACGGATGGCGGTTGTCACTGTAAATCCATCACCTGACACATTGAAGAACCGGCTCAACCTTTCAGGCGAAACGTCGGTTGCAATATTTTTGGAAAAGTACCCTTTCCGGCCTATTTCAATGGCATCGGGATCGAGATCGGTGGCAAATATCTGAAGGGTCAGGTTTTTGCGTTTTTTCATTTTCCCCAGCGCCTCCTGAAAAACAATGGCCAGCGAATAGGCCTCTTCGCCGGTAGAACAGGCTATAACCCAGGCGCGAAGCACATACCCGTTGGGCAATTCATCGAGCATGGCAGGAAGAACCTGGTCCCTGAGCATTTCCCACACCGCCGGATCGCGGAAAAAACTGGTGACGCCGATGAGCAACTCTTTGAAAAGGATTTCCACCTCCGTTGGGTTATCCTGCAAATAGAGGACATAATGCTGTAACTTATCAAGCTGATGAGCCCCCTTGCGCCGTTCGATGCGGCGAAACAGTGTGTTCTTCTTGTATAACGAAAAGTCGTGGCCCGATTGCTCGCGCAGCAGGATGATGATCTTGTCGAGGTTGCTTTTGCTTTTACTGTCTATTTCTGTGTCGATGATAACCGATGGAATAAACTTCAAAAAGGCGATTAGTTTGGCGGGCAATTCTTCGGCCGGCGCTACAATATCGGCAATTACCGCTTCGCTTGCGCTGTATGGCATCCCATCGAATTTAGCTGAGGCTGGGCTCTGGACTAATACAATGCCATTTTTTTCTTTGATGGCCTTCAAGCCCAGGCTACCATCAGAACCCATGCCCGAGAGGATAATCCCGATGCTCTTTTCCTCCATATCGACTGCCAGTGAACGGAAGAAAATATCAATGGGCAGCCGCAAGCCGCGCGATTCAACCGGATCGAATAAATGCAGCGCACCATTGAGCAGCGACATGCTCTTGTTGGGTGGGATTACATAGACGCAGTTTGGTTTCACCTTAAGCCGGTCGCTTGCCTGCAGCACCTTCATTGGGGTAATGCGTTGCAACAGCTCGGGCATGATGCCGATGTGGTTTGGGTCGAGGTGCTGGATCACCACGAAAGCCATGCCACTGTCTTTGGGCATATTTCCGAAAAATTGTTCCAATGCTTCAAGCCCGCCTGCCGAGGCGCCGATGCCCACAATGGGAAACTGAGTCATTTCATTTTTTCGGGGAGGGGTGTGGGTGTTTGATCTTGAATTAGTTGCAATTTTTCCAGGAGTTGATTTCCGTGTGTTCATGGGACATATTTTACGATTATTCCTCTTATTAAACAGGTAATGTGATGTAAAGGTAGCCTATTAATCAAAGAATTGGATGTAAAATTATAGGTTTGTTTCAGTAGTGTCTATTAAAAAATGTTAATATCAATCGTAACATACTCATAATCAATATTGATTTTACTGTATATCTTGTCGCACTTTTAA
>CAISJJ010000188.1 GCA_903885595.1 uncultured Bacteroidales bacterium
ACCTCAACCCCCGACCCCTTCTCCTCAAGGAGAAGGGGAGGTGTGTTATAGTATATGTTACTGACTATTATATATTTAACACCGCCCCTCCTTCTCCTCAAAGGAGAAGGAGATGGAGGATGAGGTCATTTATTGTACATCACTACAGAAGGGGTTCTGGTAAGATTGTGATTCATCACTTGTCAACATTCTGATTTTTGCTGATAGATGCCTTGAAACTGATAATAAATGTGGTCCCGTTGTGACGGATGATGTCGATTTTTCCGCCGATTTGCTCCACCAGCAGCCCTACGATAAACATTCCCAGCGATTTTTCCGAATCCATCGAAAAGGAGTCGGGCAGACCGACACCGTTATCCTGGATGACCATCGCCCACAAATTTTCCTGGTCCAGCTTCAACCTGACCTGGATTTCTCCCTTTTCCTGGAAGGGGTATGCATATTTGAATGCATTTATAATCAGTTCATTGGCAATCAGGCCTAATGGTAGCGCAGTTTCGATGCTGACATCGACTTTATCGAACTGGGATACGAGGTTTATCCGGTGACCGCTGAATGTTCCTGAAATAATGGTCGCCAAAGAGTGAAGGTATGATGCCAGTGGGATCTTGTCAATGCTTTCCGATTTGTAAAGGTGCTCGTGGATCAGAGCCATGGAGCGAATCCGCATCTCAATATCATGTATGATCCGAACGAGTTCAGGATCCGGATTATTGCGGATCTGGAGGTTAAGCAGGCTGATTACAATCGAAAGGTTGTTTTTTACCCGGTGATGGATTTCTCGCAGCATGATCTCTTTCTGCTCGATGTTTTTCTGCTTCAGTTCCTCAAGTTCCTTCTCCTTCGAACGGTTTCGCATGATAGTCATCACCTGGATCACTTCGTTGTCCTTGAAAATCGGAACCTTACGGGTTTCTCCGTAAATAGTTATATCGCGAAGAAAAAAATTCTGTTCTCCCACCATGATGTTGCCGGTTTGGAATACACTTTTGATCTCTGCAATGGTTGAAGCCGGTATGTACGGATAAATTTTGGTGATGCTTTTCCCGACGCAATTGTGCGGAAAGCCTTGCCGGAGATGCTCTTCCTGCAATGAGGTATTCAGCATGACAAATCGCAGGTCCTTATCAAGCACATAAATCCAGTCGGGAATGGAGTTAATGGTACTCGTGTATAGAAATTCAGATTGTGTAAGCGATTTTTCCGCTTGCTTTCGTTCCTCGATCTCTTTGAGCAGTGTTTTGTAATTTTCAGAAAGGGCCTTCTCATGTAAGAAGTTTTTCCAGTTTAATCTTCTGAACATGAGTGTCATCAGGAAACCAATACAATAAATGGCCATGATAAAACACAAGTTTCTGAAATAAATAAAAGGATTGTGCAGGAAAGAGCCATTCATCAGGGTGGCAAGCACATAAGCCGAAAACTGGAGTGCGGCAATTAGGCTGGTGATCTTCGGTGTCATCCTGAAGAAGGCAAAGAAGACGATAACAATGAGTGCAACCAGTGTGTAGTAGCTTTCGTAACCAATATCTAGAGGTGTTGCGGTTATTCCAACCCAGAAAATAGCCGTCGCGATTCCGATGTTCAGGATAATAAAAATCTGGGAAAGCCATTTTCGCAGGCGGGGAAAAAAGGTGACAATAATGGATATAACCAGCAAGGGTATAATGATCCAGAACCGATAGTAAAAAAAAGGTTCTTTTGAGTCCGGAAAAAAAATGCTGTTAAACAGTATCATCACGGCCATCATGATCATTAAAAGAAAAAAACCTATTCTCATACCGGCTTTTGACGAACTAAGGTAATGATCTTGGAATTCGTCGTTCAGGCTTTTCCTTGAAATCTCACGCATAAATCAAATTTTACAGGCTGAATACCATGCGTTGCAGCTCGAGTCCCCTGATCTGGGACAACTCTTGTTCGAGTCCCTGGCATTCACTGGCATTGCCGGCGAGTTGCAGGATGATCACCCCCACGCGGCTGCAAATATCCTCAGAAACTTCGTGAAACCCCAGTCGCGACTTTATGACATGGGCATATTTTGTAAGTACCTTCTGTGTTTGACCCGCCTCCTTGATCCGGTCGGTGATCAGTAACCCGAGGATTCTGACTTCTTTCATATGGTAGTATTTATTTTTTCGGGCCATTTGGAATATCCATAAATGATCATTCACGGTTTGCATGAACATTATATTTATGGATATTTCATAGCTTCACTGTTTCAGAAATAAAGGTCCCGCTGACCCTCTTGTATCTGGTTGATCTTAATGGTCAGTTTTTCTTTGAATGCAACATCTTCAATCTCATCCAGTTTTTCCTTGAGTAACTGGTAACCTTTGATTTTTGTATCGGCGGGCGCGTAGTCTTCAAGATATTCAACCATGGTTAAGAGGGCATTGGGCTGACAAAAACGTTTGATAAAACCAGGAACCGAGAATTCCATGAAGTGTTCGCCTGTCCTTCCCAACCTGTAACATGCGGTGCAGAAAGAGGGAATATATTTGTGATCGATGAGTTCGTTCATGATCTCGTTCAGGCTGCGGTTGTCATTGATCTGGAATTGCTCGAGGTCGATGTCCTGTTCTTCATGCTCTTTCCGTTTCGAATAACCGCCCATTTCAATATTGGTTCCGCCGTCAATCTGCGATACCCCGAACTGCATGATCTCATCGCGTATAGCTGCCGGTTCGCGAGCCGTGAGGATGAGCCCGGTATAGGGAACCGCCAGTCGCAGGATGGCCACGAGCCTCGTGAATTCATCGTCGTGTACCATGTGCGATTGGTCGATGTTCAGTTGCGACGCATATTGGATCCTGGGAAAGGAGATGGTATGCGGCCCTACATCGTACACTGCTTCGAAATGGTTTGTATGTCGCACCAGTCCAAGCACTTCGAAGCGCCAGTCGTACAGTCCGAAAAGCGCCCCGATCCCCACATCGTCGATGCCTGCTTCCTGCGCACGGTCGAGTGCGGTAAGCCGCCAGTCATAATTTCTTTTTAAGCCGCCCAGGTGTACTTTGGCATAGGTTTCGGGGTGATAGGTTTCCTGGAAAATCTGGTATGTGCCTATTTTTGCATCCTTGATGATCCGAAACCCGTCAATGTCGAGGGGAGCGGCATTAATATTCACCCTCCTTATCTCGCCCCGGCCGCTTTTAACTGAATAGACTGTGGTTACACTTTCGGCAATGAAACGGGCGTCGTATTTTGGGTGCTCGCCGAATACGAGGATCAATCGCTTCTGCCCTGAATCTTCAAGCGCCTTTACCTGCGCCACCAGGTCATCGTGGTCGAGTGTAACGCGCCTGATTGTTTTATTGGAGGTCTTAAAACCACAGTATGCACAGTTGTTGGTGCAAAGGTTGCCGACATACAGCGGGGCAAAAAGCACGATTCGCTGACCATATACTTTTTCTTTGAGCCGGCGCGCCCCCTGCTTGATCTCCTCGATAAGTTCAGGGTCACTGGCATTGACAAGTACGGCAGTTTCGGCAAGTGTAAGCCGGTTTTTATCCAGCGATTTGGCTATGACATCCCTGACTTTTTCCTTCGATGCTGGTACATTGTTGATGAAACCCCAGATCTCTTCGGGATCGAGGAACGGTTTCATCCGCTGATCTTTAATTTTTAGTTTCTCAGGTCTGAAAATCATCTGATGGTAAACAATAAATGATAAACAAATATACGACATTATCGGTGATCACACTCGCTTTCGTGTCCTTTCCGACAAATAAACCCCGCCGATAACCAGCGCAATTCCAATAATTTTTTGAGCCCCGAAATCTTCAGATAACAGGAAAAATGAGAAGATGGCAGTGAAAACAGGGATCAGATTTGAAAATATGTTTGTCTTACTGATCCCCAGCAACTTGACTGAATGGGCAAAAAAGACAAACGACACGGATGAGGCAAGTATAGCCAGCAGGAGCATGGAGGCGATGATTTCGCCGTTTAAGGGCACAGCGGTTGCCGTTTTAAACTCAAAAACCAGGAAGAGCGGTAAGAAGAGAAAGATGCCGATCAGGTTCTGGTAGGCAATGAGCGTCAGCGCTGAATATTTTATCGTGAGTGTGCGAAGGGTGACGGAATAGAGGAGGGCTGCAAGAACAGCTCCGAATAAACAAAGCACTCCGCGTATATCGGCCGCCAGCGACAGGTCGCTCGTGATCAGCATCACGATCACACCGGCAAACGATACGGCAATACCAACTAAATTAATGGGCGTCAGCTTTTCCCTGAAGGTGAGGTAGGCAATAAAGGGGGAAAAAACCGGTATGGTCGCTATGATCACGGCCGAGATCGTGGGGGTTGAAAATTTAAGCCCGTAGTTTTCACCAAGAAAATAGAGGAATGGATTGAACAATGCACTGAGAAATATCAGCTGGTAATCTTTTCGTTCCACCTTCTCCTGCACCCAAAAAAATCGGATTATGGTAAAAAGGAAGACTGCCGAAATGATAAGGCGTATAAAAATTATGGTGATGGGCTGGTAGTATTTTAGCAGGATCGAACTCCAGATGAAGGAGAGCCCCCAAAAGAGCATCGCAGCAAGTGCGAAAAAATAGACCGGAAGATGAATTTTTCTCATCATATGGCAAAAATACACCTTATCTGCGATATACGATTTACGATATACGATATACGATTTTTAGTTTGCAGTTTACAGTTTGCATTTGCAGTCATTGACAGGTTGAAACAGTTTGTTCCTTTTTTTTAATTATTTTTAACCTGAACCTGTAACATTTCAAAAACGGTTGAGTCCATTGTCAAAAATCCGGTAGTTTGGAAAGTAAATATATCAATATTCACCAGGAACTCATCGATGCCTGCTCCAGGGGTGACCGGAACGCT
>CAISJJ010000189.1 GCA_903885595.1 uncultured Bacteroidales bacterium
AATGTTTCGCACCTACGGCGCGAGATGCTACCAATGTTTCGCACCTACGGCGCGAGATGCTACCAATGTTTCGCACCTACGGCGCGAGATGCTCGTGAACCTCATCGTTCTACCAATATTGCGCACCTACGGCGCGCATGGTAGATTGTCACTGTCCTATATGTTAACTTCACGGGTATTATAGCGCTCAATCAATATTCTTAATTTTTAATTTGTCATTTGCCAACCTGCTCCGTGCTGCGCTTGATAAACTCCGCCAGGTCTTTGCCTTTCAGCATATTTTGTGCAAGCAGGGCAAGGTCAAACAATTGTTTAATGGTACTGTCCTGTTTTTCCTGTTCTGTTTCAATCAACAGTCTTCCGACCAGCGGGTTATTCGAGTTGACCACCAGGTTATAGTTCTCAGGCATTTCTCCCATAAAACCATAGCCGCCGCCGCCACCCAGCGCCGACATGTCTTTCATGCGCCGCATAAATTCGTTTTGCGTTATCAGCAGGGGTGAATCCTTTTCGCTCAGGCTTTCAAATACCACTGTGAACTTTTTAGCATCGATCTGCTTTTCAATCAGCTCTTTAATTGATTTCTGCTGATCATCATTAAGCTTCGATGGTAAAACGTCGTCCTTTTTGATCAATTTATCAACCGTATCAGAATCAACACGCGTAAAGCGCGTTTTATCAAGTTTTTGCTCCAACGTATTGATGAAGTGTGCTTCCAGGATGCCGTCCATCAGTAAAACATCATAGCCCCGTGCTTTGACTGATTCAATAAAACTATACTGTTCGTGCTGGTTGGTCGCATATAAATAGATGAGCTGACCATCTTTGTCCTTTTGTAATGGTTTTACCAGTTTTTCATACTCCTCGAAGGTGAAATATTTTGTGTCTACATTTTTCAGAAGGCAGAATTTTTTTGCACGATCGTAGAATTCAGGTTGTGAGATGATCCCATATTCGATGAATACTTTGATATCGTCCCATTTTGCTTCAAAATCAGGACGTGAATCCTTAAAGAGTGATTCCAGCTTGTCGGCTACCTTCTTGGTGATATGATTCGAAATCTTCTTCACATTAGGATCGCTCTGGAGGTAACTGCGCGATACGTTCAGCGGAATATCGGGCGAATCGATCACACCATGCAATAATGTCAGGAAGTCGGGGACAATTCCTTCAACAGAATCGGTCACAAAAACCTGGTTGCAGTACAGCTGTATTTTATCCTTCTGAACTTCAAGGTTGCGTTTAACCTTAGGAAAATAAAGGATTCCGGTTAGGTTGAAAGGGTAATCAACATTCAGGTGAATCCAGAACAGAGGTTCATCAAAGGTGTAGGGATAAAGTTCCCTGTAGAAGCTCTTATAATCTTCATCTTTAAGGTCGACCGGTTTCTTTTTCCAGATAGGATCGGTATTGTTGATAATGCGTGGTTTTTCGATTTCAACTTCCTTATCATGACCATCCTTATCTTTCTCACCTTCAACTTTTTCCCATGTTTTTTCATTTCCGAAACGAATCGGCACCGGTAAAAATTTGCAATATTTTTTCAAGATCCCCAGAAGTGTATGTTCTTCAAGGTAATCTTTCGAATCGTCGGCTATGTGAAGGATTACCTCGGTACCGCGATCCTTTTTATCGGATTCATCCATGCTGTAATCGGGGCTGCCATCGCATTCCCAGTGCACTCCTGCAGTTTCACCCTTACTCTGATAGGTTTTGGTGTAGATGTCGACCCGGTCGGAAACCATGAAACTGGAATAAAAACCCAGTCCGAAATGGCCGATGATGGCATTCATTTCCGACTCCGATTTGGTTTTGAACTTCTTTATGAACTCCTCGGCGCTCGAGAAGGCGATCTGGTTGATATATTTATCAACCTCTGCAGCGGTCATTCCGATCCCTTTATCTTTTACAGAGATGGTTTTTTTCTTTTTATCCAGGGTGACCTCAATGGTCAGATCGCTCATGTCGCCATTGTATTTGCCTAGAGCAGCAAGGGTTTTTAGCTTCTGGGTTGCGTCAACCGCGTTGGATATCAATTCACGCAGGAATATTTCATGTTCCGAATAGAGGAATTTTTTAATAATCGGAAAGATGTTTTCAGTTTGAACATTGATTTTACCTTTTTGCATAGTTTATCGGGTTTAAATTGCTGTAACCTGCTTATCAAAGTGAGTGCCAACTTAACCATACTGCCAAAATGACAAAGGGCCGCATGTTGTGCATGCAGCCCTTTCAATATACAGGAGTTACGACAAAAGCCTAAGTGTTCCTCATAATGGCAAGCACCAATGAAATAACAACAACTGTGTTGATGATAAAAAAACTGATGGTACCTAAGGTAAACATCGAGTATTTTCTTGTTTGAATTTCCTGTGAGTCCATGGTATTTGTGTTTTATGAAGCAAACTTATGACATTGACAGTGCGAAGTCAACCAATAATAAGTAAGTGTAAATGATTTTTAAGTAAGTGTGACAATTTTACCTTCGCATGCCAGCTTGAACAGATGAATTACTATACTGGTGTCATTACACTCAGTCAATTAATATGCGGCTTATCTCCTTTATACAAGTTGATATTTTTCGGTATTGAGATAAGACCCCACCCCGGACTCCCCTTGAAGAGGAGGGGACCTTTTACCAGGCGAGTGATTATTTTTTTACTTTATGATTTTCAAATGGAAAATTCATAATTTTACGAGGCATTTCGTCCTGGAATTCAAACTAAAAATCTCTTCTATATGAACCCGATCGATTGGAAAAACCTGCCTTTTGGCTATTTTAAAACTGATTACAATGTCCGTTGTTATTTTAAGGATGGTAAATGGGGAGAACCGGAGGTCACCGACTCAGAGACCATAACCATGCATATGGCGGCCACCTGTCTTCATTACGGCCAGGAGGCTTTTGAAGGGATGAAAGCATTTACCGGAGCCGATGGAAAGATCAGGATCTTCCGTATGGAAGAAAATGCCAAACGGATGATCAGATCGGCCCAGGGCGTCATGATGGCTGAAGTGCCGGTCGCCTTGTTTTGTGAGGTTGTACTCAAGGCGGTGAAACTGAACCTTAAATATGTGCCTCCCTATGGCGAAGGCGCTTCGCTTTACATCAGGCCATTGCTGATCGGGACCGGCGCCCAGGTTGGTGTTAAAGCTGCAAAGGAGTATGTGTTCATGGTTTTTGTTGGTCCGGTTGGTCCTTACTTCAAAGGAGGTTTTAATCCTGTAAAGATGCAGATCGTACGCGATTACGACCGTGCAGCGCCGCTGGGAACCGGTCATATCAAGGTAGGCGGAAACTATGCAGCCAGTCTCAGGGCAGGTGACCGGGCTCACCAGGATGGTTTTGCCTCCTGTATTTTCCTGGATGCACGGGAGAAAAAATATATTGATGAAGCCGGACCGGCCAATTTCTTTGGGATCAGGGAAAATACCTATGTAACCCCCGATTCATCGTCAATCCTTCCATCCATTACCAATATGTCGCTGCGTGTCCTGGCCGAAGAGATGGGCCTGACTGTTGAGCAGCGTCAGGTTCCTGTTGAAGAGCTGGAAGCGTTTGATGAAGTAGGCGCCTGCGGAACGGCTGCCGTGATCTCTCCCATTTGCATGATACACGACCGCGATACAGGGAGGGAGTATAAATATTGCAAGGATGGCAGGCCGGGACCTGTTTCGCTGAAACTCTACAATAAACTGAAGGGGATTCAGGAGGGGGTGGAACCTGACACGCATGGATGGATTACCATTGTTGAGTAAACGCTTTCGTCGCTTACGGCAGAAACACTTCCGTGAGATCAATGCCTAAATCCCCTTTGAAAATATTTACCGGAATTTTATCATTACCGGCGTACATTCCCCTGAACTGAAACTTTCCATTTTCATCTAATAAAAAGACCGTCACATTTTCGTCGTTGGGATTCACGATCCAGTATTCCCTGACGCCATGTTCCTGTTGGAATTTCCGGGGGGGGGGAGGGAATCCGAAATTCCCTTCACCCCAGAAATTCCTCTTGATCCCCGCACATCCGATGGAGCATGGTAAACTTCACAAGATTTGTGACGCAGAAAATTCCAGAAAATGCTGACAAGATTTGTTGAGATGCGCTGAAGATTTCGCGATAGGGCCGGAGTCGTCAACTTTATGAATCCATCGTATAGCTCACGCCGCACATTGTCCATCCATTGTTTTTGGCTCCCTTGTCCAAATGGCCCAGGCGCATTCGGGAAACCTTACGTGAAATCGCGTATATACGCGATTTTTCATTGCCATTTCGATAACATGTTAGGGATGCCAACACTGAAAGCTGTAATGTTACAAAATTAACAAGTGTTTAATTAATTCATAAACAATAGTTTATGTCGAAATGCGATGTGTTGGCGCCCGTGATTCAATTTTATGGTACATCATTTGCTTTTATTATACCTCTCATACAGTTATAGCGACAAGGAACAGGGTTAGAATTGGCTAAACCTGTTCCTGTCTATAAAAAATAAATCTGGTCATCTTCGTTTTTAACCATTCCAGGATTTAGAAAAATTATTTTCGGATTTAACTTATGTTTACAGCAAATCAACAGGTTTTTGTTTCCCGAATACATTCTCTCCCCCACTTTCACAAACCCATATCTTCATGAAAAAGCTACTTGCCATTTTAACAGCATTGGTACTGACTGCCATGGTCAACGCCAACAACATCGCAATCAGCAACCTGGTTCTGACCGGCAAAAACACCGGAAGTGATTACGCCCTGGTACAGTTCGATATCTCGTGGGAAAATTCATGGAGGAGCTCTTCCGCCCCGAACAACTGGGATGCCGCCTGGGTTTTTGTAAAGTATCGTATATCCGGAGGAGAATGGCAACATGCCTGGCTGAATGATGTTGGGCAAACCGCTCCTTCAGGCAGCATCATCGATGTTGGTTTGCTAACCCCTGGTACAGCTTTTAATGCCACCTCCAACCCCGGCTTAGGGGCTTTAATTTACCGTTCGGCCGATGGAGCGGCAAGCACCTTTACCAAAACGGGGGTGCAGCTCCGATGGAATTATGGCGCCAATGGTGTTGCCGATAATGCCGTGGTAGAAATCAGGGTTTTCGCCATTGAAATGGTGTATGTTCCGCAAGGAACATATGCAGCGGGCAGCGGTGGAACGGAATCCGGCAGTTTTACCAATGGTTCCTGGGTAAGCGGGGCAACTGTTCCATTGTCAATCTCTTCCGAAAATGAATTAGCCATTGCTCAAACTGCAGGCAGCCTTTGGGGTACCTCCATCAGTGGAAACAACACTATTGGTGGCACGGGAACACTTACAGCCGCTTTCCCAAAAGGCTATAACGGCTTTTATTGCATGAAATACGAAATAAGTCAGCAGCAGTATGTCGATTTTCTGAATACGCTTACTTCAACTCAAGCCTCCAATCGCTACTCATCCGGCAGTACCGGATACAGGTACGGCCTATCAGTTTCAGGCGGCGTTTACAGTACCACCAACCCTTACATTGCCTGCAACTACCTTAGCTGGATAGATGGCGCCGCCTACACCGACTGGGCAGGCCTCCGCCCGATGACGGAACTGGAGTTTGAAAAAGCCTGCCGTGGCACCGCAACACCGGTAGCCGGTGAATATGCCTGGGGCAATACCTCAATAGCGGGCGCCGCCTACACCCTAGGCGCTGCCGGAACAGCAAGTGAGACCATTGCCACAAATTACAGCGCTACAGACGGTAATACGAACTACTCAACAACAGGTGGCAGCATTGCTGGACCTTTGCGGGTAGGAATTTTTGCGGGGACAAGTGGTAACACCGGCAGGGTGACAGCCGGCTCTACATTCTATGGCATCATGGAAATGAGCGGCAACCTCTGGGAGAGAACGGTAACGGTTGGTAACCCTACAGGCCGGGCCTTTACCGGAGTGCACGGCGATGGGACGCTGAGCGCTGCCGGATTTGCCGATATATCCACATGGCCGGGATATATTGGTACTGAAGTGACCGGCGCCACCGGATCGGGCTTCCGGGGCGGCTCAGGGGGTGATTTTGAGCCCCTGTGCGTCTCCAACCGCTTTAGCGCTGCGGAGGAGGATTTAGTCAGGAAGTCCAACCACGGCTTCCGCGCGGTGCGCAGCGTTGCTCTTCCATCCCTGACTACTACGGCAGCAAGCAGTATTTCATTAACAACTGCCACCAGCGGTGGGAATATCACCTCCGACGGAGGGGCAGCAGTTACAGCCCGCGGAGTTTGCTATAGCACAACAACCAATCCCACCATCGCCGGCAGTTATACTACCGATGGCAATGGAACCGGAACCTTTACGAGTAATCTGAGTGGATTGACATCAAATACAACCTATTATGTAAGGGCTTATGCTACAACGATCAGGGGCACTTCGTACGGGAACGAGGTGAGCTTTACAACCCTGGGAACCTGTGGCTCTTTCACGATTAACCATGTATCATCGGGTGGTGTTGCACCGGTGGACAAATCAGTGACCTATGGCACCGTAACCGGAATAACCGGAGTAACCACCAAATGCTGGATCACCAGCAACCTAGGCGCAAGCAACCAGGCAACCAGTGTGACCGATGCAACCGAAGCCTCGGCAGGCTGGTACTGGCAATTTAACCGCAAGCAGGGATACAAGCATGATGGTACACTGACCCCGCCTGCATGGAGTGCAACACCTGACGCGTCTGCAACCTGGGAGGCAGCAAAAGACCCATGCGCTCTTGAACTTGGCGCCGGATGGCGTATCCCCACCAGTACCGAATGGACAAATGTTGATGTAAGCGGAGATTGGACCAACTATAATGGTCCGTGGAACTCCGGATTAAAAATGCACGCCGCCGGGTATTTGCAAGACGGTAATGGTGCGCTGACCTATCGTGGATCAAACGGTTATTACTGGAGCAGTCTTCAGGAATCTTCTGCCAATGGAGATTGCTTATATTTTCATTTAGGCATCTGCTCAGTTGGAGGTTACCAAAAGGCGGATGGCTTCCCACTCCGCTGCCTCCGCGACATGATTCCAACGGTATCCACGACTGAAGTTTCTAATATTGGCGCAACAACAGCCACAGGAGGCGGAAATGTGATCTCCGAATGCGGATCGGGGGTTACTGCAAGGGGTGTGTGCTGGAGTACCACCACAGGGCCAACCACAGCGTTAACGACAAAAACAACAGATGGCACAGGCCCAGGCACATTTATCAGCTCAATCACAGGTCTGTCGGAAAGTACTACCTATTATGTAAGGGCGTATGCCACCAACAGTACTGGTACGGCTTACGGGAATGAGGTGAGTTTTAACACCATCGCTTTTACCTGCGGCTCTACAATCACCATCAACCATTTAGCATCCGGCGGTGTAGCCCCCGTTGATAAAACGGTAACCTACGGCACGGTTTCCACAACGTTGTTTGGTGGAACAAAATGCGCCATTACTAAAAACCTTGGCGCCACCAACCAGGCAAGCTCGGCAACCGATAATACCGAAGCCTCTGGCGGATGGTATTGGCAGTTTAACCGGAAGCAGGGGTACATGATGGCCGATGATGGCACAACAAGAACACCTGGCAGCGCCTGGGATGCAACATATGACAATTCATCTGCAACCTGGGAGGCGTCAAAAGACCCCTGCACTCTCGAACTTGGAACTGGCTGGCGTATCCCGACAAAAGCAGAATGGCAAACAGCAGACGGGTCATGGAGCAATTATAATGACACGTACGCATCAGTTTTAAAAATCCATGCTGCCGGGTACCTCCTCAGCAGCAATGGTTCTCTGAACAACCGGGGCTCATACGGCCGCTACTGGAGTAGTACGCAGGGTGATGCCAGCAACGGCTATGTCCTGTTCTTCGGCGATGTGTTCTGCAGCATCTACTACGACTTAAAGGCGAACGGCTTTACGCTTCGCTGCGTCAGAGACTATTGATTCATTTGATTTATTTGTCAATTTGATAATTTATTTTTTTCCAATGCCGCGCAGCGGTCGATATTTTTTACGAAAACTTAAGAATGCAAAACACATACCCATGAAAAAAGTAATATTGACCCTTTTAGCGCTGATCCTGGTTCAGGTATTGGCCATGGCCCAATACACAGGCGGCATCGGCCGCGGGGATTTTAAGCTGGATTACGTTTTTCCGGTTATCGTTTCCAACGCCCATGCAGGCAGCAATGGGGGTTATTCGAGCCTGAAGCTGGCGTTTGACGCTATTAACGCCCAGAACCAGGCAGGATACAGTGTCACTGTTACCATTGTTGACAATACCACCGAAACGGTGAGCGCAGTTTTGAACGCTGGATTATGGACAACGCTCTCCATTTATCCTGTATCACCAGGTCTTTCCATCACAGGAGACCTGGCAGCGCCCCTCATCGACCTGAGCGGTGCCGACTATGTGACCATCGACGGGAGGGTGAACATGACCGGTACGGCGAACCTGGTCATAACGAACACAAGCATATCCTTAACAGCCGGGACCTCGACCATCCGTTTTGTCAACGACGCCTGCAACAATACGGTAAAATACTGTACGTTAAAGGGTTCCGAGACGGTTTCAAACAGTCCGACAACAGGCAGTGGAATCATTTTTTTCAGTGCCGGAGCAGCTACGGGAAACGATGGCAACCTGATCGACCATAACAATATTACCAATGCTGCCGATGCGAACCGCCCCATTAGTGCCGTTTTTTCACTGGGATCCTCCTCCATGGAAAACAGTGGCAATACGATCAGCAGTAATAATATCTATAATTTTCTGAACAGGGGATATGGTTCTGCAGGTATTATTCTATGGAATTATTCCACCGGCTGGACCATCTCGGGAAACAGTTTTTATGAAACGGCAACTTTTACAACCATTTCAACAGGATTATCAAGACTTTATTATGCCGTTTATATCAACTCGGGAAGCGGACATACAATCTCCTCAAATAACATTGGCGGAAGTGAGGCAAGCAGTATCGGCACCTGGACAAAAACAGGGAACTTCCCGGATAATTTCATGGGGATCCGTGTCGGCTCGGAATCAACAGGAACGCCTAGCGAGATACAGGGCAACATCATCAGGAATATCAGCTGGAGCTCAAGCAACGCAATTTTTGGAGGTATAGAGGTTGCGGGGTCAGCGGCAGCCAACATTGGTGGTCAATCTACCGGAAATGTAATTGGCGCCGCAACAGGAAACGGATCTATTTCCTTTACTCAGAACATTGACAATTCGACCTTGGGATTTTATGCGATGACCGCAAGCTCAACAGGATCGATGACGATACAAAACAATACCGTGGGAGCTATCACCACGGACAATTATAATACCGGCTATCCTACACACATTTACGGACTTTTTTGTAGCGGAACCGGAACAAGGACTATCAGCTCCAACACGATCGGAACTGAGGATGCTGAGACAAAAAAGAGCATTTTGGCGAGTTCCCATTCCACTATACTGGCACAATATGTATATGGAATTTATAGTATCGGAACCGGCAATGTTACCATTTCAGATAATGTTATCTCCAAGCTGACGAATTACGCTGAGGATGTTAATAAAGGAGGAACCATAAAGGGAATTTATGTGTTCTCCGGAACCAACACCATTTTGCGCAACACGGTGATGAACCTGACCAATTACAATAACACCAACAATACAACCGATGGCGCTTCGGTCATCGGGATATGTATGACCAGCGGTATTGCAGGGCAGACCATTTCGGGCAACACGATATTTAATCTTATTGATTCCTGCGCGAATACTGCATCCACCCTGACGGGTATTTATTACAGAGGGGCGACAAGCGGGACCAATGCTTTGTCAGGCAATTTCATTCACAGCCTGTTGGTCACAGGGGACTATAGCACGGCAGCAAAAATTTACGGAATCAGGAAAGATGCCGGCGCAACTACTTTCGCCAACAACATCATCAGCCTGGGCGGAAACACATTAACAGACATCTATGGTATTACCGACTGGGATTATTCAAATACCTACTGTTATTTCAATACAGTGTACATTTCGGGAGCAGTTCCATCCGGAGCAACGAACCAGTCGCATGCATTCTACACAAAGATGAATGGGGGGAAAAATATAAAGAACAACCTTTTTGTGAATGCCCGGTCAACTACGTTAGGATCAAACCTTCATTTTGCCATTTATTTCCAATCAATGACAGGCTCAATCAAGAATCCGCCAGCAATTGCCGACTACAATGATTACTATGTCAGCGGAACGGGTGGAACGCTTGGATGGCACTCTATTCCAGAAGGCAAGGCAGATTCATATCTCGCCAATCTTTTGGCGATTCAGGGGGTGACAAACGGGGATCAGCACAGCATGACAGCGGATCCGTTGTTTGTGAATGCAGGCGGGACCTCCGCAAACGATTATATTCCCCGGCTTACCACGATTCAGGCTGTAACCGGCACCGAGATCACAACTGACTACGACGGAACGACCCGAAGCCAGAACAAGCCGGCGATGGGCGCCCATGAAATAAGCATCGTGGGACCGGTTGTAGTAACCGCATCGGCAGGTGGAAGTTTAACAGGAGAATATTCAACCCTGAAAGCAGCCTTTGACAAGATCAACGACGGCACCCACATGGGCACGGTGACCGTAACAATCAATGCCAGTACGACCGAAACGGCCAGTGCAGTGCTGAATGCAAGCGGAAGCGGAACCACTCCCAATATTTCAAACTACACCGCCGTTACCATTTATCCCGCAGTGACCGGCCTCACCGTCAGCGGGGACCTTTCCGCACCCCTCATCGACCTGAATGGCGCCGACAACGTAACCATCGACGGGAGGGTGAATGCAACGGGAAGTACAAAAAATCTGGTCATCTCAAATATCAGCGCATCTACAGTGACAGGAACCTCAACAATCCGTTTTATCAACGATGCCAGCAGCAATACGGTTAAATACTGCGCCATAAAGGGATCATCGACAAATGCATCTGCAGGGATTGTTTTCTTTAGCACATCCGGAACTGGAACCGGCAACGATGGTAACATCATTGATAATAACGACATCACAAATTCTGCCGATGCAAACAGGCCTGTTAATGCAATATTTTCGAATGGAACATCCGCTAAAGAGAACAGCGGCAATACGATAAGCAATAACAATATCTATGATTTCCTGAACAGAAGCACAATCTCGTACGGTATCAACCTCGGGGATTACAATACGGCCTGGTCCATCACAGGTAACAGTTTATACGAAACGGTTTCGTTCGTTCCAACGGCTTCAGTGGATTATTACGGTATCAACATCTCCTACACATCAGGGAATGGGTTTACTGTAACTAATAATTTTATCGGCGGACAATCATCATCATGCGGTGGCACTGCCTGGACAAAGACCAACGCATTTGACAACACATTTAAAGCAATCAACCTGAATGTGGGCGCAGGAACAGCCACCAGCGTGCAGGGCAACACCATTCAGAACTTTGATTTTGCAAACTCTGCGCATGCAAACTGGTATGGAATAAATGTTATTGCAGGTGATGTAAATATCGGAACCGTATCCACAGCCAATACAATCGGAGCCGCAACGGGGAATGGTTCTGTGACTTTGACCAATAGTACCGCCACTGGCTCTTTTTATGGAATAAACATTTCAAGTACGGGCACAACAAATACCCAGGGAAACATCATCGGCTCGATTACTGCCGGCAACGCTTCAGCAACCAATTCCACACAGATTTACGGAATTTTTAAGACCGGAGCCGGAACAACCACCATCAACGCTAACACCATTGGAAGTACCTCAACATCAAACAGCATCCATGCAAGTTCCACCTCAACCGGCAATTTGCAAAGAATTTACGGTATTTGCAGCTCAGGAACCGGCATGGTTTCAATCAGTGGCAATACCATCTCGAAACTTACCAACGGAACAACCAATGCAACGGCAGAAACCACCGGACTGGTCAACGGAATTTCAGCACTCAACGGCACCAATACCATTTCAGACAACACTGTGAATGACCTGACCATTGCCAACGCAAATACAAGGATTGACAACGCGGCCTCTGTAAGCGGAATTGTTTTAGGCTATACAGTGGCAGCAGTCCAGAGTATTACAGGAAATACCATCTATAATTTATCGAATTCCTATGCTTCATTCGCTGGCAATGTAATTGGATTGTACTATGAAGGATCGACGACAGCCAGTAATGTTTCGGGGAATTTTATTCATAATTTGTCGGTTACTTCTACCTGCACAACATCCGCAAATATATACGGGATTAAAATAGAGAATGGAAACACGACCTGGTCCAATAACATCATCAGTGTGGGAAGTAATGATCAGGCAAACATCTACGGTATCTATGAAAGCGGGGGTGCTGGGAATGACAACAATCTGTATTACAATACAGTATATATTAGTGGTAATGTAAGTTCAGCAGTCTCCAGGTCGTATGCTTTGTACAGCGCGACTTCAGCAAATACCCGAAACTTCAGAAATAATATTTTTAGTAATCAGCGGAGCAGTTCCACCAAAAGTCCAGGCCTCCCGGGTGCAAATTATTCAGCCTGGTTTAATTACAATGTAAGCACAAACCTGACCCTCGATAACAACGATTATTATGCTCAGGGCAACGGAGGTGTGCTGGGATATTATAATGCTGCGAATGTCATTTCCCTGCCCCTGGTACCCGGTCAGGATGTCCATAGCCTGGCCATCGATCCGGACTTTGCCAGCGCGGGCGGGACAACGCCAATTAATTACCTTCCATCGGCCTCTTCCCTGGTTGGAGCCACCGGAACCGGGATCGCCACCGATTATGACGGGCATTCACGCAGCGCCTCATACCCGGCCATGGGGGCCTACGAATACCCTGTTACGCCAAAAGTGGCAGTTACAGCATCGGAAGGAAGCCTGAACGGCGGGTATACGACCTTAACGAGTGCCTTCGAAGCAATCAACGACGGCACCCATCAGGGCACGGTCACGGTGACCATCAATGCGAGTACGACTGAACCGGTATCAGCGGTTCTGTATGCCAATGGAGCCTTCAAGGCTCCGGGCGACGGAGGAACGCATTACACCTCGGTGTATGTCTATCCATCAGCGCCCGGACTTTCTGTCACAGGCAACCTGGAAGCCCCGCTGATCAACCTCAGCGGCGCCGACAACGTGACCATCGACGGCAGGGTCAACGGAGGCACTTGCACCGTTTGCACCGCCGACCTCACCATCACAAACACAAACGGATCCACTACAACAGGTACCTCAACCATCCGCTTCGTCAATGATGCGACCAGCAATATGGTCAAATACTGCAAGATTAAAGGTTCATCAAGCGATGCATCCGCCGGTATTATTTTCTTCAGTACGGCCGGAACGGGAACCGGAAACAATAACAATACGATCGATCATAACTACATAACCAATGCCGACGATGCTGCCAATGCCATCAGGCCTGTCAATGCAATATATTCGGAAGGAACCGTCGGCAAGGAAAACAGAGACATAACGGTAAGCAACAACAACATCTATGATTTCCTGAACCGGGGATTGGATTCACGAGGCATCAACCTTTCGGCCAATACCACCTCCTGCACCATTACGGCAAACAGTTTTTACGAAACCGCAACATTTATACCGACAGCGGAGGTCATATACAAGTTAATTGAAATCTACAATACAGGCGTCAATTTCAACGTATCCGACAATTTCTTTGGCGGCAGCTCAGCGGAATGCGGTGGCACCTGGACAAAAACCAATCCATTCTGTAATGATTTTTATGCGATAGATATGAATGTAGGAAATGAGACGGCAAGCAATATCCAGGGTAATACCATACAGAATTTTTCCTGGTCAAACGCTATTGGTAAACACACCTGGTGTGGGATAGATGGAATCGGCAATTTAAATGTCGGGACCATTAAAGGCAACACGATTGGCGGATCAACAGGAACAGGGTCCATCAACTACACTGCCGAGTCGCAGACTAACGGCCAATTCTTTGCAATTGGGCTGCAAGGAACAGGACCTATGGATATCCAAAATAATATGATCGGGTCCATCACCGTGGCCGGTCCAAATAATGCGACCGGGACTGATTTTACAGGAATCATCATCTGGGTTTCCGGAACAGCAACCATCAGTAACAATAAGATAGGAAGCTTAACAACAGCCAACAGTATCAATCTGACATCGCAATCTACTACGTGGGAACAACAAGCCGTTGGAATATTTAATGTTGGGACAGGAAGTGTTACCATATCAGGCAATACCATCGCCAATATGAAAAACGGGACAACGAATTCTTCTGCAGTCGCCAGCGGTTTGATTCAGGGTATTACAACCAATGATGGAGCAGTTACCATTTCAAACAACACGATCCGTGATCTTACGATTGCCAACGCAAACAGCAATGCTTTTAATCAAGTGTCGGTTGGTGGCATCGTGTTATCGGGGACCATGACTGCAACCCAATCGATCACAGGCAATACCATTTATAATTTATCGAACACCTATGCTTCATTTGCGGGCAATGTCATCGGATTGTATTATAGCGGATCCACCACGACCAGCACTGTTTCGGGGAATTTCATTCATAGTTTGTCGGTTACTTCTACCTGCACAACATCCGCAAATATTTACGGGATCAAGATAAACAATGGTACGACCACCTGGTCGAATAACATTATCAGTGTGGGAAGCAACACGTTGGCAAACCTCTGCGGTATTTATGAAAGAGGTGATGCGGGAAATGACAACAATCTGTATTACAACACAGTTTACATCAGTGGAGCAGTGCATTCAGGCACGCCTAAATCTTATGCTTTGTACAATGCCACTTCGACAAATACCAGGGATTTCAGAAATAATATTTTTAACAATCAGCGTTATGATGCTGGTGCAAAAAGTCCGGGAAACGGCTCATCATACTCGAATTTTGCAGCCTATTTCGCGTCAACGGGTGGCGTTTTGACCTGTGATTATAATGATTATTATATCAAAAATGGTGCTAATACAGGAGCCACACTTGGTTTTTACGGCGTTGACAAAACAGGGTTACCCATCGTGACTGGGGTGACAGGGAACGATACCCACAGCAAGTCAATTGATCCGATTTTTGCCGATGCAGGAAGCGATTTGGCTGAGGGTTACGTTGCATCAGCCACTACGCTGGTCGCAGTACCGGGCACGGGGATCACTACCGATTATAGTAACACCCCTGATAATAGAAGTTTAATCTACCCGGCAATGGGCGCATGGGAATACACGGTTTCCCCGCCCTGTGTCAATCCTGCCAGCGGAGGCACCATCGAGGAGGGCCAGAGCATCTGCAGCGGGATGCAACCTGCTGAGCTTACAAGCCTCACCCTGCCGGAGGACTACGTTGGCACGCTTGAATACAAATGGCAGTATTCTATTATTAGCGCATCTTCCGATTTTTCTGATATTGGAACTGCAACAGGTACCACATACGCCCCGGGAACACTGACCCAGACCACCTGGTTCAGGAGAGTGGCGCGCGTATCCTGCATGACAGACTGGTCAGGAGCTGCTGAATCAAATGTGCTGGAAGTTACGGTCATCCCTGTCACGATTGAAGTCGCCAACACCAACGACGCCGGACCAGGTTCGCTGCGCCAGGCCATAGCCGACCTGTGTGCGAACGGAACCATCACATTTAACAGTTCGCT
>CAISJJ010000190.1 GCA_903885595.1 uncultured Bacteroidales bacterium
ACCTTCAAGGCAGTCGCCAATATCAGGATTGGAGGAGAATACAAATTAACGGAGGCAATAAGTCTGAGAGGTGGTCTGGAATTGATGGGAAATCCCTACCAACCATACGCTTTTGGTATTTCTCAGCCAAACATGAATTTCCATTTCAGGACTTACAATGGAGGATATGGTTACCGCAGCGGAAGGTACTCCTTTGATCTGACCTACGGACTGGGCGACAAAACCAATTTCATGTATCCCTACCTCATTGATGGGGTCGATGTGGATCCTGTCAAATACCACACTTACACCCATGAGATCCTGTTCACTTTGGGGATGAAAATATAATTGACCAATCTGACATTGAATTCTTCCTGGATGTCGATCAGAGGCAGAGGCCCAATGAAAGTCCTTTTCAAAGGCAAAAAAGGTATCAATACAAATCCCCTTCAAGACCGACTACTTCAAGCTAATTTAGGTGTCAATTGATAGGCTTTATAGTCACAAAAGAGACTTCCTTCTTGATCAGGACAAGAAATCATCTGACATGGAATTATTTTCCTGCAATGATATTCCAAATATAAATTAGGACTCCAATAATCCATTTCGGTTCCAGGGAATTAAAGTCGGGTAACGTTTTAAGTCGGGTAAAGAAACTAATCCTTCGAAAGATTCATCAAAAAAGGTTCGGACCATATGATCCGAACCTTTTTGATATAAAACTTAGTGAATTACTTCAAAATCTTTGTAGTCAGGTTTTTGACGCTAACCTCAAGGGCCTCGAAAGGTTTTCCGTTTCCCTGGTTGTCATCTTCAACGAACAGGTATTTCGCACCTGCCACTTCCTTGGCTGCCCAAATTTTCTTGAAATCGATCACCCCTTCACCTACGCTGCAAATGTCATCTTTGATCACATCAAAGAATGGAGGTTGATTGGTATGCATATCTTTGAAATGGAGCAACTGGAACCTGCCCGGATATTTCTTAAACATGGCAACCGGATCTTGTCCGGCCTTAGATGCCCAGAAAAGATCCAATTCCATGGTGATCAGATCTTTGTCCATCTCCTTCATAAAAATATCATAATAAGGTACCAGCCCATCTACCTTTTTAAACTCAAAATTGTGATTGTGATATCCGAACTGAATTTCTACTTCCTTCATGATTTTGCCAACCTTGTTCCAGTCGCCAATCATTTGTTTGTATTTTTCTATGGTGCGGTCTTCGTCATTCACCCATGGCTGGATGCAATATTTTACACCCAATGCAGCATGTGAATCGGCCATCAGTTTAGCAGATTCAACAGTAATACCCTTGGATTCGACTGCTGCGTGGCTACTGAGGGAAACCATTCCCAAGTCGGCAATGATTTTTTTGAATTCTGCCGGGGAAAAGCCATAAAATTTACCATTTGAATAACCTGCCAGCTCCATATTTTTGTAGCCCATATCGGACACCTTTTTTAAGGTTCCCTTTACATCTGCGGCCATGGCATCACGAATGGAATAAAGCTGCAGGCCTACTCCGAATTTTTTCCTGTCATCACCAACACCAGCTCGGCTTTCTGTGGCACCCAACAGCATTAGGCCAAGCGATCCGGTGGCTGAAATTTTCAAAAAATCTCTTCTGTTTTGCATAGTCTTTTAATTATTTGATTTTAAAGCTTGAATTTCCTTTACAGTATAAAGATA
>CAISJJ010000191.1 GCA_903885595.1 uncultured Bacteroidales bacterium
CGATGACGGATGACCGATGACGGATGACCGATGACGGATGACCGATGACGGATGACCGATGACGGATGACCGATGACGGATGACCGATGACGGATGACGGATGACCGTCGTCTGTCGTCCATCGTCTGTCGTCCGTCGTATGGCTCCGGTTCAGGTTTCAGTTACCTAATTTTTTCTCCCCGATCAGGTTTTCAATCATTCGAATAAACTCCTCAACGGGTTCAAGATATTGGACAACATTTTTCTCTTCAAAATCGAAGAAGTCATCATAATCGCCTTTGTGACGCCAGGTAAGGAGCTGTGCATATAATTTTCCGAATTTTTTATCTACTTTTTGAGTTTTAATGAAATGATAAGCGATATTGTATAAGGTCATCTAATGAGAAGTCCACAATTTTAGATTTTTATCCCTTCATTGACAATATTCTCGTACAGCGGGGTGACCGCATGGTTTTTGTTCCAATTGGTTTTCGAATATATGAGCGGTGAAATGGCTTCTCCTGTTTCAATTTCAATTTCATACAAAGCATTGATGAAACTTTTTTCCATTTCAAAGTTGACTTCAGGAGTATTCAGCAGGATCAGGATATCCCAGTCAGAATGTTTTACGGCATTTCCTCTTGCTCTGGATCCGAATAGAATAATATCCGACAATGGAGCAGTTTTTTTTACCACTTCTTTAATCCTTAATAATATACTTTCCTCTCTTTCCATGATACAAATATACGATGAATACCATGAAACTCTCCACTAATTCTACTTTGGTACATTGGGTTCATAATATCTGTTGATGTCGTTTTGCCTGGAAGCCATGAAGCAATCTAAACAAGAAGCACGTGACGACCATCCCAGCCCAATGGTTGGTGCTGTGTTGGTTTTCCCCGATGGAGAGGTCGAGGGTGCCTATAGAGGTGACAGCACCGAAGTACTTTCACAACTAAATGATGAAGAAATTGCAGGACTTGATTTTGTCAAAACCAGAGGTGAAGTTTCAAGAAAAGAGTTCATCCAATGCCTTTAACGGATACTTTGAACGGTCAATGCGTTGCCAGTTCTCATTGCTGAACTGACTTTGCATAGGTATATTCACTTTGAAATAATCCTGAATCTTTCTGAATGATTCGCACCCGGCATTTCAGATTGCTCATTTCATTATTATCGGCAATCTTTGTTTCAGCACCCGAGCGAATAAAACATTGATTATTGATAGAATACGGCTTCTTCGTTCCCTCAATAACTTCTATTAAAACCAGCGAATGATTACCATATTCTTCGTTACGGATTCCGATTAAGCTTTCCGGTGAAATGGAATCAATGTCTTGCCCTTCTGGCCTTGATGAATTTGCAGGGGAATTTGATTCTTGCTGTCAGAACAGCCTTGTCTGCCATGTTCCATGAGGGTTATTGGGCGCTCGGAGAGGTGCAACAGAGATTATTTCAGGTTTACTCACGAAAATATTTATTTTTTAGGGATGTTTGTGACCGATGACGGAGGACCGATGACAGAGGACCGATGACGGAGGACCGATGACGGAGGACCGATGACCGTCGGCAGTCGTCAGTCGTCCGTCGTATGGCTTCGCTACGGTTCAGGTCTCAGGTTTCAGTTTTGAAAATCATATCAGTGTTTTTTGAATATCACAGGAAAGTAATCGGGATTTCGTAGCTTTGCATTTTGAAATGGCAAGGGATTATGAATAAAAAGGAATTTATAAAAATTTTAGATAAACTTGGAATAGAACGACTTCGTATCAGGTTAACGATTGAAAATGGGCAGATAGCAGATTTAGTCATTCAGTATGAATCATTTATTGACGAAAAATGGACAGGTATTGTGCGCTATGATATGAAACATGGTTTTTTTCACCGTGATTTAATGACAAGCGGGGGAGAAAAGATTAAAACCGCGATTGAAATGCCTGATTTAAAAACTGCCTCAACCTATGCAGAGCAGGATATAAAAGATAAGTGGGAATTTTATAAGGAAAAATATCTTAAAAAATTAAAAAATGACAAACAAAGAAATGGTTAACCGCAATATTGGACTGACATTTGATCTAATCCGGACTATTATCGACAACCCCTCTTTTATCGAGAATTTGCCGGATCATTGCGAAATTGAATTTGTTGAAAAAGATTTTCCTGCAACAAATAAACAATATACCAAACGAAGTAAGTTTATTAAGGTGAAAAACAATCTGGAACTTGTTTAAACGATTGATTTCAAGGCATTGCGATTCAATGCTCAAACCTGTTACCCTGTCACCTTTCATCTAACTAAAAGTAAATTGCTTGTATTACAATTAGATAGATAAATTTCATTTTCAATTTTTGCTAGTCTTTTTTGCAATGATTTACGCTTAAAGTCGAGCAGTTTTACATTTTTTGCACGGTCAATTGATTCATCATATTCTGCTTTTACCTTAACCATATGATAAACAATACGCGCAAGTTTATGAGCTACCGCAATGATGGCCTGATTATATCCGAGTTTTGATTGCATCCTGCGGAAATAATCACCTAAATAACCCTTGCTTTTACTAAGCTTGTTGGCAGCAACCCGCAAGGCCTGGCCGGCAAAATTCTTTCGCTTTGGAACTTTGCTTGATAGTATCTTCCCTGCTGATATCTTGTTATTTGGAACAATATTCAACCACGAGCAAAATTGTTTAACACTTGGGAACTTTGACGTAAAATCCCGGCCCAATTCGCTGATTAATTTTATGGCCGTCAGCGAACTGATTCCTGGAATCCGCGTAAGATTTACGCCCAGAATATCATAGCTGTATTGTTCGGCATCAAAATGCAATATATTACCCTGGGTTAATTTTCTTTTTATGGCTCTTTCAATAGGCTTATTGTTCTTTTTCTCACCTGCCACATGAGCGTATGCAATCAATAATTGTTTTATGGATTGATCCAGTTCCTCGATTTGTCCCAGTGCAAATCGGTAACTATCAAAACTTTGCTTAAGTATAAACAATTGCGCATCATTCCAGTTTCCTTCCAGCGATTTGATAATTTCCTCCTTCGAGGCTTTAACACTATGATGAACTAACGCTGCAAGAACAGACGGATTACGCTCCCCACCGATTATCGCTTCGAGAATGTTTAATCCCGACTTCCCCTTAATATCACTGAGAACTTTGTGAACTTTAATATTCATCATCTCAAGGGCCTTTTGAATACGCAGTATATCCTGGCTAATTGACTGAATAATCCGTTCATGATGTCGCATCAGATCCTTTAACTGACGAATTTGATTTTCCGGTTGAAAACTCTCTCTTAACAAACCATACGAATGCAAAAGTTGTATCCAGCTGGCATCGACATAGTCTGTTTTTTTCTCAGCAATGTTTTTAATGTGTTTGGCATTACACAACACCACATCAATGCCGTATTCCTGCAAAACCATAAACAGTTGAACCCAGTATATCCCTGTTGCTTCCATGGCAACAGTGTCGATACTACATTGTTTAAGCCATTGGGCGATCGAATGCAGATCACAGGTGTAGGCTTCAAACCGCCTGTTTGGCTCTGCATCCCTGTCTTCCGGAACACAAACCTGGTATTCTGTACTTGCAATGTCGATGCCGGCAGCATTGATATTTACAATAAGTAACTCGCTGCGCTTGCCTTTTTTCATTTTTTGTGCTTTCTTTGCCATACATTTAGGTGTTTTAGGGTTTAAGCCCTTAGACTGTTTGCATGGTGTCGCATACGACGTTGCTTAAACTTTCATATGGTTTCTAAGAACCAGGGAACGCGTTAACGGCAAACAAAACCACTCTTGTCAAAGAGGTCTGAACCTCAAGGTGATATTGGCTTACTTTCTTAGGGCCCCCTAAAATACCAAAGTTAGTCCTTGTTTGCGCCATTCCTTTATGGTGTTTGTCTTGTCACCCTGTCACCTTGTTACCTTGTCACCTTCTTCACAAACATCCTGATAAGAAACCTGCTCCCCCCATTCCCGCTGCCAAACCAGGTTTCGATGTCGCGCTGTGCCACCATGTTCAGGTAGCGGTAAGTAATTACGGATAAAACCAGGGTGCTGCCGGTCACGAACAGGATCTGCGGGATGACGGAGGGGGTAAAACGGGTTATAAGATAGTTGGCAAGGGCAAGGAGTACGAAGGTGGCCATTAGTTTGAGTGCCGGTTTCGGGGAGGTGAATAGGGTGCAGTCAAGGTATTTTTTCTGATACCAGAGGGTCAGGATGAAGGCAACCACGGCCGATCCGCATAAACCAATAACGGAGGCATAAAATCCATACTGCCGGTAGAAAATAAAAAAGAGGAGGGCATTCACCCCGACGGTGACCAGGTTCAATACGGTTGCCCTGCCCACATGATCCTTGGCCAGTAAAAAATAGTACATCGGCAGTACCGACATGGTGACCAGGAAGGTGCAGGTAATAAGGATGGAGGAAAGGGTGATCTGTTCATTGCTGCCGGCGCCCAGCCAGAGGTGAAGCAGCGGCCTGAGGGTAAATGCCAGGATGGCGATGAGCGGCACGCTGACCAGGAGGAATTTTTGCTCCACATCGTTGATGATCCGTTGCAGTTTTCCGGTATCTGTGAGTTGCGAAATGTAGGGATAAAAGGGATCGAGCAGCCGGGTGATGAGCCCCTGGAACTGCGCCTTCACCTTAAGGGCGATGTCGAAAAAGCCCACCTCGCGGATGCCGATAAAATTGGAGATGAAAATTTTGGTGAGGGGCTCGATGAAAAAGGCGACCATCTCCGACAGCCAGATCTTCGATCCGTAGCCGATCTGTTTCAGGGCAATCCGCTTGTAATGGTGCGCGATACCTCCAATTTCAAATATTCCCCAATGCCGCAGACTGTAAAAGAGCGCCAGGAAAAACCAGGCGATGGCCGCGAGCAGGATCACATACCCGATCTCAGCCAGCCCCCCACCCAGCAGCAGCACCGCGATCACCGACCCATAATAGAAGGTGTTGTACACCATCTGCAGCAGGTTGTTGATGTAGATCTTCTGCAGCGCGGCTAAAACGGCGCTGAACGACTGGCCGATCAGTAAAAAAATGTTGGAAAAAAGGAGGCAGCTGTATAGTATCGTGGCCTGGTCCAGCAAAACAGATGGAACATGAAACAGGTCAGTCAGCACCACCTTTCGGAGTACTAAAAACAAAGCGGTGATAGGCAGGATGGTGGCGATGAGGATAAGCAGGGTGATCACGATGTCGTAGTTCGATTCGCGCGTACGTCCCTGTTCGGCGATAAATTTCACCAATGAGCGGTTTGTGCCGAGATTGGCAAACACCGTCAGATTGCCCACCAGGGTAACCACCGCAAAAACGCCATAGGCCTCACTTCCCAGCTTCCCGATAAACACCGGGATACACACAATGGCCAGCGCCGCAATGAATACCAGTTGCACGACCCCGCTGGCCGATCCGAAAAGAAATTGCCTTTTACCCAAATTTTTCGTCACGTTTTCGTCACGTTTCCGTCACGCCCGTCCCGTTCTTTAACAACATCTCCCGGGCCAACATGGATCAAATCCGGATGCGTTGCGGCCGGCGCATTTTTGGAGAATACTGCTTTTACGAACCTGTCGGGCCTGGCAAAGGGTGCATTGCGGTATTTATAATTCAGTGAGGTGTTTATTTCGTCCGGTGAAATCCTGTCTGACCATTTTACCTCCCCTATCAACACAACACGGTGATCCGTTGATTCTGCCACCAGGTCAATTTCCATCGATTTCCCATCCAGGCCGTTACCCCACCAGCGTGCTGCAGGGTTAAACCGCAACCCGTCAATTTCAATAAAGGGGATGCTTTTCCGGCACAGCTCTTCCCATATCCCCGACAGGTATTGATCATACCCATCGCTGATCTCCTTCCACACCTGGTCAACCAATCCATACTCCAGCCTGCTTTTATTCGGAACAAGGTATCTGAAATAAAAATTGAGAAAGGGATCATCTATTTTATACAGACTTTTTTTTGTGGCTTTGATTGATTCACCAAAGGGTATTTCACGCCTGATGTAACCCAGATCGGTCAGAAAACCCAATAAGCGCGACAGTTGGGTGGCAGGTTTCCCCAGTCGTCCGGCAATCTCCGACAAACGGTGACATCCTGCCCCAATCAGGCTCAATACGGAGAATGCCTGGACCGATGTACGCATTTCATCCGAAAAGAGGCGCTCCGGTTCTTCATATAACACACCATTCCGGTCGAGCAGGTTCCGTTTGACCGCACTTTCGAGATCAGCGTGTTGCTTTCGTATCTCCCAGTAGCGCGGTACCCCGCCCCAAATGCCATATTCAGCGATGGTGTCGCGGGGTGTGATTTGCAAAAATTTTTTCAGATCATGCACTTCCATGGGCTTAATGCGCATGATCTCATCGCTTCGGCCGTAAAGTGGTGATGAACTGTCGAGCGCAAGGCTGAACATCATCTGTTGCGACGATCCGCAGATGATCAGATGGTAGTTTTGGTGACCCTTTTCATCCACGATCCGCTGGATTACTGAAGGGAGTTCAGGGCTGTTTTTAACAAGGTACGGAAATTCATCCAAACAGATTGTAACACGTTTACGAAGTGAACGGTTGAAACTGTCAAGAAGGGTTTCCCAATCAGGGTAAACCGGTTTGCCGAAGCCCGGGATCAGGTTTTCGATCTGCTTTGCCAGCGCACCAATCTGAAGGGGCTTCTCACGTAAATCGGCTGCAAAATAGATGCTGTCGTGTTGTAAAACTTCGCGTAACAAGGTTGATTTACCACACCGGCGACGGCCATACACAACGATGAGTTGAGGCTTATCATGTTCCAGTGCCTGCTGTAACCTGGCTATTTCATTTTTCCTGTTGACGAACATGTTATCAACGTTTTTATTATGCATGACAAAGATAATGTTTTTCATACATAATAATGCAACGCGAAAAGAAATTTATATTTAATTGACCAAAGACCAATGACGATTTACGATTTACGATTTTTTCCGTCCCGCGTCCCGCGTCCCGATTTTCGTCCCGCGTCCCGTGTCCCGTGTCCCGAATTTTGTCCCGCGTCCCGCGTCCCGTGTCCCGTTTTTTCTCGTCCCGTTTAACATAGGGTTAACTTTATTGCTATTTTTTTAAATAATAGGGCTTACTTTGTGTTGTGAAATTAAAATAATATGACTTACTTTGTAAAATGTTTCAAAGAAAACTAACTGATGAATTGGTTCGCTGGAAATCCAGCGCCTCCAGAAAACCACTCATTCTACGGGGAGCGCGGCAGGTTGGCAAAACTACGCTGGTAGAGATGTTCGCCGAAGGCTTTGATTATTTTATTCCCTTGAATCTCGATAAAAGCGCTGACAGACAAATATTTGAAAAGAACGA
>CAISJJ010000192.1 GCA_903885595.1 uncultured Bacteroidales bacterium
TCAAATTCAAATTTGCGACACTAAAAAGTTTTTCTTATTATAAAATTGATCTTTAGTAATTCAAAACAGTTATCGAAGGTTCTCCCCCTTAGGAAAAGGGGGACCAAGGGCATAGCCGTCAAGCTAAGGGTTATCACCCACATATTTGCTTGACAACTGGGTTAACTTAGGTAAGAGTTCAATAACAGTGGAAGACGTAGCCTCCAAATTATCGGTGAGGTTAACAGAATTTTTCGAATCAGAAGAAATTGAAAGGTTAGGGCGCGAGAGCGGGTTTATTCAGCGGCGCGGCACTTTAACAGCAGACGGCTTTGTCAAAGTTTTGATGTTCCCGGATTTTGACGGCCATGACAGAAGTTTGACCGACATTGTTTCCTGTCTATATCTGGAACACAGCCAAACTATTACAAAACAGGCACTTGACCAACGGTTTACATCCCGGTCGGTTTTGTTTTTAAAGAAATTGTTGGAAAAGTTCCTTAAAGAGATGTTACCAAATGAATCAAAACTTGAGCAGTTTCTACACTTTAATTCGGTGCGGATAAAAGATTCCACCTGTTTTCAGTTGCCACCGGCTTACGCAGCTCTTTATCCAGGTAGCGGTGGGTCAGGATCAAAAGCAATGATCCGCATCCAATTTGAATACGATTTTAAAAGCGGGACTATATATGACCTTAGTTCCCATGCATTTAACGAGCAAGACCAAATCGACAGTAAAAGCGTATCCGAAAATATTCAACCAAAAGATTTGTTGATCAGGGACTTAGGGTACATAAACCAAACCTATATAAAGGCGATAGACAAAGCCTCTGCTTACTATTTAAACAGGCCCGGGTCACCTGTTGGGATGTACGAACAAGTTAAAAATGGAAAATTTAAGCAACTTGACTATTCCAAGATAATGGAAATGATGAAAGCCGGCAATATAAATACCATTGAAAAGGATGTTTACCTGTCCAAGGAGAAAGATATTAAAACGCGACTCGTGATAGAATTGCTCCCAGAGGAGGAATATGAAAAACGTGTAAGGAAAATCAAGCAGGAGGCACAGAAAAAAGGACGGAACGTGAGTGAGGACCGTTTAGTCAGGGCTAGGTTAAATCTTTTTATTACCAACATACCCAAAGAGATGCTTGCACTTGATAAATTGAGGGACCTTTACCGCCTTCGCTGGCAAGTCGAATTGATCTTCAAAACCTGGAAGTCCTTCTCCAAAGTCCACGAAACCAGACCAATGAAGATTGAACGGTTTAATACTAACTTGTATGCAAAGTTCCTTTTGATACTGATGAACTGGAAGATTCTTTGGGATGCCCTAATGTGGCACTGGGAATCAAATGGTATATTGGTTAGTTTAATCAAATTCTATAAAAGGCTTGTCAGCCGTCAGAAAGAAATAAGCAAAACGATCACCCTGGCAGCAGAAGAATTTAAAAATGAAATCTTAAAATTATTGACACTTCCCAAAGCAATGATCGAACTGGAAAAAAAGAAAGGGAAACTTTCACTACTTGAATTAATACTTATGCAGTAGATTCGGAAATATATACCAATGTTACTTTGTGGCCTAAGTCTGCAAAGTGGGGTTCTTATGCCCAATAATATTATAAAAATATATTCGTATATTATTGATTATTATTTGTTTATATGAAATAATTGTGTTACTTTTACGCCTGAAATTAAGTTAGTAACGTGGCAATTGCCACATAAAAAAATTAGGTATGAGACTGACTTCGATCTTCGCGGGCAGAGTCCCGTACTCTGCTATTGTATATACCTAATTATTAATACATTAGAATTAGCTTGACGGCTATGGGGGCAGGGGGGATTTGATGCAATAGCTTAATATGTAATGCGTTACGAATATTAATGAATTCCAATAAATAGTGAATTTGAATGAAAGGGATAGGCAGTACTAAAAAATTGTAATATTCATTGAAAAAGCAGCAATTTCAGTTTTTCTATTGTATTTGCGAAATCTATGGGGCTTTATTTATGATACTATTGTTGACAGACCTCGTTTGTAAATATTGTCTATCTTTATAAACTGAAATTTCATCAGTTAAAAGGCTTTTAATGAGAAAAACCATTATCAATATTATTATTTTTGGATTCATCTTCCTTCCTCTGATATTGTGGCTGTTATGGGTTTTAAAGCCATCGTATAAAGCCAATATTCTGATAATGGATAAAACGGTTTTAACCAATTTAGGACTTGAACACAGGGGATTTGACTGGGTTCTGTCGCATCAGAAATATCGCAAACCTGATGGCAATACTTATACTCCGCACAGTGACTATCTCGGATTTTTCCCCCTTAAAAATGACAGCTTCCTGATTCATGACCTCTCAAAACTTACCGAAAAACAAATAGACAGTATGAGTAGCAGTTTAGATATGACCTATTATACTGATACTTACGGCATTTATTACAACGAGTGGTATAGGAAAAACAATCAGACTGAACATTCCGAAAAAGTTTATGGCGGATTAGATAAAAATGATGTGCTGTTACTGACGAAACTGAAAGAGAAAAAGAAGCTGATAATGGCTGAATTTAATTTTTTTGCTACTCCCACATCAGGAACAGAAAGAACTGTATCTGAACGCCTTTTGGGTCTTAGATGGAGCGGCTGGACCGGACGCTATTTCGATCAGCTCGACACCATTATAAACCCCGAATTACCAAAATGGGTTGTGCGACTATACAAAGAACAACACCTGAATAAATGGCCCTTTACCAAATCGGGAATTGTATTTGTCCATACAAACGAAACAATAGCAATTCTGGAAAAAGATACAGATTTAAATAGCGAAGTCCCTCATGTTAAGAGCTTTCCATATAGTACCAGAAAATTTGGTATTCCGAAAGAAATAGATTATCCATATTGGTTCGACATCACTTTAAGTACTGATACAAGTACCAGAGTTTTGTCGTATTACGAAATATTCCCAAATGTAAGAGGAGATTCAATATTGCACCATCACAGTATTCCTAAGATTTTTCCGGCAGCTTTTGAAAATATTAAGGATTCACCATATTACTATTTTTGCGGTGACTTTACCGATACGCCGCTACATAATACAACCGATAAAATGAGAGGAGTAGAATACCTCAAAATGTTTGTGCTGAACGAAGACGATTTAAACGACCGAACACCTTTCTATTGGAGGTATTACCTGCCCCTGACTTCAATAATCCTTGACAACTACTTCAAAAAATAGCTTTTCTGTATTTTTCATTTTTTTGCTCCGAACTTCAAACTGTCGGGGATCAACTTGTTGCCGTAACACGCTGCATTATTGTCAGTTTTAAACTTTTCAAACTTTCGCTGAATCTCAATCAGTTTATTCGGATCATTTACTACGTCAAGTCCCATATTTTCAGATACCTTAAAAAGCTGGTCATTCACAATAAAATATTCACCGTCAATGTAATCAATAATCTCATTTTTAGTTCTTATAAAAGGAATAGACATAGTATTTCGGAAGGTTGGAACACTGTCTAAACCCTGTCCAAGCCAGGGAACAACCGAAGGGAAATTCATACCGTAATTACTTTTAAGGAAGGCTACTACTGACGGAGTAAAATCGAGATGCGAAACAACCGAAGAGAATCTGGCTGATGATTTTAACATAGGTGAAAAAATTATCAAGGGTACATGGAAACGGTCAATCTGGGTAGAAATTGGTGGTGACGACATACGATGATCGCCGGTTATGAAGAATATTGTGTTATTGTAATCACTCCGTTTTTGATACTCAGCGAAAAAATACCGGATTGCATCGTTGAAATAAAGCATTGAAGCATAATTGAGCAGGTACTTACGATATTCCGACTTTCGGGCATTATCGAAACCAAAGGTATTTAATTTTTCTTCTGCTTTTTTGTTGTAAAACTCCTGATCAGGAACAAAATAAGGATCGTGCATTGCCAGAGTAAGGTAGATATCCAGACGGGGTTGAGAACCTGCAGTTGAAAGAACATCAAACCCTTTTTTAAAAATATCCTTTTCACCGTAACCCCATGTGAAATTATTAATACCAGGAATTTTTGTATATCCCGGGCCAA
>CAISJJ010000193.1 GCA_903885595.1 uncultured Bacteroidales bacterium
TACCAATTAACCCCTCGCCATTTTTTCAAATCCTCAAATCCCCAAATCCCCAAATTCCCAAATTCCCAAATCCCCAAATTCCCAAATTCTCAAATCCCCAAATTCCCAAATTCCCAAATTCCCAAATTCTCAAATTTCCAAATTTCCAAATTTCCACATCCTCAAATTCTCAAATTCTCAAATTCTCAAATCCTCAAATCACTACCTCCAAACCGTCGTATGCAAGCTGAATAAAATCAGGCAATTTTTTGTTAACATCCTCATGAAGGCCTACAAAATGACTCAGATGAGTGAGGAATGCCACTTCAGGTTGCAGTCTTTTCAGTATTTCAACCGCTTCGCTGACTGAAAAATGGGAAACGTGTTTTGAGTTGCGCAAGGCATTCAAGACTATCACCCTCGAACCTTTTACCTTTTCAAGTTCAGCATCACTGATGTAACTGGCGTCGGTGATGTATGTGAAATCACCCACCCTGAAGCCAGTCACCGGGAGCTTCTCATGCAAGACCAGGATGGGAATGAATTCAATTCCCATGATGGTGAAAGGTTTGTCATCAATGGGGTGGGTTGTAAGCTGCGGGGCGCCGAAGTAACGGGATTCCGAAAAAATATAGGGAAACTCGATGCGGATAGCCTCCATTACTTGGGGTGTTCCGTAAATATCAATTTTTTTATTCAGCACATAATTAAATGCCCTGACATCATCAAGTCCGGCAATATGATCCCGATGTTCGTGGGTGAAAATAACCGCATCCAGGTTTGTGACAGCCTGCTGTAGCATCTGCTGACGAAAATCGGGGCCGCAATCAATCACGAAGGTCAATCCGTTAACCTCGATCATGGCCGAGGTGCGCATTCGCTTATCGCGGAGATCGGTTGAAACACACACCGGACAATCACAGGTAATGACAGGAACTCCGATCGAGGTTCCTGTTCCAAGGAAGGTGATTTTCATCCGGTTGTTGGTAGAAATTATCATCAGAATATGAGTTCATCAACCTGGTTCCGGTCAATGGTTAACTGTTTCTTCAGGTCATCGGTCGTTGCAAGAATCCGTTCTTCCCTGATCCGTTTGTGAAATAGGAGGGTTGCTGTCTCTCCCTCAATGCTGCCGTATTCTTCAAGCAGGTGAACTTCGATCAGCGTATCCAGTGGCGAATCCTCATTTTTCCGGATAAAACACATGGCCCGTGAAAAGATGTCCTCGCCAACTACGGTCACCGCATATACCCCGTTCGGTGGTACAAGCTTGCAATCATCCTCTATCTGCAGGGAGTAGCAGGGAAATCCGATCTCTTCCAAAACAGGACTGCTTTTACTCATTAACCCGATGATGATATACTGGTGGTCGAGATAGGCATTGGCCTTCTGGATATTGCCATCCTGAATTGCCTTCCTGATCTTGGTTGAGCTGACCGATTCATTGTGGATATCCTGTTCGGGAATCTCCTCTACCTCAAATCCACTGACGGTTCCGAGGTTGCGCAATGCATCGTAACCTCCTTCGCGGTTGTGACCAAAATGATGATTGAACCCGATCACGATTTTTCGTGCATGCAGCTTATTCAACAGTATGTTCCTGACAAAATCGATGGAAGTTATCCTCGAAAATTCCAGGGTGAATTCAACAATGATCAGGTTATCAAGCCCGGCTTTTCGCAGCAGGCTGATTTTTTCGGGTTGAGAATTGATAAGGAATAAACCTTTCCCGGCAGTTTCAGGGTAAAGAACCTTTCTGGGATGAGGATGAAAAGTGATGAGTACAGTTTCACCTCCGATTTCTGCCGCCAGTTTTTTTAAGCGCTGCAGGATTACTTTATGGCCAATGTGAACACCATCAAATGACCCTGTGGTTACAACCGCGTTGCGGATTTCCCCAACATGGTCAAAATTATAAAAAATTTTCACCTTCTTTTCCTTCTACTTAAATCGTTCATCATTCTTTTTTGCAAAAAAAGCAACCTTCTCCAGAGAGGTGATCATGTCGTATTCCTCAAGATAGACAAAAGGTGGGACGTTCAATGGTTTGGGGGTGAAATTCAACAGCCCCTTGATCCCCGCAAGAACCATCGTCTCCGCAATTTCAGGCGCCTGTTCCGATGGCACAGAAATAATTCCGATGGAGATGTTGTTCTGCTTGATAATTTCGGTCATCTGGCTGATGTGATAACAGGCAACCCCGTCGTAAACCCGGTTGATTTTTTCCGGATTGATATCAAATGCAGCGATAATTGCCAGTTTCGAACGTTTGCCCTTGAAATAACTTATAATGGCCTTCCCGAGGTTGCCCAGGCCAACAACAGCAACACGTTGTCCCCGATCCGAATCGATGATCTTACCGATCAGCTCGATCAGCTCTTTGATGTCGTATCCTTTGCGCAGGTTGCCCGAATAACCTATAAGCATCAGGTCGCGTCGAACCTGAACCGGCGTGATATGCAGCATCTGCGCAATTTCATGAGAAAACACATGGGTCTTCTCTTTCGACAAGATCATGAGCAATGCACGGCGATATTGACTCAACCGCTCAACTGTCTTATGAGGCAAATTTTTTATAAACATGGTTTATCAATTGGAAGTCTGACATTAAAAGTACTACCCTGGTCCGGAATACTCGAAACTTCAATCTTTCCTGAATAATTGTCTATCAGCTTTTTTACGATGGAAAGACCCAGCCCGCTTCCGGTTATATTTTTGGTTTTATCATTTTTAATCCGAACAAAATCATCAAATATTTTTTCAATTTCCACTGGTGTCATCCCAATACCGGTGTCAACTACCTCAATTTGCATACATCCTTCATGAGGTGTAATGGTGAAATCAACACGGCCTCCATCCCGGTTATATTTGATGGCATTGGAAATAAGGTTGTTGAAAATGATTTCCATTTCTTCTGCATCAGCTTGTATTGAAACAGCTCCCTCGTGGTGAAGTTTCAGGGTCACATCACGCTGAATAGCATAAGGGCGCATCGTATCCATCGCCGTTCTGGCAACCAAAACCAAATCCACTTCTGTGATGTTCCGCTTTGCTTTTCCCGATTCAACACGGGTAAGGTCAAGTAAATCAAGGATCAGGTGCCGCATCCCCTTAATACGGTCAAGCGACCTGTCAATCATCACATCATAATCTTCGAGCTTAGTTCCATTCTGCCGGTCCTTGATCATCTTGAGGTAGCCTTCAATGGCATTGAGCGGTGCTTTGAGTTCATGAGACAGTACCGACAGGAAAGTAAATCTTATTTGTTTCCCGGTATCCTGGAGTGTATTCGTCATTTTCTTGAGAAAAACGCGCTTGGTGATATTCTCAATGGACGATTTTAATTCCTGGGGTGTGAAGGGCTTTGGGATAAAATCGTAGGCTCCGTCACTGGTTGCTTTCACAGCGAGCTCAAGTGAGGCATAGGAGGTTATCATCACGACGATGATGCTCTTTTGCTTCTTTTTAATGTACTCAAGCACTTCAATTCCCTGTATGCCAGGTAGTTTATTGTCGAGTAACAGGATGTCGGGCTGATTCGAATCAATGATCTCGATTCCGGCCTCTCCGGTAGGCGCTTCAATGACTTCAAATTCAAAAGCTTCATCCATGAAAGGATAATCTACCCTGAAATTCCTCAGAATCCGGGAAATTCCGCTGCGGATTCCGGGTTCATCATCGACGACAAGTATTTTTAGTGTTGACATAGATTTTGTTCATCAAAAATAAGCCGAAAATCAGTTATTATTACATCACTTGTTATTTTTTAACAGCAAAATTTCTATTTCCTCCTTTAGCCGCTCAGAGCGTATGCCTTTCTCAAGAAACCGGTCTGCCTTGATCCATTTGCGGTTATTTTCATCATTAATATCGAAACTGATACCCGTTTCGGCAGCAACACCCGTGGCGATGATGATAGGAACATCCGGATATCTTTTCTTCATTTTATAACACAGGATGAACCCACTGTCTTCATTTTCCATCATAAGATCCAGAATCGCCAGATCCGGTTTTACCTTTTCAAGTAATTTTTCTGCCTCCTGCTGACTCTCAGCCGTGATTGTTTTATAACCGAATTGCTGGACTTTCGCCTGCAACTGAATCAGGTAGTCCTGATCATCATCCACAATCAAAATTGTAATATTTCCCGGTTTCATGAACAATTTTTTAAAGATTCAAAAAGTATGTAATGGTAACAATATTTAATAGTAACAAGATAGTATGTTTAAAAAGTGACAATCAAGCAAGATTTTTTTTGATTGAGCATAATCATTCCAGTATTCAATCACAGTGGGTTTGTCATTTTTGACACAAACCCTTTAAGACTGTATCATCAGGACCTCAACCCCCTTCCCCTTCTCCTTAGAGGAGAAGGGGAGATGTGTTATAGTACATGTTACTGACTATTATATATTTAACACCGCCACTCCTTCTCCTCCAAGGAGAAGGAGATGGAGGATGAGGTCATTTATTATACATCCCCCCTGACGAAGGGGTTTTGGTAAGATTGCGATTAATCATTAAGTTTTATCACTAGCGTCTATTAATTTTTGTTAAATTATCTCGTA
>CAISJJ010000194.1 GCA_903885595.1 uncultured Bacteroidales bacterium
ATCCAAAATGCATTGCGCACCTACGGCGCGCTACCAGGATTTGGCTCCTACGGAGCCGGAAAGGATTATTGAAGACTGTATCCTCAAACAGGAAGGATCTTGCTATATTGAATTCTTCTGGTATAATTGCGCTCATTCAATTAATCTATCTTTTTTAAACGTTCTGCCTAATCGATTTCATTTTTCAGGAATCATTCTTAAAGTCCTGACTAAGCCAATTACCCAATCAATTTTGTCTTGGACTTCAGGTCTTTGAGTGTAATAGAAGTCCCAAAATTCTGTTCCGTAAACATAGGTTGTCCGCATAAATTTTTCAATTGCTTTGCAAAGTTACCTGTTTAGGCAACTAATTCCAAGTTTAAATGAAATTTTCTAAAAAGCACCTTTTTTTTGCATGAGGGAAAACAATTATATGTTCAACAAAAAAGGCTGCCCCAAATGGAACAGCCTTTTTAAAAAGGAAATGGAAAAGTTTTTACTCTACGATCATCTTATGCGTAAATGATTCGCCATTGATCTTCACGGAGTAGAAATAAACACCCGGAGCAAGCTGGCTACCGTCGAGACTGTAAACCTGATTGCCGGCATTCACAAAGCCTTTATCCATGCTCATTATCTTCTGTCCCATCATGTTGGAAACTTCAACGATCACAGATGCAGCTTTATCAAGATTTACATTGAAATAGGTTGCGCCTTTTACCGGGTTGGGGTAGTTCTGGCTTACCGGGTTTTTGCTGGCAACAGTTTTGTTCTCAACGCCGGTTGGCCAAAATGTTGAACCAGGAACTTCCCTGTATTCAATATATACATCGTGGATGGGGATGGTTGCATCCTTGATATTGGCGCCAGGTTGTGAAGAGGTCTGGGTGATCAGCTGTATTTTATCGTTTTTCAAGGATGAGGCCACCGAGGGATATACATATTCCTGGAACATGTAAAACACACCATCATTCAGGTCGATCATCTCGGTCCATTCAGCTTTATTATGATACCATGCACGTGCCCAGATATGACGATAATTCAGCGGATCCGGAGATGGGTTGCCAACGGTAAGGGAGGACCACAGAAAATAGAGGTTGTTATAGTCATCGACAATGATCTGTGGAAAACTTGAAAGGCCTACACCATAAGTTGGGAACGGGTCGAGGATTGAATCACCGGCTGCATTTGATGCAACATATCCAATAAGGATATTGTGTGCAAAACAGCTGTCAATCTCAGTAATTATAGCTGTATCCATCACAGGCATAGTGGAGTTCCAATATACAATGCCATCGGTGCCCGGATAGTAATTTTTGGCACTTCCTGTACATATTGCTCTCATTCTGCCAAACGCAACGTGAGTTACACCGTTTTTATCCATTTCGCATGCAACAGATCCATCGCAGCAAATAAAGGTCGGAGTAATGGTTGTCCCGTTATTCTTGCTATAATAGTTGGGTAAGATTGTTGTCTTGGTCCAAGTATTACCGTTATCTGTCGATTTCATCATAAAGGTATCAGTCCACTGACCACCATTGACAAAAACCAGGGTATCGCCATGAGGCTGGGCCCAGGAGTAGTCGTCGCCACTAAAACCAAAGTATTCGGAAGAAGTAAGCTGGGGAAGAATAATTCCTTGCTTATCCCAGGTTGCACCGCCATCGAGTGAGCGGTAATAGATGAGCGCGCCGTCAAGTCCCTGGTAAACTGTACCTCCGTTTGCAACCGGAGTAGTAACAACAAGAACGTGGATGTATTGATGATTGGGGCCACTGGTAATGGTTCTCGGCCAAACAAGGCCAAATGCGTTTCCCGGAGCTGTCAGCCTGAGGTTCTGGGTCCAGGCGCCGGTACCTTTTACCGGGCGGGTATTCATTGGCATGAATTTGGTGGAATTATGCGCCATGATCATCTCGCCGTTTCCCATCCAGGGGTGAACCGAAGGCCATCCTGATTTCATTGATTCGATTCTGACTGTGGGTTGAGGTCCCCAGGCACCGGCGTTCCTGTAATTATAACCGGTTCCGCGATCGTTATAAGCGGCATCGGCCATACCCATTGTCCAGGTGGCTGATAAATTACCGTCGGGCCACATGACTAAGCGGTTGTTTTGAATAGAAGCGTTGGTCTGCATATCATACCGTGATCCGCCAATGATGTCGTCCAATACGGCTTTGGAATTGGCAACCGTATTCCCTGGCTGGGCAGGAGAAGTTCCGTTGTCAAGCGCTTTGAATGAGGGCAATGTCCGGTTTTGAATCGATTTAGATAGTTTAACTGGCTTTTGCTGAGCCATAACAGCCACTCCAAGCGTAAACAAAAGAGCAAAAAGTAAAAGTTTTTTCATAGTTATTGGTTTTTTGAATATTTTTTGCAAAGATAATAAATGCATCGATACAAAATTTACAGTTACCAATATTTAAAGATTGACCCCACTCCGAAAAGTCCGATCAACTGGATCCTGAGCAGGGTCGAAGGATGCTAACACCGGATAATAAGGACACTTCGACTTCGCTCAGTGTCCGGTTTTCCTTTAAATTGCCTTTTCGGAGTAGACTCAAGATTCAATCCTCTCTGAATAGTCATTTTTCAATTATCCGCAACAATTGACGAAGTGGAAATGATTTCATTAACAGGTGATTATATCCTTCCGCTTCGCTCAGGTTTTTTTTAACCGGCCTTTTCGGGATCAAGCGAAATTTATGGGGGAAGATAGCTAAACATTAAAGTCACATTTCAGATTTCAAATTTTTTATCTGAAATGCGAAATCTGAAATGTGAAATCTGAAATTCAATACCCCCACCCCAGAAATTACTCATGATCCCCTTTTCGGGGTGGACACATGTCTGGAGATAAAAAAAAGGCTGCCCCGGGTGGAACAGCCTTTTGAAAAACAATTTAGATTCTGATTATTCAACAATCATCTCCTGTTTTCGTCAATGGGACACCCAAAAGAAATTTCTCATAGAATTTCCGGTTTCATTACGATTTCATAGAGTTCTTTCTGATCATCGTCCATGTTTAGGATTTGTTTCTTGACAACCTTCGAGTTGGGTAGCCTGTAAATGAGTTGGTACATGTTATAGGTTATCTCTTGTGCCCTTTTCAGTGTTATTGACGAATGATGCATCTTGAGTAGCCTTTCCATTTCCAGCAGGATGCTGTATGCAGTGAACCAGATGCAGATGTGTGCCTCTATGCGGTTGTGCAGCCTGTGATAGATTGGTCTGACTTCCAGGTCTGTCTTGCTCATTCGAAACGCCCGCTCGATAAACCAGAGGTTCCGGTAATTTGCAATCACCTCTTCTGCCGTGTGCGCCGTGTTGGTAACATATCCCTTGATCCCGTCCCAGACGGCGTCCTGCTCATACTTCTCCATGTCGATGGAGATGGTTATGTCCCCTTCCAT
>CAISJJ010000195.1 GCA_903885595.1 uncultured Bacteroidales bacterium
ATCTTTTTAAGCCGCTCCAGTAAAAACAGTTTCAGCACATGCCAGCGTTCGGTGACAAAGGCCGGATCGCCAAACCACCTGAAATAGACATGCCCGAGCTTCACCGTCGACACGTGGGTCACGCGGAAGCCACCGCGTTCGGCCCAGAAACGGGCGCTGTGGGAGGCGGCCGCCACCACTGAACTCTCCTCGATGGCCATGGGCACATGGTACACCTTACCGTCGACCACTACATTGGGCGCAATGCCGTATGGGGTGTGAAAACTGCTGATGGTATTCTCGCTGAGTTCGAGGAAGGTGGTTCGCTCATTCTCATCCTCCATCAGGAAATGTTCGAGGATATCCTCGGCCTGTATCGATTCATTGCAGAGCATGGCAATGAAATGGCGCTTTTCCTCTTCGGTGAGTTTTGAAAAGCCGTGAATGATTCCCTTGTCGGTCATGTGGTTCTGATACTTAAGAAGGCCTTTGCGAAATTCAGGCCGTTTACCTGGCCGGCCACGAATTGCCGGAGATCGTCGTAACTGCCCTGCGCGTAACGCAGGAATGCCGATGCCTGCCCGAAAACGGCGGGAAGCACGCTTTTTGAAATAAGATAATATCCGTCGAGAAAGGAGCCGATCCCCCCCGAGATGATGATTTGCCTGCAGGCCGGCGGCTGGCTGCTGCCGGCAAGGGTGTTGATGACTCCAAGCATCTCCCCGGCGGTATGACCCACGAGCGACAGCGGCGCATACAGCGCCTGTTTATGCGGATCGCCGCGCGCCAGTTCGGCCCGGGCGAAGTTGGTTCCGCCGAAGGCAGCCAGCTCCAGCGCCGCGATGGGCATACTGAGCATCCGGCCAATGCTCGCAGGTCCCATCCCCTGCCCTACCTCCTTCACCATGATCTTCATCGGGGTGAGTGCGAGAAATTTTTCAATGGTCTCGGCAGGCGGATGTTTCAGCACATCACCCTCCCGCTGCAGCCACTCCTGGATGGGATTCACGTGGATAATCAGTCCGTCGGCCCGCAGTTTTGCCACCAGCTCACCGAGGCGGTGGTGGCTGCCATCGGCCAGCATCGATTCGAGCTGCACGATGCCGATGTTGGCCCAAAAGGGCAGATCGTCGCCGATAACGTCACGCATGTCGAAATCAGCGAAATACTGAGGATGTTCCAGCAAAATGCGGCACGACCCAAGCCCCATCCCCATGCCGAATTCGCGGCAGGCGCGGGCCAGGTTGGTGTTGATGATGCGGGCCAGCGCGGTGCCGCCGGTCATGCTCGACACCCACATGGGCGCCCGCATGGTCTTGCCCAGGAAGGTAAAGGGCTCCGCCTCTCCACCGGGATGCGCGCCCAGCATGGGTTCGTAGGTGAACCGCCTGTCGGCCAGCGCCGCCTCAACCTGCGACGAAAATGCCAGCGCGATGTGATCTCTCTTGCGTTGTTCCATACAGGGACAAATGTAGAAAAATTTATTTACGTGAAGGAGGAGGGGAGAATAACGAATATCGAATATCGAATAACGAATGTCGAATATTGAATTTGATTAATCGTAATCTTACCAGAACCCCTTTTTCAGGGATGTACAATAAATGACCTCATCCTCCGTCTCCCTCTCCCTGGAGGAGAAGGAGGGAGCGGTAATACAAAAATGTCGTGCATTTAGCAGCGGTTTCGGTTCGTTGAATAAACCACGATGAACAAGTCAGAAAATAGATTTAATTCTGCATCGGAAATGGTTGATATTGTTTTTAATTTTTTATGTATGCTCCGGCTGTTTGAGTTTGCAAAATAAAGCGAACTCAAACGTTTGTATACTTCTCAAAAATTCACTCATGAAACCCGACTATTTGTCTGTCTTCGATGCCTATCCCGATCTTGTACTTATTCTCGACACCGACCGCCGAATCATCCGTGCCAACCGGGCCATGGTAAATCGGGCGGGTCTTCAGCCGGAGGCGCTGAAGGGGGCGACCTGCTGCTGGCTCATACACCAGAAGGACGAACATCCCGATACCTGCATCCATGGCTGCATGCTGAAAGAGAGGATGGAGCAATCGGCCGAAATGTTACTGGAACACCTCGGCGGCTGGTTCTCAGTGCGCATGATCCCACTGTTTGACCAGCTGGACAACATCACCGGATCGATCCATGTGTTGCAGGATATCAATGCACGAAAACAAACCGAGCTGGAGTTAAAGAAAACAAAAGATTTGCACTCAGCACGCCTGGCCGAAAAGGACCATTTCATTTCGGTTGTCGTTCATGATCTCCGCAACCCCTTCATGACCATCCTGGGGATGTCGGAACTGTTCATCGACCAAACCAATGAGATGACGGATTCAGAGATGATGGAGGCTGCCCGTGCCATTCATTTCTCGGCAAAAAACTATTTCGAGCTGCTCGAAAACCTGCTTGTGTGGTCGCGAAGCCAGAATGGGCTGAATGTGATGGAATGTGAAAATATTCAGCTGGTTCCGTTCATGAATGATTTTCTGCGGGTGAACACAGAAACTGCAGCAAAAAAGGAGATTGTCATCACATGCGATATTCCCGGGGAGCTTACCGTTTTTACCAGCCGGCATATCCTTCAAGCCGTTTTCCGCAACATGGTCGCCAACGCGGTGAAATTCACGCACAGGGGTGGCGCGATCACCATTTCGGCGAAACAGCTCCCTGGCCATCCTGCCGAGATCTCAATCAGGGATAACGGGATCGGGATGAGCAGTGAACTGGCCGATAATTTATTCAGCCCCGGAGCGAAAACCAGCCGGAAAGGAACCCTTGGTGAAGAGAGTATGGGACTGGGACTCATCCTCTGCAAATTTTTCATCGAAAATCAGGGAGGATGGCTTCGCATCGAAAGCGCACCGGGCAAGGGAAGCGCATTTCACTTCACACTGGAAAACTGACCTTCCTTCGTAAATCGTAAATCGTAAATCGTAAATCGTAAATCGTACGTGACCCTCAGCCGGGTCTATTCCCGTTTACTGAATCTTCTTTTCCGGCCCGGTATCCGAGGAACCCATAAAGCGCCATGGCAAAAACGATGAGTATGCCCCACTGCACCAACAG
>CAISJJ010000196.1 GCA_903885595.1 uncultured Bacteroidales bacterium
TATTCCATAATACATTTCGATCTTTTTGCAGTTGGATTGAACTGTTCGCTCGGAGCAGAAGAATTGCGGCCTTACGTTGAAGAATTATCGCAGAAAGCTCCTTTTCCAATCATTGTTTATCCTAACGCCGGCCTACCCAATCAATTCGGAAACTACGATCAATCTCCTTCCGTAATGGCAGGATACACAAAGGATTTTTTGGACAACTGCTTTGTAAATATCATCGGGGGTTGTTGTGGCACCACACCCGAACACATCAGAGGTTTTGTTCAGCTTGCCATGAAAGCTCGCGTAAGGGTCGTTCCTGAACGTACACACGAGCTCAGGCTGAGTGGGCTCGAGCCGCTCACCCTTTTTAAAGGAAGTAACTTTATCAATATCGGGGAGCGCACCAATGTGAGCGGATCACGGAAATTTGCACGCCTGATTAAAGAGGAAAAGTATGAAGAGGCGCTCTCAGTTGCCCGCCAGCAGGTCGAAAATGGCGCCCAGGTTATCGATATCAGCATGGATGAAGCCATGCTCGATGCCGAAAAAGCCATGGTAAACTTTCTGAACATGGTGGCTTCCGACCCGGATGTTGCAAAGGTACCGGTGATGATCGATTCCTCGAAATTTTCGGTTATCCATGCCGGCCTGAAATGTATCCAGGGAAAACCAATCGTGAATTCCATCAGTCTTAAGGAGGGAGAAATCGCTTTCAGGGATCATGCTTCAATCCTGCGAAAATTCGGAGCCGCAACCGTTATCATGGCATTCGATGAAGAGGGTCAGGCAACCACGCTTGAAAGGCGCATCGTTATTGCCCGCCGGGCCTATAAAATTCTCACCGAAGAACTTAACTTCCCCCCTGAAGACATCATTTTCGATCCCAATATTCTTACGGTTGCCACAGGCATCGACGACCACAACAATTATGCTGTTGAATTTCTTAATTCGGTGAAGTGGATCAAGGAAAACCTGCCCTATTCAAGTGTTAGCGGGGGAATAAGCAACCTGTCGTTTTCCTTCAGGGGTAATGATCCGTTGCGCGAAGCCATGCATTCAGCCTTCCTCTTCCACGCAGTTAAGGCAGGACTTGATATGGGCATTGTCAATGCCGGGGCATTGCCCGTGTATGATGAAATTCCGAAAATGCTGCTCAAACTGGTTGAGGATGTCATTCTGAACCGGAGAAAGGATGGAACCGAACGGTTGCTCGCTTATGCCGACCAGATAAAAGATTCGGGGAAGAAAGAGGTGATTGAAGCTGAGTGGCGCTCTCTTCCGGTGACCGAACGGCTCAGGCACTCGCTGATCAAAGGCAATGCCGAGTTCATCGACCAGGATGTTGATGAGGTAATGCCACTGTTTGATACAGCTTTAAAAATCATTGAAGGCCCGCTTATGGATGGCATGAACCAGGTGGGTGATTTATTTGGCAGCGGAAAGATGTTTTTACCCCAGGTAGTAAAAAGCGCCCGCGTAATGAAAAAAGCGGTTGCCCGGCTGACTCCGCGTTTAGAGGCTGAAAAAGCCGCGCTCCAGGGTGTACCCCGCAACAATGGCAAAGTGCTGCTTGCAACCGTAAAAGGGGATGTTCACGATATAGGAAAAAATATTGTTGGAGTTGTCCTGGCATGTAATAATTATGAGGTAATCGATCTGGGTGTTATGATTCCTGCTGAAAAAATCTTAGCTGCTGCCCGGGAGCACAACGTTGATGTGATCGGGCTCAGCGGGTTGATTACGCCTTCACTTGAAGAGATGGTCCACGTAGCCAAAGAGATGGAGCGGCTTAAATTCACTGTTCCACTCCTGATCGGGGGCGCCACCACTTCCGACATCCACACTGCTGTGAAGATTGAGCCCTATTATTCTGCATCAGTAATTCATGTCAAAGATGCCTCCAAGGCGGTGGGGGTTGTTTCAAATCTTCTCTCCCGGGAAGTGAAAAAAGATTTTACCGATTCCATTAAAAAGAAATACCAGGCAATCCGTACCAGCTATGACAAGAAAGCGGATTATTCTTATAATTCGCTCGCAGAAGCACGCAAAAACAAGTTGAAGATCGATTGGAAACACCATAAGGTCTATAAGCCCCAGTTCATCGGTAACAAGGTTTTTTACGAATATCCCCTTGAGGAGATTCAGCAGTATATCGATTGGACCTTCTTTTTTCATGCCTGGAAGATGAATGGAAAATACCCGGCTATTCTTACCGATCCGGTCAAAGGCACTGAAGCACGTAAGCTCTTTGCCGACGCCCAGCAACTGTTAAAGGAAATAACCAACAAGAAAATGCTGATTGCACGCGGGGTGATCGGATTTTATCCCTGCAATTCGATCGGAGATGATATAGAGGTGTATTCGGATGACACCCGATCCCGGGTAATTACGACAATTCATTTTCTCCGGAATCAGCAAGTTAAGGAGCCTGGTCAGCCAAACCTTTGCCTTGCCGACTATATCGCACCCAAAGAATCCAACGTCACTGATTACATTGGCGGCTTTGCCGTTACTGCCGGGCTGGGGGTTGAAGAATGGGTTTCAAATTTCGAACAGGAGCTGGATGATTATAATGCGATTTTAATCAAAATCCTTGCAGATCGTTTGGCCGAGGCATTTGCAGAACTCATGCACCATAAGGTCCGTACCGAATTCTGGGGATACGACAAAACAGAGAAACTCGACGTTTTTTCCATGATCAGGGAAGAATATCAGGGCATCCGGCCTGCCCCGGGCTACCCGGCCTGCCCCGAGCATTCAGAAAAACGAATACTTTTCGATTTGCTGGAAGCTGACAAGCAAGTGGATATCAAACTGACCGAAAATTACGCCATGTATCCTGCCGCATCGGTAAGTGGATTCTATTTTTCCCATCCTCTTTCCCAATATTTTAACCTTGGCCGTATCTCCAAAGATCAACTTACCGATTATGCAAAGCGAAAAAGTTTTAGCTTTGAACGCGCAGAAAAATTGTTGAACACAAACCTGAATTTTTAGTATGAAATACCCATAAGGACCACGTTCATACCAACCGTGAATGTTAATTATGGGTATTCCATGTGACCATTAAAATCAAAATTATTAACACATGAAAGTAATAGACCTGATCAATAAATCGGATAAAACCCTCTTTTCTTTTGAGTTGCTTCCCCCACTCAGGGGGCATAATATAAGCAGCATTTACCGCACCATCGATCCGTTGATGGAATATAGTCCTTCGTTTATCAATGTCACCTATCACCAGGAAGAGGTCGTTTATAAAAAACATGAGAACGGACTGCTGGAGAAAAGAACGATCAGGAAACGTCCGGGAACGGTGGCTATTTCTGCAGCGATCAAATACAAGTACCCTTCGGTTGAGGTGGTTCCTCATATTATCTGTGGTGGCTTTTCAAAAGAAGAAACCGAATATGCACTGATCGATTTCCATTACCTTGGCATTGATAACATCCTTGCCTTGCGCGGAGATGCCCCGAAAAACCAACGGACCTTCATTCCTGAAAAAAACGGACATGCCTTTGCAAATACACTCGTTGCGCAAATTACCGACATGAACCGTGGGAAGTACCTGGATGATGAACTGTTAAATACATTTAATACCAACTTTTGCGTTGGTGTGGCAGGATATCCCGAAAAGCATATTGAATCGCCCAACCTGGCCTACGACATGAAGTACCTGAAAGCCAAAATTGATGCAGGAGCAGAGTATATCATAACCCAGATGTTTTTCGATAACCGGAAATATTTCGATTTTGTTGAGTCATGCCGTAAAGAGGGCATAGGGGTTCCGATAATTCCCGGACTTAAATCAATATGTACCATCAAAGAGATCAATGTACTTCCCCAGATATTTAACATCGATATTCCCGACGAGCTGGTCAAAGAGATAATGGCTTGTAAAACCAATGAAGACGCTTTTAAAGCAGGTATCGACTGGAGCATCAGGCAATCGGAAGAGCTGGTTCATTTCGGAGTCCCCGTTCTTCACTATTTTTCGGTGGGAATTTCCGAAAATATCCGTCAGATTGCAAAAGCAATATTTTAACCGGCTTTCATGAATCACTATCAAAAACTGCTGACAGATGTTTCAGCAGGAAAAAAGAAATTCGCCGTTCTGATCGATCCGGATAAGTACACAATGGCATACCTTGAAGAAGTTGTCAGGCTATCAATGGATGCAGGTGTTGATTATTTTTTTCTGGGTGGGAGCCTGCTGATCAAGGATAGCATGGACCTATTTATCTCCTATATAAAGGATACTTCAGCTATCCCTCTGCTGCTGTTTCCCGGGAACAATATACAGTTAAATAACCAGGCTGATGGAATTCTGCTGCTGTCGCTTATATCAGGACGAAATCCTGATATGCTGATCGGCCGGCACGTGATCTCAGCGCCATACCTGAAAGCCAGCAAACTTGAAATCATCCCGACAGGATATATGCTTATTGAAAGTGGCCGCACTACTGCTGTAACCTATATGAGCAATACCCTGCCCATTCCTTCGCATAAAACTGATATTGCCAGTTGCACAGCACTGGCAGGCGAAATGCTCGGGATGAAACTGATTTACATGGATGCCGGAAGCGGCGCTGAAAATCCGGTTCCGGCCCCCATGATCAGAAAAGTAAAGGATTCTATTGCCCTGCCATTGATCATTGGCGGCGGCATAACAACACCTGATCTCGCAAGGAAAGCCTTTGATGCCGGAGCCGATGTTGTTGTTGTGGGCAATGCCATAGAAAATGATCCCGGATTGATCGCACGAATTGCTGAAACAAGGCCATTTGGTCAAAATAAATAAAGTGAAATGTATTTTTGTTCGGGACGCGGGACGCGGGACACGGGACACGGGACACGTGACGCGGGACA
>CAISJJ010000197.1 GCA_903885595.1 uncultured Bacteroidales bacterium
AACACATTTTGGATTTGAATCTCCGGAAAATAATTTCGCACCTACGGCGCGAAATGCTCCCAAACCTCGTCGTTCTACCAATATATCGCACCTACGGCGCGCATGGAAGAAGGTCACTGTCCCATATGTTAACTTCACTGGCATAATAGCGCTCAATCAATTATTTTAATATCACCCTTAATTATTCCGGAACGTAAACCCCCGATCCGATAAAAAAATTTGTGCCGGCAATAGGCTCTACATAGCCAATCTTCAGTTTTTCGCCTGTTTCTCCAGGCTTGATCCAATAGAATTCAACAAAACCACCACCATTAGAGGCTGCTTCCGACAACGCACGTATTACATATTTTCCCTTTACATCCTGGTAATTATAAAGATTTGTCCCTTGAAGTTCCTTCTGTGTCCCATGGGCTATGTTGACACATTGATAATTGTAAACATAGAAATATCCGGATTTATCGTCATAAAACCTGATAGAATCTATGTAAACGCGGATAACCTTAACTTTCGTGACCGAATCAGGTATTGTTCTGATAATCTCACCGATTCCGACAGCAGAAGCATGAACAACCGCGATGGCGGTCTTCTTGTTTGTAGTCAACATTGATTCTTCCTCTGAGTTACCCGAACTTTCTTTTTCTTTGCATGCTCCTGAAAAAACCGCCAACAGCGCCAGCGAAAACAAGAGTAGATACCTTGATCGTTTCATGTTCATTAAATTATTTTAACCACCCTTTCTGGGTGGGTTGATTCCAGTCCGTTTTTCCTGATGATTTCCAGTTCGCCCGCTGTAAATACATGGGCCCTGAATAGTTTCAGAAATTGCTCTGATACCCCATCTCCGAATACCAGTGCATCATCGGTGTTAACTGTCACTTTTACACCATGATCAAACAATATTCGAATAGGATGTGTTTTAAAGGATCGTACACGCTTGAGCTTAATATTACTGGTTGGGCAAATATTCAACTGGATGTTATGGTCGGCGAGCCACTTCATCACGCCGGGGGAGTCGGCAGCCCCAATACCATGCTGTACCGCATCCAGTTCAAGTGTTTCAACAGTTTCTTTAACTGAATCAGCTGAACCGAATTCTCCTGCATGGGCCTTGCATTTCATTCCCTGATTTCGTGCAAACCGGTACAATTCCCTGAAGTTGGCAACAGGCTGTGCTGATTCATCATCATACAGGTCAATTGATTCAAAATAGTGACAATCCAGATATGGGTCAAAGCACCTGAGTAATGTACGTAATGACTTGCTCCGGGAAAATCCTAATTCAGGACGGAAATCTATTTCAGGTGCAACGGTCCGGTGATAATGCTTCAGGGTATCAACAACCTTTTTTGCCGGAATTTGGTGTAACAACCCAAACGACACATCGATACTCATCTCAAGTTTGATCACCCCATCAGTTTTGGCCTGAATGAATGCCGCCTCAACCCCTTTTTCAAAGGCCCCGGGCAACTCAAAAAAAGGACGATAGACTTTTCCAATCCATCGGTTCAGATCTTCTATCCCTGGCTGGTTTGCTTTGAAAGCCGCAAGCTTCCTCCCGAAGTGCTTTTCAATAACCGCTCTTTTCCCCCCAAGCAAACAATGGTTATGCAGGTCGCTCTTGGGCAAAGACCTGAAATAACCGATATCGAAGTGTTTTTGCATGAGCGTTCAACACATTTATCCTGTCGGGTTTCTAATCCGCCAGATATTTTGATAAAACCTGAAAGATTAATTTTTGCCTGTCAGAGTTTTGCTGAAAATCCCAGGTTGATTAAACCCTGGAACCCCGTACCAAACTCAATAAATCCACCCAGATCTTTTCCTACCCTGATTCCAATTGCATTCAACTGAAAAGCAACGTTGGCATCAATACCCGAAATATCGGGCTGCCAGCTATAATTATGATTGTAGGTTGACACCATTAAACCCACAGCAAAACCTGAATATAATGAAAAAAGCCCTCTGTTCAAATAAGCAAAATCGACCCTGGGCATCAGGGTAAAAATATTATAGGAATCCGTTTGGGTATACTCTCCTTTTTTAAATAAATATTTATTAACGATGGGTTGATAGGTGATCATCCCGCCAAAGCGGAGCACCTTCCCAAAAATGTATTGATATTGAAAAGACAATGATCCAAAGCTGGTCAGGGTTGAAGATAAAATGCTATCATGAATAATCGCATGACCAATACTGATAAACATGTCCCCAAAACCAACTGCCGCCATAGGCAAAGTCGCGGTTCCGTAACTCAACCTTATATCATTTTTACGAATCGTGTTGAGCTGCTGTGATTTGCCAACCGTTGAGGTTACAATGAGTAACCCTAAACACAGAATAAAAGCTTTTCCTTTCATAAATTATAATTTTTTAGTTGTTCATACAAATTTATTTAATCTTTGCGTATAAAACGATAGCTGTTGATTATATCATAGTTTTAGTGAAACCATAAACTGGTCGCTGGGAAGCATCGGGCCGTAGGCTCTGGAAAATCCGAACGAGAGCGTTGATTTAAGTAATGTAAACAAAACAAGTTCCAGGTCAAGCTGGACACCTGTTGAGAAAAAATTTTGTTGGGTTTGATCATTGAAAAAGTTGGTAAACAAACCCATGCCAAAGAGTGAAAAACGGGCGTAGGTTGAATAGAAACCTAAAAGCCCGAGTTTACGGAAGCGGATAGGTCGAAAATCAATTTCAGTCGTTAATTTTCCATAGTTAAGTGCCGAAAGTTCATCGATTTCAACCCCTGGGAAACTGCTCATTTCACGATATTGCTGTGCTGTCCGGTAGTCCAGATAGTTATTCCCAAACCCTCCGAAATAAAAATAGGAATTGGTTTTGTCCGATTCTCCAAAACTCTGTCCGACCGAAGTACGGAACCACAATGATGAATTTCGCAACGGGAGTAAAAACCCGAAATCAAAATTATTAATTAGTTGGGGATAAAATGACTCCTTGGCAAAACTGGTAAAGGCAAACGCACTCCAATCGTATCCCTGCTCGGGTTCGATGGCTCCCAGTGATTTCCTTAAATAACTTTTATGGTAGTTGATCGTTCCAACGTAAAGATTCCTGTAATCGGAGGCAACATTCTGGTAGAATGGCAAAGTTTCAAGATCTCCATACGCAGTGAGTTTGACATAGAGATCGGTTTTATTGGGTGATAACCGGTTAAAAAGTTTGTAATATTTGGCTGAAAACGAATAGCCCGCCCTGCTGAATTTAGTTGGACCGAAGAGGTCATAAAAATCGGCATAATTATAATTTGCGTTGAAAGTCCAATTCCAGATGTTGTATTCAACCGCTAAATGAACTGTTTGCTTGAGCGGAAGATTGGGTTGCGGCGAAAAGGACCACTTCAGGGTCAATGAATTCAAACCCATGGGATCCATAAAATTCATCCGGTAGCCGGCAGAAACATAGTTTTTATATCCCTGGATAATCGGATAAGCACTTGCCAGTTTCAACTCTTTGATAGGCCTGTACCTTTTCTCGACCACATTCAGTGAGTCCAGGTTTATCTTTGAAGGTGGCTGAAGCATCCAGGATTCGACCTCCGGGTATTTCTGGTAAATCTTCTGGCCTAAAAATTCAATGGCATTGACATCAATGAGCGTATCGATTTTCATCATCCCCGGCACCATGCCATCCCGGGTATATTCAAGTACCAGCATAGAATCCTGCGAAATGGGCAGCGGCCTGAAAAACCCGCTGGAACTGTTTGTAAGAATCTCTGGCCGGGGGGTGTCAATGGGAATTCTGAAAACATTTGAAACTCCAGTATAATAAGAAGTTCCGTAAAGGTATTTCCCATCGGGGGAAAAAACAAAATTGGCAGCAGCGTTATCTTCAAATTCATAAATTTCCCTGAACTCGGTTTTCCCTGCCAGAAGATCGGAAATGCGAAAAACAATCAGTTTTTGCCTGCCCTGGATATCAGACAAGGTTCCCGATAAAAACAAACCATCCGGAGAAATGTCGATATCCGAAAAATCTTTACCAAAGGCCAGGGTATACAATTCCTGCCATTTTTTGTACGGGGGCAGGATCCTGATCAGAGTAGAACGCCCGCTCATGTTCTGAACACCATACAAAGCGTGATCTTTCCTGTTGAAAACAAGATTTCCGGCCCGGTCGTATTTTATCAGATTTTTGGTTTTCCCTGTCCTGATATCGATTGATTGCAGTCCACGCCAATCGTTGTTATGGGTTGAAGCGAACAGGGTTTTCGATGAATCATCATAAGCCAGGCTGGTTACATAATAGAGACTTGGACTGGGCACAGGGGCAATTTTCGTCATCGCCCCTGACTTTACATCGATGCTGGCAATGTGTGCCAGTTTCCCTGGATAATTCACCGCAATATAGATTTTACCGGCATCCGTGTCGTAATGTGGCCGGGAGGCAGAACCCAATGATCTTTCAACAATTTTCCGGTATTTGCTTTGCGGTATTTTCCTGATTTTTGATATGTTGGCCCACTGAAAATCATGTTCCCACTTTATCCATTTGTTCCATTCCTGCTGGATCGGGACACCATAAACATTTTTAAACTGGTTGGCGTAAAACCGCCGGCTCGTATCGCTGCGTGAATAAAACTCCCTGAGTTTCTCCATGCCATAATGGTATGCCAGGTAGCTCACAAAACGGGTTCCATAAAGGTACGAATTGACTCCCACCTGGAAATCAATGGCTGTACCTTCGGTTTCCAGTCCGATCACATTATAAAAAAAGCCGCTGTCGCGCACCATGGTCCTGAAAACCATTTCATCGTAACCTCCCATCACACGACCAACCCCTCCACTCATCCATGTCTCCATGAAAATGGCAATCCCTTCATGATACCAGCGGGGTGAATACCAGCGAGGTGTAGTAAAGTAACTATATGCTAATGACAATGGATCCCGGTTATCAGGCACTACCTTGCCACCGAATATCTTTTGAAGGATCCTGTCGCTCTTTGAAGTCTTGTCGCACATTACCTGGTGCGTGAGTTCATGACTCATCAACCATTGCATTCGTTCATTGGATGGCACCACTGAAAAAGTATAGTCAAAAGGAGAAACGCCGATATTAAGAAAATTCCAGGGTATCACCATGGTGCCACCATTACCCACATCGGAGAAATCGTTGAAAAGAATATTGGTTTCACCTGTCGGATCATAATCCCAGAATTCCTTATGAAATGCAAGTGCGTTTTCAAAGGAGCGAACAGTGTGTGGAACCAGGTAGGAAGTGCTTTTATCAAGGAATACCAGTTTGACATTTGAGGTCTGGTATTTCTGGATCTTGAGCTTATTCTGGGATCGCAACAACAAGGCAGGTATGAGCATAAACAGGATTAATATGCCGGCAATCCGAAGTTTTGATTGTGTCATAAGCCTGGATTTTGATCAACTGTATTTTTACAGGCAATTTACAAAAAAAAAATCGAAGACTCTCACACCTACTTATGAGAATCTCCGATAAAATTTTCTGGATTTTTTCCTGCACCAGGTCCGGATGAATTGTTATGTCAGGACGAAAATCAACAATCAATTTATTACAACACTATAATGCCAATCTTCTGGTTTTGCAGCTCTCCAACTAAACCAATAAAGCTGTTGCCATATGATACTGAACCAATTCCCTGGTTGGCGAATATCGCACTCACCTGGGCGGCACTAATTACTCTACTTAACGGACTGGCATTGAAAGCATTTTGAAGATCAAAACTTGATTGGACACAATGTAATCCGTCGGCAGCAAAATAGCCAACAACTCCAATTGGACTAACTCCCTGAAGAACTGCGCTTATTTCGGTGGCTGAAAAAGCATTGTGAAGCTCCGCCATATTTGAAACTGCAAATTGAAGACCTGGTTTGTCATATACAAGAACTGCACCCACCATTGCCGCACCAAGGTCTTTGCTCTGAGAGTTCGCAGCCTGAACCTGCTGATTCTGTAGTACAATCTGCAACTCGCTGGCGGCCGAAATACCAACCTGGCCTTGCAAAATGGCATTGCCGATCTGGTCAGCGCTGCATATCACAACATTTAATCCCTGGTGGCTGGCAACAACACCAACTTTATCTTGATTCAGTATCCGATGTAAACCATCCTGCGAAGAAAGAGCATATTGAACGAGGCTGGACGACAGTGGTTTATCCTGAAGCAAAGCAGCCAATTGAACTCCCTTTACCAAAAGCTGGTCACGGATGGATTTCAGGTTTGCCAGTTCCGTTTTCCGCGACTTCAGGGTCTTGTTGCTCAGCATGAAACTGTCCATACTCTTTAGGGACGATTCAAGAATAGAGTCCTTTTCAGACAGGTTATTGACATAGTTTCCAAAGTCACGCAGATTTCTTTCAATGTCGGTCGACTGATCCGACTGATCTTTCAGATAAAAACCAGTAAGCATGCTGATGGTTGTCCCCAGGGTTTTATTATTATTTTTAATAAAATCTGAGTAATCCTGTAAAATCATCACATTCGCACAGCCATTTTTCTCACTGCAGATTCCATGTTGCTGAAAAGTCGAGACACAGGAATCGATTTTATTACTTAAATCCTGCGTGAAAATCGAAAAATAAATCAATCCCTGGATCATACTTTTAAGTTGACCTGTATCAGCGGTGAGTTCACTTCTAAGCTGAACGTCTTTTTCTGTCATTTGGCTCTTGTGATACTTTTCAGCTTTCCCAAAGGTTCCTGAGGTAAGGCCTTTAAAAACTTCAGGGAAAAACAGTGAGATCCCTGCAACTAGTATTGCAATCACAACGACCAGGCTTATGACAACTTTAACTTGCTTTTTCATGGTTATATTTGTTAGCGTTATTATTCTTTGTTAACCTGCACTGAATTCTGGTAAATCGGTGAATCATTCTGAAAAATTTTAAAATCAATGTCGTGCGGTAAACTGTTTTTATTATAGAGCTGAAAAATGAATTTACTATCACCAACATTGTTTATTTGAATGAAGTTACCAGCAGCTAATGCCGTTGATTTATCATTTACACTGACATTCTGTACATTTAAAACTGTAAAATTGTTGTAATCGAATTCGATGGTTGATTTAATGGGGTCAAGGGAAGAAAGATCCAACCGAATTTCAACAATTTTAGTGGAATACCGCACATTACATACTGCCTTAGCCAATGGACTATCGTATTGCAGTATATCGGAGTTTTTCATTTCATCAAATGATCGGGAATTATACATAGTTCCCTTCATTTCCATTGTTGGGGCTACTGCACCGGAATAATCGGTCTTTAGAAAACTAAAAAATATAAAACCCGCGAAAACGCCCAGGACGAAGACAAAACCAAATTTCACAACTGGCCTTAACCAAAAGCTTCGAACGACTGTAATCTTTTCTTTTTTAGAGGGCTGCTTGTAAGTTTCCATATTTATCCTTTTTAAAATTTCCTGTTTGATATCGATATCGATCTGGGTTTTCTGCTCTTGATCCAACTGCGTTCTTATCAACTCCCATTCCTTGTAAAACTGAGCTGCCTCAGGATGCTCTGAAAGATGTTTTTCAAGTTCATGCAGCTCAGATGCATTCAACTCGCCATCCAGATTCCTGTATATTTTTTCGGTGATTTCTTTATCAGTCATATTCGAAAAATCCTTTTGCAATCAATCCTTTTCTTAATTGTTCCCGGGCAATAAATAACCTGGAACGAACTTTTTTAACCGGTATATGAGTGGTTTCAGCAATTTCCTCATATGTCATGTTGCAATAATACTTCAACAGCACCAATACCCTGTAATCCGCCTCCAACTTTCGCAATTCTAAATGAAGCAAATTACTTTTTTCTTCAATCCGGTCCGGAACCTCTTTATCAACCAACCAAGACTCAGTTCTGTCTATACTTTCTGTCGTTGGTCTTTTCCTGTTCCAGTTAATCGCTTCATTAACGGCAATCCGGTATATCCAACTAAAAAACCGGAATTTGAAATTAAAACCACCCATTTTTTCAAACGCTTTCACAAATACATCCTGGGTAAGGTCTTTGGCCGTTTCATAATCGCCCACCATGCGAAACATCATGTTAAAGATCGTTTTCTGGTACCGGTCAACCAGCACCTCGAAGGAGGAAATGCTTCCGTGAATCACTTCGTAAACAAGCTCATTATCGTCCTTCTTTGTCATAATTACATGAAAAATAGAAAAAGTTGGTTAAAGATAAAAAAAATCTTTGTGATGATACCCCGCCAGGGAATAAGAAGCCTGACGGGGTTACTCACGCTTTCTCAAGCAAATATAGCTTCCAGAGATCTTTCCGGTTCATGCGTAAAACCGGTGCAATGGCCAGGTACCCTCCTCGGCCGATACTTTTTCTGAGGGCTTTCAGTTCACTAAGTTTAACTGGCAGATCAGGATCTGAAGGGGTTACGAGATCATTCTCCTTCAACATTATCATGCTTTTGGCTTTCATTGACAACTCAAGGTAAAGGCTAATGAAACAATACATATCCAACACGACCTCTCCCGGGAAATGAGTTTTCAGGGAAACCAGGAAACTACCGGTTTTTGTTTGAGCAAATTGTCCTTTTCTGATCATCCGCAGTATACTGACTTCTGAATCAAACTCCAGTTCAAGCCAATTACGGATTGATTGCTCGTTAGAATTAAAAATCACGATAATGGAAAGCGGCACCATGAGGATGATAATTACCGTTGAGATCAGGGGTGAAACCAGGAACTGGTTAAATATTCCATGAATTATTATGGCAGCAAGCAACCCTGTAATAGTAGCCAGACCAAGGCCCGACTTCCTGTTCAGTGCACTCATACAGAGAATTCCAAAAATGGCTGCAGTTCCGCTATGCATGATGGCTGTTCCAAACCCACGCGTAATCCAGATCATCAGGTTGCTCTCATCCCCTGCATACTGGGTCAGATAAAATAAATTTTCGGCAAAGGAAAAAGCGGCACCCACTGAAAATCCATAAATTGCTCCATCAATCATGAATCCGATTTTATTTCTTTTTATCAGGAACCATAACATTCCACATTTCATAAATTCTTCAACAAAGGGCGCGATAAAACCAGAGTAGGTATCGAAACTAAATGCCAGCTTATTAATCAGCCACGTATTCAGAAAAAAACTAAGCCCTGAACTAACAAGACCCCAGATCAGACAGATTGTGAGCAAGGATTTACTCACCAGTTTAAGACTATCAAGATATAAAAGCATGATCAGGAAAAGAAAGACGGGAATCAGGCTGACAATCACTTTTATTATCATAATTTCGCTGGTTTTTCAGTTACATCGACAACTGAGCTTATATTTCCGGCCAATTTCATAAGTCTTATTCATAACCCTCATCAGATTTCCTCCCCAGATTTTCCGGATCTCATTTTTCGAATAGCCCCGTTTTACCAACTCAAGCGTGATATTACCCATTTCACTTGCATCAAAGCACCCTTCAACCCCACCTCCGCCATCAAAATCTGTTCCGATGCCCACATGATTGATGCCAGCCACCTGTACAACATGATCAATGTGATCGACGAAGTCAGAAACGTTGGCTAATTTTTGTGGAAATTTAATATTCATGGTCTTCCACTCTATTCGTGCAGCTTTCATTTCTTCATCGGTCAGTCCGTCAAAATCACGAAACTTTAACCGTACGGCAGCCCTTGCAGAATCTCGTTTTGGATCCGGTACAGGAGTTTTCACATAATCACTAAAGACACATACCTGCACCACTCCCCCATTCCTGGCAATTGCTTCGAGTAAATCATCCGACAGGTTCCTGGGATTGTCACACAAGGCTTTGGCGCATGAATGAGAGGCAATGACAGGCGCCTCTGTGATTGATAATACATCTCTCAATGACTTATCAGAAATGTGTGACACATCGATCATCACTCCGACATGGTTCAGCTCCCTGACCACCTCGATTCCAAACGGGCTCAATCCATTGTGCTCAATGGTATCGGTTGAGGAATCACAAATGTCATTATTTTTTGAATGGCAGAGTGTTATATACCTGGCTCCCCTCAGATAAAAGGTGCTGATCAGGGAAATATCTTTTCCGATGGCATATCCGTTTTCAATTCCTATGAATACAGCCCGTTTATCCAACCTTTTCAACCGGATAGCATCCGCCGGGGTAATAGCCAATCCGGCAACATTATTGTTTCGACTGACAACTGCATCAATGGTATCGAACAGCATTACAGCCCTTTGCATAACCTTTTCACAGGCATCGGGATTGCGGGGGCCCTGTGATACAAATACGGCAAAAAAAGCACCGTCAAGGCCGCCTTCCTTCATTCTTGGAAAATCGACTTTCGAATATACATTATGGGCATCATGCCATACCGACATATCAAACCCTTGCTGAACCAACTGTAACGGCGTATCAGTGTGCGAATCAATAGTCAGTACCGACCGATGAATTTCTGCGGCCTTTTGTTCGGGAGTCCCAGGTTTTTCGACCCCAAAACAAATTCCTGAAATCAGCGTTATCCAAATAATTGAGAAAGTTTTTAATTTATTTCGCACTTCGCTTTTCGTATTTCGTACTTTTACAGTAATTGTCTCCGGTAGAGTTGTATTGTATTCTCCAGTCCAAAATAGAGTGCATCACAAATAAGCGCATGCCCAATCGACACTTCGAGTAATCCGGGAATCTGACTGGCAAAATACCTGAGGTTTTCAAGATTTAGATCATGGCCGGCATTAATACCAAGTTCTGATTCATTGGCAATTGATGCGGCCAAAACAAAGGGCTTTATGGCCATTTCCCGGTCTGAAGGAAAATTTTTAGCATATGACTCCGTGTAAAGTTCAATACGATCGGTTCCCGTCATTGCTGCATGTTGTATCATCGCCGGTTCGCATTCTATAAAAATCGATGTCCTGATACCCTGGTGATGAAATTCTGTGATTATATCGGTAAGAAAGGATGCGTGTGTAATTGTATCCCATCCGGCATTCGATGTCAGAACACCCGGGGGATCAGGAACCAGGGTGACCTGGGCGGGACGAGTACTTAGTACAAGGTCGATAAAGGCACGTGAGGGATAACCCTCAATGTTAAACTCGGTGGATAATACCGGTTTCAGATCCAGAACATCCTTAAACCGGATATGACGTTCATCAGGCCGGGGATGTACTGTAATTCCCTGTGCGCCAAATCTTTCACAATCAATTGCCACTCTTACCACATTGGGCAAATCTCCGCCCCTGGCATTCCGCAAGGTTGCTATTTTATTTATATTGACGCTTAGGTTGGTCATAGAAAGCATGTATATTGCAAAACTACAATAAAACTCAAAAATTGAAGAAAAACTTTAACTATTTTGACCAGTTAAAAAGGAATATATAATTTTAGGGTCATATACTGATGTGTGTACTCAAAAGAACAACCAGTCATGAGAATAGTGATTCAGCGTGTATCAAAGTCGTCGGTTACGATTGGTCCCCGGGTTTCCGGGATAACCGGCAGGGGATTATTGGTTTTTTTAGGAATTGAGGCGAACGATCAGCAGGAAGATATTGAATGGCTGTGCAACAAGCTGATAAATTTAAGAGTCTTCAATGATGACGAGGGTGTCATGAATTATTCTGTAAAGGATGCAGGCGGTGAGATCCTGGTTGTCAGTCAATTTACACTCCATGCCAGTACAAGGAAAGGCAATCGTCCTTCCTACATCAGGGCAGCAAAACCAGAATCAGCCATCCCCTTGTACAAAGAGTTCATCTTACGTCTGGAACAACTACTGGGGAAAAAAGTTCAAACCGGCCAATTCGGGGCAATGATGGAGGTGAGTCTTGTAAATGACGGACCAGTAACGATTATCATAGATTCAAAAAATAAAGAATAGCCCTCCTTCTTTTTCAAACAGAATTTTATATTTTTATTATGTTTAAATTAAAAATATATTGATCTTTGGATTTCTTATTTTCATGTATGAAGATCCGTACGAAAATAGTTCTGAGCCTTGCAATCACAGCCATTTGCATTTTTATTTCATTTGGTGTTTTCCTTACAATCAAGTCAAAGCGCGATCGTTTACTGATGCAGTCGTACCATTTTGAACTGGAGGCCAGTGTGAGAACGGCCATGCGACTGAATGAAAAAACGATGGTCAACCTCGCAAAGGATTATACCAATTGGGATGAAATGGTTGAATTCACATTTACAAAAAACGAATCATGGAGCAGGAGTAATTTATCTACGGCACCCTCGATTCATTCGCTCAGTGGATTATGGATATTTAATAAAAGTAAAAGACTTATTTATGCCATAACTGATGTTACCGGTATGCCCGATCAATCTGCACTGTTTACCGATACGATATTTCATTTTCTTGAAGTGAATGGGTCGGGTTATTTCTTTTCCCGGCAAACAGACTCCTTGTATGAATTTGCAGCAGCCACCATTCACCCCACCGTTGGCTCTTTTCAATCAAGTCCGTCCTTCGGCTATTTTTTCATATGCCGAACGATGGATCGGCAAGCCATCCGCAACCTTGAAGAAATATCAGGGGCATCAGTACGATTGCTTTATTCTCCTTCCTCAATAACTAAGCCTGCAGATGACTCACAAATTACAACAACAATTCAACTGCATGCCCTGAGCGGGTCGCAAGTTGGGTCGCTCATATTCGTGCGTGAGCAACCTCTGCTGAAATCCTATCTTTCAATCACAAATTTGACGAGTCTCTTTTACTTTTGCTTTGCCCTGATTCTTTTAGTTGCTGTTTCTTTTATGCTTTACCATTGGCTGAATTTTCCCCTGAAAAAGATTACAGAAAGTCTTGCCCTTGAAGATTCGGATTTGATTAAATCAATCGCGACGCAAAAAAATGAGTTTGGGCAGGTTGCCCTCATGATTGAAAGGTTCTTTAGACAAAAGAAGGAACTGGCTGATATTATTTATGAAAAAAATGAAGCATTAGCCTCTCTGGCTGATGCGGAATCGAAAAATCGTGCGATACTCTCAGCCATTCCTGATCATCTTTTCAGAATCAACTTATTTGGAGTTATAAGTGATCATCAAATCAAGAATCCCGGCGACTTTTTTATGGATCCTGATCAAATGGCAGGCAGGAATTTTGAAGAAATCATGCCTGCGTCGCTTTCATTTCAGCTGCACAGGGCCATTAATGATATTAACAAGACAAAGCAACCTCAATCTTTTAATTTTTCTTTACCATCCCCCAAAGACCAGGTATCATATTTTGAAGCGACGATTTCGCTGACCAATCTTGGTGATTACCTTGTTGTAATGCGTAATATCACTACCCGGAAAGAGGCCGAACTCGCTTTGTATCGTTTGCTTGAAAAGGAAGGAGCATTAAACCGGCTGAAGACATATTTTTTAACCACCGTTTCCCATGAATTCCGGACCCCTCTTTCTGCCATTCTTTCCAATATTCAGATGCTGGAGCTTTATGATGAAAAATGGTCTGCTGACAAAAAGGCCCCTGCATTCAGTCGTATTCTGCAGTCCGTGAAACAGATGAACAGTCTTTTAAATGACCTCTCAGTTGTTGCAAGGGACGAGGCGGGAAAATTTCAGATTACCCCGGTCAGGTTTGATATCGTTTTGTTTCTGGATGAACTGGTGAGAGATACAACAAACATGTTAAACCCTTCTCCATCTGTTACCATTGAAATCACTGTCAGGGACTTCATGGTTACAATGGATAAAGAGCTAGTGCGTTATATATTTACAAATCTTTTATCCAATGCCGTTAAGTTTACACCTTCTGACGAACAAATTACTGTATATCTGACTGATACCACTGACAATGGTATCAGTCTTCAAATTCGCGATCATGGTATTGGCATAGCACCTCAGGACCTACCGGCCATTTTTGAACCTTTTCACCGGGGGGAAAATGTAGCAGGCTATCCCGGCACCGGACTCGGGCTATCAATTGTAAAACGTTGTGTTGACCTGCACAAAGGCAACATTACCATTGAAAGCGTTCTGGGAAAAGGAACTGTAGTCACGGCAGTTTTACCGAAATTGTTGAATTAACAGTTGGGACTATGATCTGTTTGGGAAAGCAGATATTAACTATGAACAATCCATTAAACATATAAAAGCAAACATGTTTAATAATCATGGATAATCCACGCGACTATTAAAACCAAATTATTGACGAATGAAAAAACTGTTGATTATTGAAGATGACCGTATTCTGCTGGAGACTGCATCTGAGTTTTTACAGGAAGAGGGATTTGAGGTTCTTAAGGCGACAAATGGAGAATCGGGCATCGACCAGGCAATAAAATTTCATCCTGATCTGATACTTTGTGACATATACATGCCCGGGGTTGATGGTTATGAGGTTTACAGCATTCTCCAGTCCTCAATGGCTACCATTCATATCCCTTTTATTTTCATGACAGCCAAATCAGAAAAGGAAGATATTCGATTTGGTATGCAAATGGGAGCCGATGATTATATAACAAAACCGATTGATTTCCTTCAACTGAAAAAAAGCATTGATGTTAGGCTTCGAAAATTTGAGCAATCTATTTTGCGCAGCGAGATAAAATATCATACCCTTTTTGAACTGGCCAATGACGCAATCCTGATTGTACAACCACCCCTGGGAACCGTATTGGATGCCAACCAGGCATGTATTTCCATGCTGGGATATACCAGGGAAGAGCTGCTTGGGCTTCAGAACAAGGAAATCATGGCAGAATTACCGCAGGAACCACATTTCATGACCTGGGACAATGACAGCGGGTCTGCGTCATTTACCATGAAGGAATCCTGGTGGAAACATGCTGACGGCCATAAGATCCCGGTACAGATAAGCGGGACGACCATGGAACTTTCAGGAGAAAAGTTGTTTTTAATTATTGCCCGCAACATTACTGAACTTAAGGAAAAAGAAAATGAGTTACGGGAAAGTGAAGAAAGGTATCGCGATCTCGTTGAGAATACAGGGGAAGGGCTTGGCGTTGTTGACACCGCCGAACTTTTTACTTATGCGAACCCGTCAGCCTGTGAAATATTCGGTTTATCTTTTGAAGAACTTATCGGAAAAAGTCTGCTTTCATTTCTTGACGAGACATCTATTGATGAAATCAAACGTCAGACTGCCTTGCGTAAGGAGGGGCAGAAAAGCATGTATGAAATTGAGATCATCCGTCAGGATGGACAGCGGAGATGGATCATTGTCACGGCCACACCCCAATATGATTCTGATCGAAATTTTATCAGCACTTTCGGGATCTTCAGGGATATCACCAAGCGAAAACTGGCCGAAAACAAGGTACTCGAAAGCGAAAAGCGTCTTCGCGAGATCGTAGACCTTACGAATGACTGGATTTGGGAAATAAATCCTGAATGGAAGTATTCGTATGTGTCACAAAAAATATTTGACATCCTTGGTTATCAGCCGGAAGCAATGATAGGAAAATCGCCGTTTGACTTTCTGTTACCTGAAGATGTTTCCCTGGTCAAAGAAGAGGTTCGCAGTTTGGTCCATCAGTTTAAACCATTGAATGCCTTGGTAAACCGCGCAAGGCACAAGGACGGACATTTGATTTACCTTGAAACATCGGGGATTCCCGTCTTTGATGAAGCAGGCGTTTATCAAGGTTACCGGGGCGCTGACCGCGATATCACTTTACGCAAATTGTATGAACGGGAACTTATCATTGCCAAAGAAAAAGCAGAAGAGTCAGACCGGTTGAAGTCATCCATCCTGGCCAATATGAGCCATGAACTGCGCACTCCATTGAATGGCATTCTGGGATTTTCCGAAATTCTAAAGGAGGAACTCCGGGATAGTGATTATGAAAGCATGGTCGACAACATTCATAACTCAGGAAAGAGGTTAATGTCAACACTGAATTCGATTATTACCCTTTCGCAACTTGAGGCCGGAAAGATTAACATATCAAGGAAAGAGGTACAAATCGACATTCCCATCCTGTCGATCATTAAATCAATGGAATCACTGGCCAATGAAAAACAGATTTTCATTCACACAACAGGGATAAAACCATTTACCATAAATACCGACGATCACCTCCTCAAACAATTATTAAGGCAGATTCTTGATAATGCCATTAAATTTACCGACCAGGGAGGAATTACCGTGGAAACCCATCATGCCATTGAATCCAATAAAAAATGGGTGGTAATAAAGGTTTCAGATAGTGGAATCGGAATTGACAAAACTTATTTTAACCTTATTTTTCAGGAATTTCGTCAGGTCAGCGAGGGATTCGGACGAAGATACCAGGGGAGTGGAATCGGCCTTACGATCAGCAAAAAAATTATCGATTTACTCGAAGGGATGATCACCGTTGAGAGTGAACCGGGAAATGGATCGGGTTTCTCGATTTGGCTGCCTGACAGTCAGTGGTCGATCACTCCTCCGGGAAATGATGCAAAGATCGAAGGAAGTGTGATATCGAAGGAGATCAACCGGAAAGACAAATCACTTCCCTTGATTTTACTGGTGGAAGATAACACAGTAAATAAAGAATTAACCGAATTTTTTCTCAAGAAGGTTTGCATTGTAGAATATGCTGCCAATGCAGCTGACGCATTGGCTATGGTCGGGCGCAAACAATATTCTGCCATTCTAATGGATATTAACCTCGGATATGGAATGAACGGGATCGAAGCCACAGAGGAAATCAGAAAAGCGCCGGGTTATGAAAAGACGCCAATCATCGCCGTAACAGGATATACATTGGCTGAGGATAAGGCGAAACTCCTTGCAGCAGGATGTACAAGTCACATTGCCAAGCCTTTCGACAAGCAATCGCTTATAAAGCTGATAGAAGAAACATTGAATCCGGGACAACACCTGACCCCGTTAACAAAAAATTAACAAAATACTGTTGCACAATAAAAATAGTTAATGTAATTTTGCTTCATTCTAAATTAGTAAATAAACCAAAAACCCAAATAACCATGAAAAAAGTAGTAATGTTATTCTCAGCTGTTGTTCTGTTCGCAGGATTAACCTTTGCCCAGACTCCTCAAACCCAGGATAAAGCGGCAAAACCAGCTGACAAGAAAGAATGCTCAAAGGAAGAGAAATCAGGATGCGACAAAAAGACCAAGGCTGCCTGCAGTGATTCCAAAAAAAGTTCAAGTTGTTGTGCAAAAGATTCAAAGAAATCTGCCGGAACAACAACTCCTGAAAAGAAGTAATAAAGCTGCATGTTATGCACAGGAATGAAAGAGGGGGCCACGAGCCCTCTTTTTTATTGTCCTGGTTCAGGACCTGCCCGGGATCCTGAACACGATGGGCATCCTTACCATAACCCTGACAACGCGGCCGTTGCGCTTGCCCGGTTCCCAACGGGGCATCTCCCTGGTCACCCTCATGGCCTCTTCGTCACACCCTCCTCCGATGCGTTTTGCAACATCAATGTGGGTCAAAGATCCATCTGTTTCAACAATAAACACCACCATCACCACTCCTTGAATCACTCCTTTCAAGGCAGCTTCAGGATACCGGATCTGTTTACGTAAATAATAGAGCCGCGTTTCATCACCCCCGGGGTAACGCGGGTAAACATCAACTGCTGTGGCTAGCCCGGTATCATCCCCGGTGCCAGTACCCAGGCCGGAACCTCCCGGCTTTGCCGATGAATCGACCTTTTCCTTCTCGTTTTCCTGTTCCTGTACAGCCGGTTCCTCCATCGGATTTTGTTCTTCAGGTTTAATCGAATCCTTTACCACCGGAACCTGCTGTACTTCTGGCGGCGGCTTTGCAAAAGCCTGTGCCAGTTTATTCATTTCATCATCTGGCGGAGCGCTCATGTTATAGTATTCTACTTCATACATCATGTCTCCTTCAATAAGCGGAATGGGTTCAAAATAGTAGAATAACCATGGTATCATGATGATGAGTAACACAATGAAAATCCCTGAAAACATTGATATCATCAAATACCGTGTATATTTCGACCGAAGGTCATATGCCCCGTAATCCTTATTCCTGCCTTCGAAGGCCAGGTCGATGAGTTCCGGTATGCGATTGCGAATCATTCGCCAAGATACAATTTGAGAAATTCTATTTCGCGTCGCTCCCTCTTGGTTGGGCGTCCGATTCCACGCTCACGGAACTCAAAATTAAGAGGATGGTCGTGTTTCAACTTTTGATATTCCGATTCAGGAGTCATGTCCACCAAGAAACCCGGCACCAGTCGTGCCGACATCCGGGTGGTGGTCAGTTCAACAACCTTCACCGTCTTAACGATCGGGGGAAAGGCAATGCCAATCACCTCACCTGTTTTCACTTCATGGGAAGGTTTGATAACCTGACCCATGATTTTTACCTTCCCCGACCTGCAGGCGTCCGACGCCAGGCTGCGCGTTTTAAAAACCCGTACGGCCCAAAGCCATTTATCGATCCGGATGCCCTTCTCCATCAACCTATTTTTGCCTGAAATAAATCTCCATCGGAACACCGTTGAAATCGAACTGTTCCCGTAGCTTATTTTCAATAAAACGCTTGTAGGGTTCCTTTAAGTATTGCGGATGGTTGCAAAAAAAGGCAAATGAAGGGAAAACGGTTGGCAGCTGCATCGCATACTTTATCCTGACATATTTCCCCTTTGTCACGGGAGGCGGCATTTCCTGGATAATCGGCAGTATGAAATCATTCAATGCGGAGGTCCCGATTTTCTTGGAGCGGTTCTTGAAGACCTGGATGGCTGTTTCAACCGTTTTAAAAATGCGTTGCTTGGTAACCACGGATGTGAAAACAATAGGAACATCCACAAATGGTTTTATCTGATCCCTGATGTTCTCTTCAAACGTTTTATGGGTATTGGTTTCCTTTTCCACCAGGTCCCATTTATTGACCACGATAACCACTCCTTTATGGTTTTTCTCGATGAGCGAATAAATATTCAGATCCTGCGCTTCAAATCCACGTTCCGCATCCACCATCAGTATGCACACATCGCTGCTTTCAATCGAGCGGATAGCGCGCATGACTGAATAGAACTCAATATTTTCAGTTACCTTTGCCTTTTTCCTTATTCCGGCTGTGTCGATAAGATTAAAATCGAGACCAAAATACTGGTAATGCGTATGGATTGAATCGCGTGTAGTTCCTGGAACAGGAGTAACGATATTCCGTTCGTTACCAAGCAACATATTCACAAGAGATGATTTTCCGGCATTCGGACGCCCCACAATGGCAATTTTAGGCAGGTTATCCAACATGTTTTGATTATTCTCTGTAGTTTCCGGATCCTGGAAATCACGAACTACGTCATCCATTAAATCCCCGGTGCCGCTGCCACTGGTTGCTGCAATCGAATAGATTTCCCCGAGTCCCAGACCATGAAATTCATGAATATCATCGACCATCTTATAACTATCGACCTTATTGGCAATCAGCAGGACCCGTTTTTTCGATCTCCGCAACATTTTTGCCACATCATCATCCATAGCCGTAAGTCCCTCTTTTGCATCTACCATGAAAAGGATGACATCTGATTCGTCAATAGCCAGTTTTACCTGCTTCTTAATTTCATCTTCAAATACGTCCCCCGATTGATGAACGTATCCTCCGGTGTCAATCACCGAATAATATTTCCCATTCCAGTCACCATGTCCATAATGCCGGTCGCGGGTGACCCCGCTTGTTGGGTCAACGATGGCCTCACGCCCTCCGCATAAACGGTTAAATAGTGTGGATTTTCCAACATTCGGGCGGCCAACGATTGCGATGATATTTGTCATAATTTTTTTTAAAAGGTGATGATGTGAAAATCAAAAAAATGTACTTAATGCAAACAATTCAGAGAATGCAGAGAATGTAGAGAATTAAAATTAATTCATTAACAACATTTCTTTTTTTTTGCATTGTTTGCATTGTTTGCATTCTAATCAACTGTGTATCCGAATCTTTTCAGCGCCCGGTCATCTTCGCGCCAGTCTTTGGCGACCTTCACACGCAATTCAAGAAAAATGTGCTTATCCAGAAATGCTTCTATATCTCTGCGTGCATCGGTACCTAACTTTTTGATGGCCGATCCCTGATGGCCCAGTAAAATACCTTTCTGTGTTTCGCGGGCGACGAAAATAGTTGCCGTGATCCGGGTAATGTGGTCTTCCTCTATGAATGATTCAACCGCCACTTCGGTGGAATAGGGAACTTCCTGCGAAAAATTCAGGAGTATTTTCTCACGGATGATCTCTGATACAAAGAAACGCTGACTACGGTCGGTTAGTTCATCTTTTGGATAAAATGCCGGCGATTCGGGCAAATGATGCAGTATTGCTTTAAAAACCTGGTCAAGATTTAGTTTGTGTAATGCAGAAACAGGGAGCACTGTCGCTTTTTCAAGCGATTTCATCCATTTTGCCACCTCGGTTTCCAGAACCTCCATATTTCCAAGGTCGATTTTATTAACGATCACAATCACAGGTACTTTTGCTTCCTGCAGTTTTCGAAGTATATCCTCCTGTTTAAAATCATTCCCCGGTTCAGTGACGAGCAGAATCACATCGGCATCATCAATCGAGGCAAACACGGCCGACATCATCGCCCTGTGCAGTTTGTAGTGTGGTTTGATCACACCAGGGGTATCTGAATAAACAACCTGGTAATCATCCCCACTGAGGATTCCCATGATACGGTGTCGGGTTGTCTGAGCCTTAGGCGTGATAATTGACAACTTTTCACCAAGCAAAGCATTCATGAGGGTGGATTTCCCAACATTCGGATAACCTATGATGGAAACAAATCCGGCTTTATGTGACATATTTTTTATTGGATGTTGGATAACACGGAAACAAATACTATCTTTGCACCGCGAAACAAAGTACAAAGGTACGTAAAAATATACTGCGGGGTGGAGCAGTGGTAGCTCGTTGGGCTCATAACCCAAAGGTCATAGGTTCGAATCCTGTCCCCGCTACTCAGAAAGTCAGCAAGTTAGCTGACTTTTTTTATTTCGTCAGATTTACGGATCAATCCGCATTTACCGAGTAAGGGAAGAAGCGACTTTATTTGTCATGACACTCAACTTCGTATAATAGGTGGTTGATTTTAAAATCGTTTTCAAAGGATTGAATTTGCAGACTGGTACCACACTTTTCTGCAGTAGAAATACTCCCATCCCAAGCCTTAGCAGTGCATTCGCGACATTTTTTACAACCAAACATTGTAAAAATAACGATACAGATGAAGGCAGCTAAAAGGATTTTTGATGATAGGATTTTTAAATTCTTCATAAGAATTTTTTTTTTTGTAATCTGATTACCCAAGTTGTGTTTATATCAATGTTCTTAAAAAAAAGCTTGAATGATTATTCAACAATATGGCTATTTAGATATTGACCATACCTTTTCAAATTAATTCCCATATTAACTTTGTTACCACGATTGAAGATTATTTTCCCAAAGGGAATGGCTTTTGTGTTTGAAATAGAACGCTTTCACAGTTCACCCGTAAAGATATCGAAAAAACTATGAATTAACGACTTGAACGCAGTTAGAAAATATTTTTCAAAAAACCCCTCGATAAACCATAACGAGACTTCCCAATCAAAGGAGTCCGTATTTGACCAACTATTTTGACAGTCTCACCAATTCATGATGACCAAAAACATGGTTTTTCATTCAAAAGGTAACTTGTTGATCACTGGTCGTGATTAGTCCTGACAAATACCAATCTCACCATTAATGTTTCAACGATTGTACCTATGTTTGCAACTACTACTTCCAAGATTTACATACCAACACGATTGAAACTCTGTCCATCATGAAAAAACTCGTCTACATTTTTACTTTATTACTTCCTGTATTTGCCAGCGCTCAGTTTTAACTACTCTGAATCTTTCCCATTGGATAATCTGTGGCAGAATGTCGGTAATGCTGGGTTTTCAGCCGGAGGAGCTCAATTCCTTAGTCTTGCGTTTAGCCTATCAGGAGTACCTTACATTGCTTATCAGAATTTTGCATATGCCGATAAAGCCTCTGTTATGAAATATGATTATCAAGATGGGATTAATGATCTACAGCAAGCTCCCTTATTTTTGTATCCCAATCCATCCTTCGATGAAATTTGCATCGAAACATCAGAGAACCAAAATCACAGCGAATTATCCATAATAAACCTCGACGGTCAGCAAATCATCACCCGCCAAATCACCGAACCCAAAACCCAACTTGACATCAGCAGTCTGCCCCGCGTGGTTTATTTTGTTCGGGTGACGGGTGAAAGGGCGGTGCAGGTAGGAAAATTCTTAAAGCAGTAAAATAGAGACAGGAAATACCTTCCTTGATCAATGCAAGTCATCAACCACATTCAGGCAGTTGTTGCATTATTTACTAGATTCTGCCTATTCCATGCAATGGTTTGGGATTTTATGCTAATAATATCCCGAGTTGCTTATAAATCAATTATGATTCTGCTGCTCCCTGCTATATATTCGCAGGGTTGTTCCACAAAACACCACAATGGAAAAGATGAAAATACTTCTGGATAAAATTCAACCGGTGAGCCTTGCCATATCCTTGCTGCTACTGTTCTCACTTCAGGGGTGCAAATATTATTACAAGGTGCAAACCGTCAACAATGACCCCAGTATTTGCAACCTTCAAAATATTGAAAAGATGCAAAACTGGACAATAACAGAAAACAATAAGGAAATATTTCTTGCGGGAACAGATATATGCGGAGGAGCCCATAGCTATAAAATTGAATATAGCAACTATCAATATGCTAAGGACTTGAGTGGGGTACATAAAAATTATATCGATTGGGATATGAGTTTGGTTAATCAGGATACCACAATAACTTGCAATGACATTAATTTCAAGACTGACTCAGAACCTCTATATATGTCGTTTACTGTCAATGCTCTCAATGTCCAGTATTATACGGTATATCGAGGTCATATAGATTTCTCGCTTGAGGACAACTACAATAACATGGCTTTAAATGAAATAAATATTGGATAGTATGAAAAAGTTTTTCCTCATTTTGATTACGCTGGCGCTAATAGCGGCAACCTCCTGTCAAAAGTCACAGTTCTCCACTACGACAAGGCATTACAATAATGGCAAAGTACGATATACCAATCATCATTCTGTGGAAAGAAACAAATCATCAAATGGTAAATCTCATAAGAGCAACATAAAAAAACCAGTTGCTCAAAATATTTCCACTGCGGTTGAAAGAATAGAAATGCAGAACCTTCCTGAACTTGGAATCACAAAAGACAGTTATATCCCGATAACAAATTCAA